>NZ_CP134352.1:0-35370 GCF_056530425.1 Leuconostoc sp. C5 | reverse complement strand
TATTTCTCCTAATATTTAAAAAGCTCCAAAAAATGCTAGTTCCCCGACTAACAATTCTTGAAGCTTGCGCCCAACCGTTTAAATTAAATTAAGTTAAATATACCATAGTTTTATTATTCAAATCAAATTTCGCTATATATTATGTCCTGATCCTACGATATAATTTTTAAAAAGACATTTTCTGTCTCTAATTAAAAAAATATGATTTTTTATTAGCAAAAAAGGAATATATAGAAATTGTTTAAACAAAGAACTTACACCAAAAAAAGCTGATGGTTAGTACAAAACTAATTTTTATATCATCATACTCCACCTCTTCTTAGGCAAATTTTTATTTTGATACAATTATGTTGAATATAATTTCACTATTACGATGTGCTCACTCAATCAAAACACTCTAAATTACGATAAAGCGATGTTATCTCAATTGAATTTGAAACTAAAGCTGGTTCCAATTATTTGTAAAAAAGAATCTCCTGGTAATTATTTCTGTAATTGTAATTTAATTGATAACGAATTTATCTTTTCGACGCAAAAACTCTAAAATCGTGTTTTTGAAATTTATTTAGTTGTTAAGTGATAGTTGATTTCTAGTAATTTTTGCATCTTTTTGGTTCATTCTAATATAAATAATATCACCAGCACGTAATACTAAGTCTCCTTTGGGAATCAGTACATTTTCAGATCTTCTGACCAGTGTAATCAAACTATTTGATTCCAGTTGTAAGTCTCTTATTTGTTGATCTTCTAGCATACCACCAGCAAGAACAGTGACTTCCATAGTTATCATGGAGGACATCGCTAGATGCGCTGGTTTTCTTTTCAACAAACGTTCTAATAAAGATTCATATATTGGTGCACCATTTAATAGATCAACTACTAAGTAGGCTACTAAACTTACAAGTGCTAAAGGTAAAATGTGGGTCACACTCCCAACCATCTCAAAGATAAGAATAATTGCAGTAAATGGTGCTTTACCAATACATGCGAAATAACCTGCCATACCGATCACAATAAAGTTTAAAGCATAATTTGCACTCATGAGATGTAAATAGACAAATATATGAGCCATCAATGCGCCACTTAGTGCACCTAGAGTCAAAATAGGTAAAAATATTCCCCCTGGCAGACCGGAACCGTAACTAATCATTGAGAAAACAAATCGAACTAACAAAATTACGATGATCATTTTCATTGTCATAGGTGCTTCTTTCAGTGATAAAATTAAATTATTTCCCCCACCTAAAAGATTTGGCCATAAAATTCCAATCGGTATCACCAAGATAAACGGCACGATACCGTATAAATATTTAGGAACCCTAATTTTACTGTAACAATTTAAGCTGAATAGTAAAAATTTTTGATATAAAAAGCCAAATAAGCCTAATATAATACCAAATACCAACAATAAACCATATAACTGTACCGGGAAAACGCTTAAGTGTCCAATAGATAAAACTGGTGTTTGGCCAAACAAAACCGTAGAGACAAAATCCGAAACGCTTGCGCCTGTCAATGCACCAACCCAGACAAAGGGAGAAATACTGTGATAGACTTCCTCCAATACAAACATAACGCCGGCTAAAGGTGCATTAAATGCAGATGATAAACCTGCAGCGGCACCACTGGCTATAAGCCCTTTCGATTGATTATGACTAAGACGTTTATATGATGCCACACCCTGACCAATTGATGCACCCAGTTGAATTGAAGGACCTTCCCGCCCCAGCATTAAACCACTACCAATAGCCAAAATTCCTGATATAAATTTCCGCCACAATGTCGACCACCAGTTTATTTTTAGTTCACCCAATAATAGACCTTCAACCTGTGGAATGCCGGAACCGGATATATTAGGTTCTTTGTTTAACATCCATGAAACAATTAAAAAACAAATTAAATTAGCAGTTATCACTAAAAATATTAACGCTATATTGCCATGTGAAATATCGAGATACAGCGTTTGCACAAATTGAAGCAATTTTTCAATTGTCCAGCGGAAGACACTAACAACTATTCCTGTTAAAAAACCTATAAGTGTGCCATATAATACTACTGACAGCTTTGATGTATTGAGTCTAATTCTTTTTTTAAACATAAAATCAGTTTACAACAAAAAGGGGGTTGATTCCAAATACAGAAAAATTTAACGATTTTCTTTATATATTCTCATTCTTTGATTAAAACAGAATCAAGCGAATTCGTTTTGTGTATGTATTAACAAAACATCAAAGACATTTAAAACTGCGTGTTTCACATTCAAAGTATTTCGTTAAACGTGTATGTGTATAGCTACAATAAATAAAAAAATTCCTAAGACTAATGTCAATGCAAAATATACCATACTCCGTTTAAAACTATTAAACTGCTCTCCCTGTGTCATCATGGTGCTGAATGTCGTCAGGCCGCCAATAAAACCCGTTCCAATAATAATATGCCAGACGTTGCTGTTCATATTAACTGATAATACACCCATCAAAAAAGCACCAATAATATTAACATAAAAAACACCTGTGAAAAAATTTGTAATCCTTGGCATAAAACTTATAACTAGATATCGAATAACAGCACCTAGCCCAGCAGCTAAACAGAAATACAAATAAAAGTTAAAAAAATTCACTGATTTAATCTCCGATTTTTTCCTACATTTTTCCCAAAAACAACTGCAATGTAAGCCAGTATAAAACTAATTAATGTATAAATAATACTAATTAAAAAATTTTCTCTACCTAATTGATTAATTTGAAGTATAAATGTGCTGAATGTTGTAAAGCCACCCATGATACCCGTCCCTATAAAATTTTTTAAAATTAAAGAATAGTCATAGCTGTCAGGAATGACTGCTCCGATATAAGCAAGGAAGAATGATCCTAAAACATTGATGACTACTATAGCCCAAGGACTACTCCCAATATGTGGAATTTCGGTAATTAGTAGCCTGAACAAGCTACCTAATGACCCACCAAAAAATACTACAAGACAACTAGTCAGCAGGGTACTATCTTTTAAATATTTCATGTTTTCTCCTAAACAATACTTGTTAACACTTTAAAAAGTATAAAAATCAAATATTTATATTTTATAGTGTCTCTTCAAAAGTAAAAATTACAGATGTGGAAAATAATTTACTGATATCATCATGTATCTAAAATGCACGTTATACCAACCTAAATTGGGATACTACATGAAAATAGAAAAGAGATAATTATGATCAGTTCAGTACAATTTGAAAACACAAAATGTTATTCAAACCTATCAAACAAAGACTGCATTGCAAGTAAGGAATTCGTTTTTTTAAAAAAATGATTCTTGCGGAAAATGGCTACAAAATAGATAACATTGAAAATAACTTAGCACCAAAAATTGCAAATATAACGCTTTCTGATGACAATACCGCCCTTAAGCAACGTATATACGTTGAGTCAACAATATCAAATAAGATTCCGAATTTCGTATACTTAATATATCAAGAACGCCATACACCCGATGAAGTATCGCTTAGTACGACCATTTCATTACTAACCCCATTTAGTATTAATGGATTATTAAACAACACACCTGAAAATTAGTTTAAAAATGCTAAATAAAAACAAGCAAAATGATCTATGAAATAGAAATAATTGGCAAAAACAGTGAAAGTGGTATAATATAAATATAAACAAAAAGACCCATGTTAGGTACATGACCTTTTAAGTCACAAGCGTGCTTCAGCGTTGGTAGTTGTTATTTTGTTAATAAACTAAAATAGTCATTTCACGAAAACCCCTAGAACCGGCCAAAGTTAAGGGGTTTTTGTTTACCTATTTTTTAGACTTGTTAATTTCTTTTAGTAGTTCGACTACTTTCGTAGCTAAAACAACCAGAAATGTGATCAACACAATTACCGCGGTCTAACAGACCATTTGGTGTTATCCTTTCAGGTAGCCTTGAGTTTCAACAATAAGCGTCACCCCCAACTATCAGATTCCACCAGTCCTTAACTTGCTTGCAAATAAAATTATATCATAACCTAATCTTCACAAAAAAATATGACAGCTTTACAGTTATTAGTGCAATAAACTTTTGAGTAGTTTGCACTTTTTCAAAGTCATGCTATACTTGGCTTTATATACTGCAACTTAGTTATGCAATTTTAAAGAGGTATAAAATGACAGTTTATGGTTATGCACGGGTTTCAACAGCTGGACAATCTTTATATGAACAAAAAGAGACTTTGAAAAATGCCGGGGCTGAAATGATTTTCAGTGAAAAATATTCAGGTACAACTACATCACGACCACAGTTTAAAAAACTTGTCAATCTAATTGAACCTAATGACACATTGATCGTCACCAAGTTAGATCGCTTTGCTCGAAATACACGTGAAGCATTAAATTTAATTGATGATCTTCTGAAACAAAAAATTGTGATTAAAGTTCTAAACTTAGGAACAATTGACAATACCCCAATGGGTCGCATGATTGTAAGAACTTTACTTTCGGTTGCGGAAATGGAACGCGACATGATTATCGAACGTACGCAGGCTGGTAAGATATTTGCAAGGCAACACAATCCCAACTATAAAGAAGGTAGACCCAAAAGAAAAAAAGATAGCCGAAACACAGCTATCTTTGAGTATTCTCAAACACACACAATAAAATCTACAGCAGAAGCTTTCAATATTTCTGTTAGAACAGTACAATACATTAAAAAATTGTTTATTCAAGATTAATTATATTAAATTAATGGCAGATGACAAAAATATACGTCTTCCAATTGATATGCATATATGATATCAGTTCAGTAACATGGACAAACGCTTATACCAGACTCACACTTTATTATAATCAACCAATTTTACCTAGATTTACAATGCTCGTATACTGAAAATCAGGACTGCTTTATTTCTAGGGCATAATCCGATGCTAATATACTAAAAAATGGACTATCTTTATTCAGTCCGTTATTCACAAGATGTCAAAGGTTTCTTGGTTAAACTTCACCAAGAAGGCCGTTCACTTAAATCACTAGCAGAAGGATTCGGACCGTCGAACGATCCTATGGATATTTGGGTTAAACAAGCTACTCCAATCTTGATCAAGGGTCAGTCAAAGACTTTAAAATACGTCAAGCAACTAGAGAAGCGCCTCACTATTTTGGAGGAAGAAAACGAAATTTTATCACGCATAGCCTGACAAGCATTGAGCGGCCATCTTACTAGCCAAAAAATAGTTCGTAATGTGGGATTGCCGCTAGTTAATCAATTTTTAGCACAAGGCTACGCGCTTGTGCGTATTTTAAGTCCACTTAAAATCAGACCTAGTACCTATTACAACTGGCACCATTGGCAGTTCAGTCGACAAGAAAAGCGTAGAGAATGCCTAAAACCTTATATTTTGGACGTTTGGAAAACCTTTAAATTTTATGGCTATCGTCGTATTGCTACTTATAGTCAACTAACCAATGACTGCCCGAAAATATCTGAGTATATGACACTCAAATTGATGCTTGAATTAAGGATTAGATCAAGCATGCAAAACGTTATCGCAAACACAAAACCGTTGTAACGGTTTCTCAAAAAACTAATCTGATTAGGCACTAGCATGATTTGAGCGGTGTTTGGCAAACAGATATCACTTATATTCAGTTGACTAATCACAGATGGGCCTATTTAGCAACCGTTTTGGATCCTGAGAAGAGAAAAGTATTAGGCTATAAAATTGGCAATACAAGGACAGCCGAACTAGCTACAAGTGCCTTACAGATGGCGTTAGATAATCATCAAAAGCCACTAATAGTTCATTCGGATATGGGGTCACAATACACGAGTGTTGAATTTAATACCAAGGGTCAAAATTATGGCTTGAAACATTCATATTCACTCAAAGGACATCCATACGATAATGACTTTATGGAAGCGTTTCATTCAATATTGAAGCGTGAAGAAGTTTATTTGAAGGCATACCAAACATTAACTGAGGTCCAAGCAGCCATTGGTTGGTATATCAATTTTTATAATCGCAATCGTATCTCAAATGTCGCCTAATTAACTGAATAAAAATGGTCCAATTTATTGACTTCTAAGCAATAGACTGGGCTACTAGAAATATCTATTTGAGAGGAGCTAACACAGAATTTTAGAATAATCATAATTACCTAAATGAGATTGTTTAACATAAAGTAATTAAAAAAATAAACTCATAATGAAAAACTAACATATTCATTATAAGTTTATTTAGCATAAATCCTATTTTATAAGATACCTCACCTGTCTATCCCACGTATCCTTTGAAAATTTATGGATTGATTGAGGAGGCAACACTAGCGAAACCGTTATACCATTATACTCTGCCAACGTTGCGTCAAAGAAACCTGCACCGTAACCTATCCGATAATTATCTTCGCTAAAGGCTACACCGGGAACCACCATTAGATCTATTCCCTTCAAATTTTGTGCTTGATTTTCATCTTGTGTTGGTTCTAGAATTCCGAATTTTGATTTACTCATTAAACTTTCTATATAGTCAAACCATAATAATTTTCCACTACTCACCCTAGGTACTACTACTTTCTTATGGCTTCTCAACGCCTCCTGAATAATGACATCAGTACTCAATTCGTGTTCCATACTTATAGTTACAGCCACTGAATTAGAGTTATTCCAATATGCCTTAGAAAACAGAATTGCCTGTAATCGCTCTTCTTCAGTAATCTTGCTATGGTAATCATATAATTTTAGTTTATCCAAGGTCATTTTTCTTATTTCTTTTTTACTAAGCACTGCTACAAACCTCCTCCAAATTATCTTCAAACTAGTCCGATAAAATCTTACTAATTATCTCTTTTAATTCTGGCACAACCTCTTGTTCAAACCACGGATTTTTTTTAATCCATATATTATTTCTTGGTGAAGGATGAACTATCGGAAAATAAAGAGGCAAGTAATTTTTGTAGTTCTTTATTACATCGGTTATCTTGCTTTGATAACCAAGATTCAGATAATATTTCTGAGCATATGATCCCACCAATATAATTAACTGAACATCGGGCATAAGCTCCAATAATTTTGGGTGCCATTTGTTAGCTACTCCTCGTCTGGGCGGTAAGTCACCCCATTTTCCTTTTCCTGGATAGTAAAAGTCCATGGGAATTACGCCAATTTTTCCTGAATTATAAAAGGTATCTTTACCAACCCCGATCCACTCTCTTAATCGATCTCCCGATGCATCATCCCACATTATACCCGAGTTTTGAACTCGTAATCCCGGTGCTTGACCAATAATGACTAATTTTGCTTTTTTCGATACGTGAAATATTGGCCTTAATCCTTTTTTAGTAAACTCCATATTCATTTGATCTGCTGCTATATCATCAATAATACTCATATTCCCCCTCCTAACCAATGTATAATAATTATTATAAGCTACTTTATCAAACTTATATTGATTTATTAGTTCACAACTAAACTATAAAAGTCTACCAAGAGTCGTGCAACTTCTTTCTGCATCGCATTAAATTCGGCACGAGTCACTGGCTTACCACTCACGTCAGTCATAACGATCTGAGCCTTTTTGACCCAACCCGTGACGGTTTTACAGCCAAATGACATTCATTGGCTAGGGAATTAGCAGAATGGCCCTCATTGTGCAAGGCAACAATTGGTGATTTAAATTCAGTTGAGTATCGCTTAGCTTTCATAATAAAAAACTCCTATACTTGATTATCTCGGATTATGCCCTAGAAATAAAGCAGTCCGGATTTTCAGTATACGAGCAGGTGTTAGAACGCGTCATAACTTAACGACATAATCACATTTTGTTACTAAAGAAATACCAAATCTACTATATATTGTTCATAAGTCAATAAAAACAGCATCTTCTAGAATTATCAAAATAAGATGCTGTTTTTAGTTTATGCTTATTTATTTTTATGTTATCAGTCTGAACTAGAACCAGTTCCACTACGAAAAATAACTTTCTTAATATATCGCTTTTATAATTTTAAGATAAAATCATTCAAGATTAGCATGTCTCTTCTGTAAGTCTGATTCTCCGATACTAAATTTATTCATATAATTGATTACAAACAAATCGCCATATAGCCAAACTGATTGTTCGAATAGACTTCCCATCGGTTGTTTTGTGATACTACTTTTAGTAAATTTACTTTTACCGGCAAGTAGCGTAACGTAGTCAGACTTACTAAAGATTGTATTATTATTATTGGTGCTCCATAGCCAAATTTTAGCTCCGATATTTTTAGAAATATCAGCATATCTAATTAATTGACTAGTTTCTCCAGATGAAGATGCAATAATTAGTAAGTCTTTATCGGTAATAGCAGGTGTAGTCGTCTCTCCTACAAAAAAGACATCCTTTCCTATTTGTGCGAGGCGCATGGCAAAGGCCTTTAATGCTAAACCTGAACGTCCAGATCCTGCTAAAAAAAGCCTATTAGATTCATTTATAATGACTAAGAGCTCATTGGGAATCGTATTATCTGAATTATTATTTAGTTCATTTAGTATATTTTCCCAATTCATAATAGTCTCCTCTTTAGCTTAGAATCTTTTTGAATTCTGCCGCCGCTGCCGCTGGATCATCTACAGTAGAAATTGCTCCACCAATAATTAATATATCTGGATTAGCCGACTTGATTTCTTCAGCTGCCGTTAGTTTAATTCCTCCGGCAATCGCGGTTTTGGTATTTGAAACGTTTTTCTTAATGATATTAAAAGTTTCAAAAGGATCTTGACCCAATGCTTGTAGATCATATCCCGTATGAGTACCGATGTAATCTGCACCGAAGGAATCAATTTCACGAGAGCGGGTTTCAATATCTTGAACTCCAATCATATCAACTAATAACTCTTTACCAGCTTCATGAGCTGCTTTTACGGCATCCTTAATTGATTGATTCTCGGCGACCCCTAAAATTGTTGTAATATCGGCACCATAATCAAATGCTTGATTTACTTCATATGAAGCAACGTCCATGATTTTCAAATCAGCAAGTAACGTAATATCTGGGAATTCTTTACGGATTTTTTTAAGTCCTTCAAGCCCAAAATTAATTACTAAAGGCGTTCCATATTCAAAAATATCAATACTGTCTTTTGTCTTTTGAATTAATTCAATGGCTCCTTGGACATCTTCTAAATCAATTGCTAACTGTAATTTCATAACACATTAACACCTTTCGTTTACTAAGATAAATATATATATATTATCGAACTTACTGGTAAAATTTAATAGAGGGCACTTTAAAGTAACCTGTTTGACTTAAATACTAACAAAGGGAGTCGGATTATGTCAGATCATTTTCGAAATGCTGTTATTAAAAAACTTAACAATGGGGATTTTGATTGTACTAAAGAATTTACAGTATCGATGTTCAGTGGTAAACATAAATTATTAATATTATGGATTTTAATAAATGATGGGCCACAAGGTTTTTCATATTTTATGAAGCGTTTGAAGGGTATCAGTAAAAAAGTTTTATCAAATCAGTTAAATGAGCTAATTGGTGACCAAATTGTGTCTAAACGAGAATACTTATCTGGTAAAGTACATCACACTGAATATCAACTAACCGATATAGGGCAAACATTGATTCCAATTGTAATTGCTTTAAACGACTGGGGAGAAAATAGACTTAAACAAGTTAGTTTGGTTAAAAAATTCAATAATGATCTATAAATTTTAAGAAGTAATTTTAGAACGAGTTAGTTTCATCGAATCTTTTCAACTCACTCTTGGAACATCTCAGGAGATTTTTAAACAAGACATCAGGAAAAATAGGCGGACAGAGTCTTTGGGTTGTTTTAATCGCATTATATGATTTTTATCAGAGTATGAAAAGTTAATACACGAAGTTACTGATCTTATACTAAAAAATATTCCAAGTTATTGACTTATGAGCAATCTGTTATTACAGTAAGTATGCGAACCCTTGAATTAATTGATGAATTACCAGAATTTGAAATCCAAGAGTAATATGGGGTCTATTTATATAATGACCCCTAGGAAAGACTATTAAAACAGCCCCCATTATCTTAATATTTAGATAACGGGGGTTGTTTTTTTATAAAATGATATAATACTCCCTAGATAGGAGAAAACGTATGTCTAGACAAAAACGATCGATCAAGGAAAATAATGATAAATTAAAAGTTCAATTAGAACTCCTCCGTAGTTATACGGAACACTTTGACTCAGGTATGATTCATATGTCTTTGCCAATGGCTACACAGGTTCGTGTATTAATACATCAAACAGATAAGTCCGATTTATTGACTTCTGAGCACTTTTTCATCCGGCTGTTGTCGGCGCCGATCATTGTGCGATCGGGGGTGGGCATATGAATTCATTGATTAGTTTAGAAAAAGTTAATTATCAAATCGCTGATCAACATATTTTACATGATGTTGATTGGCAGATTCCAGCTGGGGCTCATATTACATTGACGGGACCATCCGGTGGTGGGAAAAGTACGTTATTACGGATCATTGCGGCCATGATTTCTAAAACAAGTGGGACCTTGATTTTTGATGGGCAGCCGATTGAAAGTTATGATCCAATCATGTATCGGCGGCAAGTCTCATATTGTTTCCAACAACCGACGTTATTTGGTGAGACGGTGGCAGATAACTTAGCTTTCCCGTACCAAATTCGTAAGCAAGTCATGGATACGCAACGAGTGGTAACGGCGTTAAATAATGTTGGGCTGTCCGAACGAACCCTGCATCAGCCGATTATCGAGCTTTCCGGTGGTGAACGGCAGCGGGTCGCGCTGATTCGCAACATCTTATTCTTACCAAAAGTGTTGTTATTAGATGAGGTGACAGCTGGTTTGGATGAAAATAATAAGCAAATCGTGCACGCCTGGTTACGACAGTTAAATGAGCAGGATCACGTGACAACGATCATGATTACTCATGACGCGACAGAGATTGCTGCGGCAGATCAATTAGCGAAAGTGGTTGCTGGCAGATTGGAGGTACACGCATGAATTTAGCAGTTAATAATACGTCGCTATTTTTGGCGGCAATGTTAGTGCTCGTCGCGTTAGGAATTAGTTTGTGGCAGAAACTTGGCTTGGATAGGGACATCGTCATTGGTGTCGTGCGGGCTGTTGTACAACTATTTATCGTGGGTTACTTGCTAAAGTATATTTTCCGAGTCAACAATTTGTGGCTAACGCTGGCGATGATAGGCTTCATTATCTTCAATGCGGCTTGGAATGCGAAAAAACGGGGGCCGGGGATTGACCATGCATTAGCCATTTCGTTATTAGCCATTTTTGTTAGTACGGGGGTAACACTCGGCGTCCTCGTGCTATCTGGTGCGATTAAGTTTGTGCCATCGCAAATGATTCCCATTTCTGGTATGATTGCGTCGAATTCAATGGTCGCAATTGGGCTGGCTTATCGCAGCCTCAATAGTCAGTTTCATGACCAGCGGCAAGGTGTGCTTGAACGGTTGGCGTTAGGGGCTGGTCTACTTGATGCTTCGATTGCCATCGTGCGTGAGGCGATTCGTACGGGGATGTCACCAACCATTGATTCGGCAAAGACTGTGGGTCTAGTCAGTCTGCCAGGGATGATGTCCGGTTTGATCTTTGCAGGGGTCGATCCAGTACGGGCCATTAGGTATCAAATTATGGTCACGTTCATGCTCTTATCAGCGACTAGTTTGGGGTCAATCATTGCGTGCTATTTAGCTTACCGTAATTTCTATAATGAACAAAAACAGTTGAAGTAATGACTCCTGATTGCAGTCCCGCGGGGAGTCCTTTATGATGGAAACTGATCTTTTTTGTCCGAACAGCGTTCGGATTAATTTTACAATCTACCACTACGATAAAAATAATTGGTCATTCATTGACAAAAGTGAACCAATTATAGGCAAGGACTGTTCTATTATTGAGGTTAAATAGATATGCAACAAATCGTACTCCCAATCAAAGACTCTAACGTCTTAAAAATGGTGCAAGACACCTTACTAGATAGTTTTCGGGCAGGTCGCCGTAACTACACCATCTTTCAAGTTGGCAAAGCCACCCTGCTGCGGGTGAGTGATGTGATGACGTTAAAGAAATCCGATGTCTATAATCCAGATGGCTCTGTTAAACACACGGCCTTTATTCATGATAAAAAGACCGGTAAAGCAAATACACTATATTTAAAGCCCGTGCAACAAGACTTGTTGCAATATCATGATTGGCTAGTCCAACAGAATATCAATTCAGACTGGTTATTTCCCTCAACGGCCCATCCAGACCGTCATATTACTGAGAAGCAGTTTTATAAGGTGATGGCACGCGTTGGTGATCTCTTAGGCATCAACTATCTGGGCACACATACCATGCGTAAAACAGGCGCCTATCGCGTTTATACGCAATCAAACTACAATATTGGTTTAGTCATGCACTTATTGAATCATTCGAGTGAGGCTATGACGCTTACTTATCTGGGGTTAGATCAAGCAAGTCGCGAAACAATGTTAGATCAAATTGATTTTGGGTAATAACGCCAACTAATCTCCCTAAATTAGCACGTATTTGTTCATTTTGACGCCACTATGGAGGTATTTTTAATGACTAGGATTACTAAGGCACAATTAGACAACATCATTACACGTTGCCACCATCCGAGGTAATTGGTGCCCCATTGTCTGAAACTGCAACTAAAGGGTTGCTAGGTAATACTTTTTGAGTCATAATTTTAGACGCTCCAATTTTTGAGTATTTGGTTTGTTTTTCACTAACAAAATATCATAACAAAGAGCTCCTATGGTTTTCACCCAACGGGTGAAAGCGCAAAACCCGCTGAAACGGTATTAACTTGCTGTTTCAGCGGGTTTTTGTTTGTCTTGATGAATAATCCGGGTATTAAGTTCTACACCATCTCACTTTTCTCGACCATAGAGCGTCTTTCTAGATATCCCCGAACAGATTTACTCACCTGTTTGGGGTTTTCTTTACAAAAAAGTGTTTTTTGTCAGCAGGCGTGTTGGTAACCACTAAAAGTAACTCCCTAAGGACACCATTTTCGATGACGTAATATAACATATCGTTTCTTTGTATACATGGTTAGCTATTACAGGTCGACTCAATTAAAGGTGTTCTAAAAATATGATTTAAAATTTTACCCGGATTATTTCTAACGAATCGACAGGCAAGCACCCTGATGCGCTATACTCTGCTGATTTAATGAACGCAGCTAAAGAAGAAGCTAAGCATCGAGGATTGTTTGACTTAAATAATCTATAACTGATTACCATATAACTAAATATCTAAAAAGAAAAACGTCTTGAATATTCAAGGTGTTTTTTTGTCTACAAATAATAATTCAGTAAGATACCAACGCCATAAGCAACAATTGCAGCGACGTACCCGACAGAAAGTGTGCGTAGAATTTCTGTTCTTACTTTCTGCTCTGACAGGTTGGCCTTCACCCAGCCTAGCAACGCCAAAGAGACACCGACGATGACAAAGGCGATTGGAAAGGCGATGGCTTTGTCGTGAATGAGCGCATTTGTAATTAAGTAGGCACCTAGTGGAATTAAACCGAAGACGTTAAACGAAATGAATGTCGCGATACCAGCTGCCAATGCTTTACTTTTTGATTGATTGTTATCCGATGTTGCTGACAGGTAGGCGCCGGCCCCCATTGAAAAGCCATCGGCTAATAAGTTTGAGAATCCCAAAATGATGATAACGATGTTTGAAACGTTACCACCGACCGATCCAGCAACGACTGCGAACGTCGTGATAATGCCATCTAAGCCACCGTAGACGATGGCTGAAACGTGTTTTTTCATTTATTTTCTCCAGTTTCTCTCAGTGGTGATAAAACCAATATATAAGAAAAAAGTGACCAATTATCGGTAATTTCACATCGGATTAAAAATGTTTCAAAAACGAAACAAATAAAACCCGGATTATTCATGCACTAAATTTTTAACCACAGCTAAATCAGTAAAATACGATAAAACACCTTGAAACTGCCAGTACCTTGGCACAGTTTCAGGGTGTTTTTTCGATTGAGCGTTTTTTGAGAAAAATAGGAACACTAAAACCAGCCAGATTTTGCTATTTTTTTGAAAATCTACTTCGTTGTTTTATTGCCACAAAGCATTTAGTCGTTCCCAAGCTCGCCAGAACAGACCATCGAATTGTTCTTGGATGCGGCTATCTAACGTCAAAATCACCTTGCGGGCGTGCTTAGTGACACACGTCCACCGATTTTTAACAAACGGTCTCGAAAGGTATTGATTGTCCACGATTGTTGTTGGTCGTCCAACGCAATACTCTTCATCAACCGCATCAAGTTTGATGCAATTACTGAGATCCACATGCGCGCTTTGTTGGCGAAAAATGAACTGCTATCAGTTTTGCCAAAGGCAAATCCACCTTTAAGCTCGCGAATAATATCTTCAATCGCCGCACGCTTGCGGTAAACACGGACGATGTCTTTTTGTGGAGGACTTAGGTTAGTGACGATGAACTGTGTACCGCCATGTTCATCATTTAAAACGATATCCTTATTTTTAAGTATAAATCGACTTAACTTGATACAAATAATAATTCATCTAAATCAAATATCTCAACACATTTTTGGGTGTGCCGTTTAATTAGACCTCTCTCTTCCAATGATGAGAACTTACGGCTTATTGTTTCTGGAGTTGTCCCCAGGTAAGTAGCCAAATCTTTTTTTGACATGGGTAAAGTCACATAAGTATGGTTTTTTTCATCTTCAACATTTTCTGATAGAAAATCAATAATTCGAGCTTCAACAGGTTCAGTACTGACTTGCACAGTTTGTTTTTCTGATAACTGTAGCCGTTTTGTAATATCCGATAATATTCGTCGCATGATTTCTGGATAGCGATCTAAATATTGATCTAAATCCTTTTTATGAATCCTACAAATACTTGTTTCCGATATTGCTTCAGCATAATTCGAATGATAACCTTCAGTCTGTAAAACAGCAACTTCCCCCATAAAATCACCCGGATGTAGGATACGTATGGTTTGCTCACGACCAGACTCACTTAGGCTATAAATACGTACACGTCCATTGTTTATGATATATAATGTGTCATCTTTATCACCAAACCTAAATAATAGCTCATTCTTTACGTATTGTACTTCATTCGCTGATTGAGCAATTAGATGCATTTGTTCATCATTGAGATGATTGAAAATCGGCACTAAACGTATACAATCTACATGACTATGATGATTATGGTATGCCATACCGTTTTTCTCCTAATTAATCGTTATCTATATAGTCATCGTCTTCTAAGGCATCCTTATTAATAAATGCTTGAAGTTGCCAAATATTTACGTCTAAATAAGCTTTATAACTAATTAGTGAATCTTCCAAAGCATCATTTCCTTCTTCTTGTGCTAAGCGAATTGCACGAATAGTAAATTCACGATTAGATCTAAAATCTTCTACTATCTGTAGGACCATCTCATCAGCAGTGTAATATTTTTCCGAAGAATCTTCAGAAATCGTTGTAAATTCTTGAAATTCAGTAGTTGTTGATGCTGGCTTAAATCCTGAAGCTAGTAAACGTTCTGCAATTTTATCAAACCATGCCTCATTCTCGTTATATAAATTTTCAAAAACATTATGCAATGCATAGAAATTTTTGCCTTTTACATACCAATGATATTGATGTAATTTTACATGTAATGTATGAATATTAGCAAGTATATGATCTGTAACAGCTGCAGAATTAATCTTAGTATGATGAATGTGTTCTTTATATGCTTGTTCGGCAGCTAATTTTTCTTGCCTTTCATTTATCGTTGTCATTTTATGCACCTTCCTTTACTTTTGAACTAATTACTGGGTATCCTAAGTCTTCAATTGCTTTTTCAATTGTATTCAAATTGACCTGATTTTCATCAAAATCCACTTTTACCTTACTTGCATTGAAAAGTACTTTTACAGAATCTTTTTTTACACCGGCAGTTTGTTTTAAACCACGTTCGATTTTTTGTAAACATGATGGACAAGTTAATGTTTCTAATTTTAATGTTGCTTTAGTCATATCTATCACTCCTTTAAATAAATTATATAGGCCATTCTTTTTAAAATACTTGATATAGATCAATTATCTTAATTGATAACCTCTTAATCTCATTGCATTTAAAATAACTACTAAAATACTGGCCTCATGAACCAACATCCCAATTGACATGGACATCCATTCACTAAATATTAAACTAACCAATAGTATTATTACGACTCCAACAGCAATTAGAATATTTTGTCGCATATTCGCATATGTTCCTTTTGCTAGGCCTAAAGCATGAGGAAGGCGGTTAAAGTTAGAATTCATTAAGACAATATCTGAACTTTCAATTGCGACATCTGTTCCATTCCCCATAGCTATACCTACCTCTGCAGTAGCCAGAGAGGGACTGTCATTAACGCCGTCACCGATAAAAACAACTATTTCACCTGAGTCCTGTCGTCTTTTTAGAAATGCTTGCTTGTCCTCTGGTAGCATATCACCATGGGCTTCGGTTAAACCTAGTTCCTTTTTAACTGAATTAACTGTACCTTGGTTATCACCTGATAATACAATGAGATTTTTAATACCAAGTGATTTTAATTTTTGTAAGTCCTGCTTAACACCTGGTCGAACTTTGTCGCGGATACCCATTAACATGATTAACTTATGATCAACTGCCGTTAATACAATTGAATTACCGGTTCTTTCTAATTTATTCAATTTTTTAAGAACATCATCAGATAGCGGTATACTTTCTTGTTTCATTAAGGTTTTATTCCCTACTGAAACAATGTGCCCATCTACGTGAGCAATTACGCCCCCACCTTTTACAACCTGTGTATTTTCTATAGGCCTTACTTTATATTGTGCTAATTTATTTACAATAGCGACAGCTAATGGATGATCAGACTCACTTTCAACTGAAAGCAATAGAGATAAATCCTCCTCCTGATTATTTCCATAATAAATAATATCGCTCACTTCAGGCTTTCCTTCAGTTAAGGTACCTGTTTTATCGAATAACACTGTATCTGCATTGGCAAAATGACTAATCACTTCAGAACCTTTAAATAAAATACCATTTTTTGCGCCATTTCCTATCCCCGCAACATTTGAAACAGGTACACCAATTACCAAGGCTCCTGGGCAACCAAGTACTAATACAGTAATCGCAAGTTCTGTATCTTTGGTTAATACCCAAACCAACAGCCCAATTGTAAGTACTGCAGGTGTATACCAGCGAGAAAACTGGTCAATGAATCGTTCTGCTTCTGATTTAGAATCCTGTGCTTCTTCTACCAACTCAATAATTTTTCCAAATGTAGAATCTTCCCCTACTCTATCAGCCACTATTTGAATAGTACCATTGTCCATAATAGTACCGGCAAATACTTCATCGTCTTTTTCTTTCTTTAAAGGTAAAGATTCGCCTGTGATATTAGCCTCATTTACATATCCTTTTCCAGTAGTTACCCTACCATCTACGGGAATCTTGGCACCAGTCTTTACTAGGAGAATATCCCCTTCTTCTACTTCATCAATATCTACTTCTGCAAATTGTCCCCCTGTCAATTGCTTAAAAGCAGTTTCTGGAGCCATTTCCGTCAACTCTTTAATAGCTGATCGTGTTTGGTTAAGTGTTCGTTGTTCTAAATATGATCCAAATAAAAATAAAAAAGTAACAATTGCTGATTCTTCATAATTTTGAATAAAGAGAGCACCAATGACCGCTATCGTTACTAAAACATCAATACTTACTACTTTTACTTTCATAGCCTGATAAGCCTGTAAAGAAATGGGGATAGCGCCTAATATTGAAGCTATAATAAAAGCACTATTAAAAATTATTGTATTGGCAAAAATAAAGTGTGAAATTAGTCCTAAGGCAATGAGTAAGCCAGTGATACTCATAATTTTATTTTTATATTTAAGAATATTATGTTGCATATGATTTCTCCCTTAATTTTAGTTCAACTAAAGTGTATTAACTTTTGGGAGATATAAACTTGACGTCCATCAAGTTTATGAAATAGTTCTAAATAAGTAAAAATATTATAATATTGGCTTAGTCATGCACTTATTGAATCATTCTAGTGCGGCCATGACACTGGCTTACCTTGGTTTAGATCAAGCCAGCCGTGAGACTATGTTGAATCAAATTGATTTTGGTTAAGCTCATTAGCTATAACTACGGCTATAGTTGTAGTTATAGCTAAGGTTTGCTTATTTTTAGTAGGCTTCATATGGGGCAGAAAATCGCAAGAAAATTATATCCTTGATCTAGCAAATGATGTTGATCGCCTAGAACAAGCACAAAAATAATACATAACTATTTTCCATTTTAAACCTATCACCATACACTATAAATTACTGAAATTAAGACTTAAAATATCTGTTAATTGCATAAAACAAACTAATTACGTTATAATATATGTACATTAACTAATAGGTTTGGAGATTCCAATCCTTTCGAGCTCATCGCTGGCAGGCGACGAGCTTTTATTTTACAAAAAAACCCCGTCTGGCAGGACGAGGCACATGCATTAACGACGATCGTCGAAATACTTTTGCAACCAGATTAACGTTATGCCAACAAAAATTTGCCATAATGCAGCGTTGAGCAGTTGCAATTCATTAACTAATAGTATCAAGGAGACCCACCTCCCTTCACGGCGCTTAATCTTAACGCCTCGGTAACTAATATAACAGATTTAATTTTTGTTGACTATTTCAATAATTTTCTTCTAAGGTTACTTTTATAGCGTCCGTTTTGTTTGTTAGTATTTTTCGTTCATCAACCGTCCGCTTATCAAAATTGATTTTAATTCAAAAAGGGATTGGGAATTTCCCAAACAAAAGCATATCAATATTGATATGTTTTCACCTCATGTGTGGCCACACATAGTATGCTCGCAACAAGAATTTTTGATAGTTTTTAAGTTGTCGCCTATAGCGACTTCTGACACACTGCTTTCTAGCAATTAATCAACCAGTTTCTTGGTGGAGTGTAAGTGCGCATTGACCTAAAAAATAGGTCATACGGACTACCATAGAATTTTCTATGTGTAAGTGCGCATTAAACTCATTTTATTCGTTTTGCTGACGGATTATTTTGCTTATTAGTATAATTAGATTAGATACTAATTTAAAGACAACAGGGAGCTTAAATTATGGCTGATAAAAATATTTTTGAAAAGTTTTTTTGGAAGCTGAAAAAACAAACTTACAAGTATTAATGGATAATGCTTTAAACGAAAAAGATCGCGACAAGAAAAAAGTCTTAATGGCAATTTACACCTATGCCATTGGCAAGAAACAGGACGAATTACTTAAAAACAAAGAATTTGTGATTTGAACAGAAAGGCAATTTATGTTTTCAATTATAGCCGATTTAATCAGTGTAATAACCGATACACTTTCAAACTATCTATGGTATTCTGATGAACAAAAAAATAAATAATAACTACATCCATTATTTAGCCTAGATTTAATCTAGCTATTTTATACTCAATACATAGTCAATTAGATGACTATTCTCTTCTCTCCCATAAATTTTATTCATCAATTATTCTCTCAAAAAAGGCCATTCCCCCAGAATGGCCTTTTTTATTGAAATTAATTATCCAAAAGAATAAAAAGTACTAACACCAAATAATAAGGTATCAGTACGTATGTTAAAAATTGCAATTTATTTTTTCTCAAGAATTTCTGTAATTTGTTTCAAATATTTTTCTGTATTGGTTTCTTCAACAACTTTTTCTTCAACACGTTTCTTATTTACTTTGTTAAATACTTTAACCATTATAAATATTGAAAAAGCAATAATCAAAAAGTTAATAATTGTCTGTAAGAATGATCCATAGGCTACAGTAGCTGTTCCAACTTTTACAGCCATCTTAGAAATATCAATCCCTCCAATTAATATACCCACAAGTGGCATAATAATATCATTAACCAATGATTTTACAATTAATCCAAAAGCACCACCTATAATGACAGCCACTGCTAGATCGACGACATTTCCCTTAAAGGCAAAGTCTCTAAATTCTTTCCACATAAAAAATCTCCCTTATATTTTAATTAGAACGCCCATACGCCCTTACATTATTATCTTAAAAAATCATAAAACTAGCAAGATTAACGCTTACCATTATTACTATACTTAATTTTTCTGCTAAAAAACAATTAACTTATGGTAGATTGCAAGAATTAACCGAACACTGCAAACTACCACTAACAAAAAAAGCGCTACCCTTACAGTAAGTAGGGATAGCGCTTTTCACTTTGTATAAGATAGATCAGTATATGAACGGCCTTGATTGTGCATCTTAACAAGAGACTGCTTAAATTCTTTTTTGTATCGAATCATATTAAAAAATGCTCCTATGCTATTAGTTTACAGGGCAGAAGAAAATCTGTCCGTAAATCTAGCAGAAGAGCATATAATAGACCCAACTTACTTGCTATAACTATACTAGAGGAAGCAGCTAAAACGAACTTTTCTATATAAAAATCCTCAAGGACTTATTCCTTGAGGATCTCTATTTTAATTTGTTATAAATGATTTATTAGATTTGATCAAACAAATCATTTAATGCCTCTGTCATTGTTGGATGGGTGTATATTTGATCGCGCAAAGCTTCAGCTGGAAGGTGATTCTGCATCGCTAGGCTAATGATATTAATCGTTTCAAATGATTCTTCAGCATAAATTGTTGTACCCAAAATCTGATGACTCTGTGGATCTATCAATGCTTTATAAATGCCTCTTGGATTACCAATTACTTGTGCTTTAGGCACACTAGCTGCAGATATTTTCAATACTGTATAATCAATGCCTGCCTCACGGAGCTGTTCCTCTGTTCTTCCAACACTACTAATAGCCGGATTTAAAAAAATAGTGTTCGCGAATACTGGTCGATTTAAACGACTTCGTGTCTTATTACCATACAAATTATTAGCTATAATGCGCCAATCATCTAATGAAATATACGTGAATTGTGGTCCACCAGTAACATCGCCTAAAGCATAGACATCTTTAGCATTTGTTTCTAGTACATCATTGACTAAAATTTCACCGTGACTACCTGTTTTAATGCTGGTTCGTTCTAGGTGCAAATCGGTCACATTAGCTCGACGACCTGTAGCAACTAGTAGTCCATCCGCCTGTATTTCTTTCATTCCTTCTGGTGTGCTTATTGTTAATGTAACACCATTTAGCGTGTCATTTACATTAGTTATATGGCTTTCTAACAAAAAGGATATCCCATCCTCTTCTAAATCATGTTTAGCTTGTTGAGCAACCTCAGGTTCAAATTTCCCCAAAATCTTAGGTGCCTTATCAACGATCGTTACATGGCTACCAAATTGTGTATACATTGATGCAAATTCTAATCCAATGGGACCACTACCTAGAATAACTAACTCTTTTAATTGTTTATCTTTTGCAAGTAGATCTGTTGATGAATAAACCTTTTTACTATTAAGCAATCCATCAATATTAGGCCAAACTGGTCTGGCCCCTGTATTAATAAAAATTCGATCTGCTTGCAATGTTTCCTGCCCTGAATTATCAGATACTTGCAGTGTATGATCATCTAAAAATTCAGCAGTAGCTGTCAAAACTGTTACGCCGCTTAAATCAGCCACCTTATGATAATTTTTATTACGTAGCTTTGCAGTTAGATCATTTTTCTTTTTTAAGGCAGCTTCATATCTTATGCCACGGTGTGCATTGATAATCATATTTTTAGTTGGTAAACAAGCAATATTTATACACGTACCACCATACATGTTGGGGTCTTTTTCAATAACTAATACTTCTTCACCATGTTTTGCAAGTGTGCCTGCAAGTGTTTTACCCGCTTTTCCAAATCCGATAATAATATTACTAAAATGTTTCATTATGCACCTTTCTATTCAATAATTTAACTATGTGATCAAATCTCAAATCAGGATCTAAAATAATTAAGTAATTAAATTTATTTAGAAATAACTTTGCAAATAATTCCCAATTTGTATGTTATTTTTTTGTACAAGATTATTGCAACAATATTCTGATATTTTCATGATCTGATTCCCCCTCAATCAATTATAGATAATTCAATTATTTTAGCGCAAATTTCTTTTGGATAACAAATAGTCGTAAAGAGGCATTCATTGGTGATAATCTATCCTTGTGGAACGTTAGCCAACCAGCAACTATCAAAGTAATTGTAAACAAGAATGATCATATACTCAAAAAAACCATCCATTTTTTGAATATATGATTCATCTTTTTTACTGTATTTTATGTGGTTAAGCTGACGCCAACTTGCCCAACGCGGGTAGCGTTCTGCATGACATGCTCCCGCTGAAGGTGATCATGCAATGATAAATTGCCCTGTCACGGCGTGACCCGCCGGAGGTTTTACAAGCCGGATAAGTGGCGCTGTAAAATAGCAGTTTCCCCAGCAGGAAGGGGAAACGCTACTGGCATCGCTTGTCGATGACGCGCCTCGCAGAGCCTGTCCAAAATATCATTTTGGTATAACAAGCTATACCAGATTTTTAACGGTGTTATACTGGTCTTGGAAAAACCTTTTCGAGGAGGCATTTTTGATGGCGCATTTAAAGAAAAATACGCGTGGTGCGGTGCCTGGTTTAGCCGTTCATTTTGAACGTAAAACTGACCATCACACCAACAAAGAAATTGATGTGTCGAAAACTTACCTGAATCAAGATCTGATGACAGATGGTTCTGATATGCTTTCACGCTTCAATGAGCGTTTAAATGACGTTTATTGCATGAAAAGAGACGATGTGAAGGCGTTAGCGACTTGGATTGTCACTTTACCTGAAGAACTCTCAGAAGCGCCCCACGAGCAACAGAGCGCCTTTTTTTGCTCAGAAGTCAATAAATTGGACTATTTTTATTCAGTTACTTAGGCAACATTTGAGATACGATTTCGATTATAAAAATTGATATACCAACCAATGGCTGCTTGGACTTCAGTTAATGTTTGGTATGCCTTCAGATACACCTCTTCACGCTTCAATATTGAATGAAACGCTTCCATACGGCCATTATCGTACGGATGGCCTTTGAGTGAATATGAATGTTTCAAGCCATAATTTTGGCATTTAATATTAAACTCAGCACTCGTGTATTGTGACCCCATATCTGAATGAATAATGAGTGGCTTTCGATGCTTATCTAACGCCATCTGTAAGGCACTTGTGGCTAGCTCGGCTGTCATTGTATCGCCAATTTTATAGTCCAATACTTTTCTCTTCTCAGGATCCAAAACGGTCGCTAAATAGACCCATCTGTGATTAGTCAACTGAATATAAGTGATATCTGTTTGCCAAACACCGCTCAAATCATGCAAGTGTCTAATCAGATTGGGTTTTTGATCAACCGTCACAACAGTTTTGGGTTTGCGATGACGTTTTTGCATGCGGGATTTAATCCCTAATTCACGCATCAATTTGAGTGTCATATACTCAGATACTTTCGGACCGTCGGTTTGTTGACTATAAGCAGCAATACGACGATAACCATAAAATTTAAAGGTTTTCCAAACGTCTAAAATATAAGGTTTCAGGGATTCTCTACGCTTTTCTTGTCGACTGGGCTGCCAATGGCGCCAGTTGTAATAGGTACTAGGTTTGATTTTAAGTGCACTTAAAATACGCACAAGCGCGTAGCCTTGTGCTAAAAATTGGTTAACTAGCGGCAATCCCACATTACGGACTATTTTTTGGCTAGTAAGATGGCCGCTCAATGCCTGTCAGGCTATGCGTGATAAAATTTCGTTTTCTTCCTCCAAAATAGCGAGGCGCTTCTCTAGTTGCTTGACGTCTTTTAAAGTCTTTGACTGACCCTTGATCATGATTGGGGTAGCTTGTTTAACCCAAATAGCAATAGAATCTTTCGACGGACCAAATTCTTCTGCTAATGATTTAAGTGAACGGCCTTCTTGGTGAAGTCTAACCAATGAATCTTTGAAATCTTGTGAATAACGAATTGACATAAAAATACTCCTATACTTTCATTTTACGGACTGAATAAAAATAGTCCATTTTTTTAGTATAAGAGCAGATTTTACTGACGTGCGTGTGATGAATATGAAAACAAAATTTCACAATATTACTTTCACAAAAGTAACTGGACAACATTACGAAAATAGTGATGTAAAAAAAATGTTAGAAAATGATTTTAATACCAGTAAAACCATGGGATTCTATTTGAGCACACCCTCTGAAAAATCAATTTTATTTACCGGTGACACAATATGGTTTGACAGTCTAGAAAATAATCTTGAGGACTTGAAACCAGATATTGTCGTTATGAATTCAGGAGGAAACGGATTTTCAGTTGGTCGCTTGATTCTTAATGCCCAAGATGTGTTTAAAATTCATGAGACTCTCCCCCAATCACTTCTTATTGCAAGTCACATGGAAGCTGTCAACCACTGGACTACTTCAGGAACGGAGTTAGCTGCTATGGCAGAAAAAAATGGTTTTGAAAGCAAGTTAGAAATACCAAAAGATGGCGATATATTAACACTCTAATATGTACTATTTCAGAAAAATATAAAATACTTTATAGCTTTGAAATAGACTTTAAAACAAAACATCACTTTAACTGTAGTGTAGTTAAAGTGATGTTTTTTTTAAAATATGTTGTTCCCTTAATCTTAACATACCAATAGTCTAACAGCGAATATGATTGATCAACCATTTTTCATCGGAAGTATTCTAGCAAAATCTTACATTTTCATTCCCATTTTTTCGTACGACTCCATACCTGCCATCCAAAGATTAGATAACTCAATACCACGCTCCTCAGCTAACGCGTTCATTAACGTATTCATATCCATTAACTGATACTTCTGATGCGGCTTTTTTGGATCTACTATCTCTATTTGTGCCATCATACCACCATCTTCATGTTCTAAAATATGGCAATGATACATATAAATACCAGGTAAATCAAACTTAACTAGTATTCGAACAGTTTCCCCTGGGTTAACTCCAATGGTGTCTTTGAAACCGTTCTCATTTGGATATGGATCTTTTCCATTACGTGTTAGTACTAAAAAGCGAGTGCCGTGTATGTGAAATGGGTGAACCATTCCCGGTTTTTCGTTACTATTCGTGACATCCCAATACTGATACTCTCCAACTATTTGCTCGGCATCAATGCGTTCCATAGCAAATTTCTTGTCATCTATGGCAACACTTTCATCCATTCCTTGCATGACGACATGTCGAATGGGTAATGACGTTTCAACTGTCGGTTTCTTTAAATTAATTAAATGATCGGGAATTTTTGTAGTATCTTTTGCGAAATTGTGAATGCGGAACTTTAATAGTGGCACTTGATCAGTATATAAGGTTACCTCATCACCTTCATGATATTGGCTAAAATCAATAATGACTTCTGCACGTTCAGCACAGCTCAACATTAAACCTGTCAGCTTGATTGGCTTGGGTAATAGAGAACAATCCCCCGCAATCTGATCAAATGGCAAATCATCGGAAAAATGCAAACGCCATTCCCGACGGTTAGCACCATTTAAAAAACGTAACCTTATTTTTTGCGTTGTGACATCGAAGTATGGGTTGACTGTTCCATTGATAACAGCCGTGGGACCTGCAACACCATCAGGATCATAATCGGCACGATAATCAAACTGATTATCTTTGTGAAAATGTCTATCTTGTAAAATAATTGGAATATCATCTACTCCATAATTTCTTGGTATTGATAATTGAGATTCATGCTCATCTTGAACAATAACCATTGTAGCTAATCCTTGCCACACCTGTTCTGCTGTGGATGGACACGGGTGAGCATGCAACCATAATGTCGCAGCGGGCTGATTCAACGTAAAATTAATATGTTTGATTTCCCCTGGGTAAACAGGCGCGTGACAACCCCCATCAACATAAGGGCCACTAACATCAGCTCCATGCCAATGAAAAGTAGTTAATTCTGGCAGGTCATTCTTCAAAGTGATATGATTTTTTTGACCGCGGTGAAATATAATAGTCTTACCTAAAAAATTAGCATTATAACCCCATGTCTGTGTCTTTTCCCCTGGCAATATTTGCGATTTCCCTGATTTTGCAGTGACGGTATAGTAGATATCATTGTTAGACTCTCTATCTGCTTTTAAAATAGGTGGTATATTTAAAGGCATTTCCGGGGCATTATTTACTATGAGAGGTACATATCCGCCATCATGTAGATCAAAAGCTGGCTCATCAAAGAAATATTTTTTATTGGACTGTTCCATTTTAATTTTCCTCTATATTTTTAGTAGTGTACTTACTGAAAATTGAAATTACAAGATATGAATGATCACTCCTCATCTCAAATTCTAGCACTTTTTAGTAATTATGAATAATATTAGCATTCTGAAGAGTGTAATTATCTTAACTATTTAATCATGTTACGCTCATAGTCGATATATTGAAGAATTAAGTGATTTAATTTGACTCTAACCGTTGTTTACAAAAGAAGTTAATATTTGACAAAATAAGATTTTAACGTTAGCATTAACTTTATTAATAAATAATCTTCGGGGCAGGGTGTAATTCCCGACCGACGGTAATCGTATTATTAAATGCGTAAGTCCGTGACCTATGTAATTTTACATAGCTGACACAGTGAAAATCTGTGACCGACAGTTAAAGTCTGGATGGGAGAAGATTTAAAAATAACTAGTTTTTGAGCGCATAATTTGCGCCTTTTGCTGGCTTTTTTAAATTAATCTAAAAAATAGACCCCGATGTGCTTTTAAGCATATCGGGGTTTTTGTTCCCGAACAGAATAATTCAATTCGAGTAAAGTTTGAATGACAGTGCGTTCTTGAGATGATAAACTAGTCATGAGTCGCAGTTCCTTTATGGTTGTTTTAGACAATTACCATTAAAGGCGCTGCGGCTTTTTTATTCAAGTGTTCGGTTTAATTTTACAATCTACCTTTAACAATTATCAACAAATATTTATCCATGGTCTATTATAATGATACTTCAATTGCAAGCAGACAACATTTTACAATTCTGCACGAATTATCACACATTCAACTACACAGTAATACAAAAAACGAAACCTATTCATCTTTAATTATAGGCAATGATTATTCAGCAGAAGATACAATCAAAGAACAAGAAGCCAATACATTAGCTAGTCAACTTTTAATCAATGATAATGCTTTGAATCAATACATAAATAATGGTTTTAAATTTAATCAAACCTGCAAAGAATTTGAAATCAGCCATGAAGCCTTAAAAAATCGTATAAAAACTATCTCAAATACTACTACATGAAAAATAATATAGATTGTTGTGAAGAAGATAAAATCATTCAAAATCCATTCATATATGCCAACAGCATAACAACAAAATATATGGATGATCAAAAAATATATCTTAAATCATTCTAAAAATCTGCCACCAAACACGGAAACCGCGCAACAGCCAACCGCCACCACAACAGTTAAGCTCGCCCGTGGTTATTATTATGATTGTGGCTTTTTTTTATTGTCTTTAAATCTAAATCAATAGAGAAAACTAAAGGAAATTGTTGACACAAGCAAGTCACAAATGCTTGATTGAGAGTGAGGGAAGTTTAGAGCCGAAGATAGTTTTTCCCTTGTTTTTAGGAAGAAAAAAACTTTAATCAAACAAACACTTGACCGATCGTTCAGTCGTCCGTCACCTTATCCATACAAGCTTTGGTTTTACCCACTTGCTTTAATCAATTAATTAGTCATTGAACCAATAAAAAAACGCCCTTATTGGCGCTGTATCACTATACTTATTCTCTTTGTCACGATACAGCTTAATTACAAGCTCTGTGTCCTTGAACACCGTTTTACCTGCCGAGCCGTTAATGGTCGCTCTCACCCTACTACACGCCCAGTATGGATTGTTTGTGTAGCACCCACATATTTTTGTACAGTAGTGTCTGGGAAAATGGCACTTGTCTATTTTTTCGTATACCTGATATAGCATTTTGGCTCTACCTAGTTGCAAGAAACACAACTACCCCCTACCTGTCATATCAACCATACCCCTTAAAGTGTTTGGCTTCACTCTTTTTGAAATCACCCACATTTACAACACAAAGGGTGTGTTGTATAATATAACTACATTAATCAAATACAAAAGATGTATGTAGCTATCAAGAATTGGCGTTCTTGGTGGCTTTTCTTTATGCAAAAATTTATTTTTGGTAATTAAAAATAATCTTTAAATCTATACCGTTGATATTAAATGTTTTGAAATTTATTGTCAACAACCACTTTTGAATTTGTAGTATTTTTTTGCATACTTTTTGTAGTAAAATAGTATTATAGTAATATAGTAATGTAGTACAGTAGTACTATAGTGTTAAGTAAAACTTTAAATATTGATTAACAAGCGTTTACTACACATACTTTATGTAGTACAATAGTATAATAGAAATATAGTCAAATAGTCAAATAGTCAAATAGTCAAATAGTAATGTTTTTAAAAATAACTTAATTTCTTGAGGAGATAAATATTTATGACTACAAAATTGTTATTTGGAAACTTTAAAGGTGGAGTTGGTAAGACTACCAATTCAGTAATGGTAGCATACGAATTGGCCAAAAAGGGATACAAGACTTTAGTATGTGACTTAGATCCACAAGCAAATTCAACACAATTATTACGTAGAACATACGGACTTCAAAACGGTATAGAATTACCAATTGAAAACACCATGATGGTTGCACTTCAAGAAAATACTATAAAAAATTCGTTAGTTGAAATAATGGACAATTTATATCTTTTGCCTTCGCACAAAGATTTTGTTAATTATCCTGACTTTCTAGAACTTAAATTCTTACCAAACAAACCAGATTATAAAAAGAAAAGAATTAGTTTTTTTCAAGATCAACTTTCTAAAATTGAAGACGATTTCGACTACATTATATTTGATGTACCACCAACATTATCAATTTATACTGACACAGCTCTATATTCATCTGATTATGTCATCATTGTTTTACAGACACAACAACGTTCTTTAGACGGAGCAGAAGCATTCTGGGAGTATTTACAAACTTTCTACAACACATATAAAGATGTTGATTTTGACATTGCGGGTATTCTACCAGTATTACTAAAAAACAATGTCGGATTAGATAACCAAATCATAGATGACGCAAAGAAAATATTTGGTGAAGAAACACTGTTTAATGTCATCATAAAACATATGGAAAGATTAAAACGATATGATCGTCAAGGCATCTCCGAACAACAGATGACAGCGCAAAATGATTTTCACGATATTAAAGTTCACCGTATTTATTCTGATTTAACAGATGAAATTATAGAAAGGACACACCAAAATTAATTATGGCAAAACTAGAGTTCAATAAGGATCCCAACCGTAAAAAATCTTTTAAAAAGGTGGAGGAAACACACATATCAGAGCCTAAAAAAACTTTTTCAACTACAGCAACTCTTGAAAATACACCAAAGCCTTATAATACAACACCAAACCCTAAAATCGGTAGACCAAGAAAAAACAAAACATACAGCACTATTCGCATACAACGCCACACCGTCAATAGAATTAACGCATTACAGAATACTTTAAATTTTGATACCCAAGATGATCTAATCATCAATATGTTGGATAAGTTAGAAACAGTGCTAGATTCTGAACAAAAAACAATGCTTGATATGTACATGAAAACATACACAGCTAAGGAAAAAAGACAAAATTCATAATTGGTATAGATTTTTAAAAAAGCCTAAAATTGACTTCGTAAACTGTCGAAAAAGGGCAGGAGATCAAAATTCACAAGGGTAATTTCGCAACGAGCGAGAACGGTTGCTATAACGGCAACTTTGGGTAAGACACGTTATATTAACTTGAATTGGCCTAATAATTTTCATCTGAATGTTCCATAATAGTGTTTACTGATAGTGTTAAGCAACAATGTGCAGAAATGCTTGTCATCTGGTATAATATAAGTATAAATAAAAAGGGCTAGCTCAAACTAGCCCCATGGTCGTCATTAGATAACCGCCTTAATTCATTTCAACAAAGAAACAACCCGAGAACGGCTAAATTCATGTGGTTGTTTTTTATTGATTATTTTTTAATGTTCCTAATCAATACAACAACAAATGCCAAACCTGATAGCATTAAACTCAATGAGCCTAACACAATCATAGCTACTTCGTAACCTGACATTGTGCCACCCTTCTAGACAGAGGCACATACAGATAAACCATAAGCACCACCACCTTTCAGCGGCTACCACCAAACAACCACTTATTATTATAACATGATATTATACACAAAAAAAAAGCAGTAATCACTTTATTTAGTAATCACTTTATTTAGTAATCACTGTTTTTTTTTTATTCTAAATTAGATAAAATTTCTACGAACCCGGCTTCATCATTTGTTGACAAATAACCAACAAATTTAATCGCAGCATATTGTTCTGCTCTTATACTAATAAACGTTGAAATTTTTTTGAACATTTTTTCCTTTTTATCATTGAATATATTTCCATGCACTCCAATTTTACTGTATACTATTTTAATTCGGTAATTAATGCTTTAATTTGATCTCGAATATTCCTGAATTCTTGTAGTTGTTCCTCAATAGTTCCCTTTGTTTGTGCTGGATCCGATAAAGGCCAGTGCAGGCTTTTAGTTTGTGCTGGAATCATTGGGCACTTATCTTTCGCATCACCACATAAAGTAATAATGACATCTGCCGTATTAAAATATTGTAAATCAATTAATTTTGAATACTGTTTACTAATATCAACTCCATCTTCAGCCATAACTTTGATTACCATTGGGTTTAGCCCATGAGATTCAACTCCCGCACTTTCAATTTTAAAATTATTAGCTGGCAATATTTGTTTGGCATATCCTTCTGCCATTTGACTACGGCACGAATTTCCCGTACACAAAAAATAAACTTTTTTCATTTGAATCTGCCCATCTCTTTCTTCACCATTTTTAAAATATTCCTATTTTAATAAACTGATTCTTATAAAAAGTATACACAAAAGATCCAATAATACTAGTCATTGGAATTCGCTTATCAGCTGTTATGCTCAGAAGTCAATAAATGGGACTATTTTTATTCAGTTAATTAGGCGCCATTTGAGATACGATTGCGATTATAAAAATTGATATACTAACCAATGGCTGCTTGGACTTCAGTTAATGTTTGGTATGCCTTCAAACGACGGTAGCCATAAAATTTAAAGGTTTTCCAAACATCTAAAATTTAAGGTTTTAGGGATTCTCTACGCTTTTCTTGTCGACTGGGCTGCCAATGGCGCCAGTTATAGTAGGTACTAGGTTTGATTTTAAGTGTACTTAAAATACTCACAAGCGCGTAACCTTGTGCTAAAAATTGGTTGATGAGCGGCAATCTTACATCACGGAATTTTTTTTCTAGTCAGATGGTCGCGCTCAATACTTATCAGGCTAGGCGTGATAAAATTTCGTTTTCTTCCTCCAAAATAGCGAGGCGTTTCTCTAATTGCTTGACGTCTTTTAACGTCTTTGACTGACCCTTGGTCATGACTGGGGTGTAGCTTGTTTAACCCAAATAGCAATAGAATCTTTTGACGGTCCAAATTCTTCTGCTAATGATTTAAGTGAACGGCCTTCTTGGTGTAGTTTAACTAATGAATCTTTGAAATCTTGTGAATAATGAATTGACATAAAAATATGCCTATACTTTTATTTTACGAACTGAATAAAAATAGTCCATTTTTTTAGTATAAGAGCATAGAAATATGACGATAACCATAAAACCTCACTGATTTTAGTGGTGTGTGGCAAACAGATAGATCTCGATAAACATCAAAAGCTATTGATTATTCATTAAGATATTGGATCACAATACACAAGTGCTGAATTTAATACTAAATGTCAAAAGCCTGGATCGAAACATTCATGCTCGCAGCAATGGCACACATACGACAATGGACATATGGAGGAGGTATATTGAAAGAATACCAAACATCAACTGAATTCCAAGCAGCCATCGGGTGGTATACTAATTTTTATAATTGCAACCTTACCTCAAAATTTCAAATGTTGCCTAAGCAACTGAACAAAAGTAGTTCAATTTATTGATTTCTGATCATAAAGTATCGCCGACAATTCAATATTATCAAGCTAACATTCCTAAAATTTGTATCTTCCTTACTTTTTTCATCATTTCTCCTCATTCACTGCAAAAAAAAGCGCTTATGCGCTTTTGTCAAACAAATGTATGCTTTGTTAAATTACTCATCAGAGCCTTCAAGCTCCCCTTCTTGAATGATAGCTTCTTCCTTGGTCGATTCTGTAACACCGTGTTCATGCTTAACTGGTGAATAGATAGAGTAGCACTTCATAACCTAATCACCAACATTGATAACATTGTGCCAAGTATTATCAGGAATAATAATGGCCGCACCAGGAGTAATATCCTTATCAATAGTCAATTTCTCTCTATCTTTTCCCATCTGAATATGTCCGACACCTTCAAATAAATAAATAGACTGGTCATTACCATGATGAATTTCCATTCCAATATCACCACCATTAGGTGGAATTGCCATTAAAGTAACTTGAAAATGATCTCCTGTCCACAAGGTTGTGCGATAATTAACATTTTTTTAGCCACCTCATTAAGGTCAACAGCAAATGAATGTGGTCCGTAATCTTTCAACTTCATCTCATTGTTAGTCATTATTTAATTCCTTCTTTGCTCATTATAGCACAAATACATGATCTTATACTTAATTAGTGGGCGTCAAATAATGAGACCAAACCACTTATTTGATCAGTATAAGATCAATGAAAATAATCAACTGTGTATCACCACGGCATGTTTTGCAGTAATTTGTAATGTTCATTTAATTCTTGTAATTAACCGTAAAATAAAATGTTATAATTTACACATGAATATACAAATTAGTAAAAAAATAAATATTCTACGTGCCATTGTGATGGGAGCGAACGACGGTATTATTTCAATTGCTGGCGTTGTTTTTGGTGTTTATGGGGCCTCAATGAATACTTGGACAATTTTTCTGGCTGGCCTGACAGCAACAATCGCCGGTACTTTTTCAATGGCCACAGGTGAGTATGTATCCGTAAATTCACAATTAGATTCAGAGCGTTCAGCTAAAGACGAACAAAGAAGTGCGCTAGTTAATAATTTTTCACAAGAAGCTCAATTTCTGATACAACACTATCAAACAGATGGCATCAGTGAGGAAGATGCACGGTTACTTGCGCAACAAAGCATGCAAAAAGATGCATTAGGAGAAACCTTACACGCACGCTATGGCATAAATGAGGATGATTTTATCTCGCCAGCTGAAGCTGCTATTGCTTCAATGATGGCTTTCCCCCTCGGTGCCATCTTGCCAATGGTCGGTATGATCTTTGTCCCGATGACATACCGTGTCGTCATAACTCTTATTTTTGTAATTTTCGCCTTGGTTTTAACCGGCTATTTCTCAGCCGTGTATGGAAATACACCAAAAAAAACAATGATTTTACGAAACGTACTGATGGGGCTATTAACAATGTCCGTGACATACTTAATTGGCTTATTAATGGCTGCGTAATATGGAATACAAAAAATTGACTTTATCAGAAAAATTAAATATTATTCGTGCTGGAGTGTTAGGTGCCAATGACGGTATTATTGGTGGCGCTGGTGTCATCCTCGGTATTACTGGTGCGACTACCAATAATACAGTCGTCTTTGTAGCTGGTATTGCTGAAATGCTCGCTGTTGCTTTTTCTATGGCGTCAGGGGAGTTTGTTTCGGTTTCGTCACAAAAAGATACAGAAAAAGCAGTGGTTGCAAAAGCTGAGACCCTTTTGGCCACCCAACCTACAATTGTGCATGATGAAATTGCTATATATTATGAACAACGGGGTGCTGATCCTAAATTAGCCGCACGTGTGGCGGATGACCTGATGACAAATGATGCTTTGAAACACTATGTACAAATTAAGTACGGTATTGTAGTTGGAAAGTATTTAAGCCCTGCACATGCCTTAGTATCATCATTTATTGCCTCAATATCTGGTGGTATCTGGCCATTACTATCCGTGATATTACTACCCGACAATCTGAAAGTTATAGGAACAATTTTGGCAACGCTTTGGGCACTTTTTTTAACTGGTTGGCTAAGCGCTTGGGCGGGACGAGCACCAATAAGTCCAGCTATTTTGCGCAACATATTCACAGGAGTGCTCACAATGGCCTTCACTTATTGGCTTGGAACCCTATTTAAGTAGCAAAATGAAATTTTATAACGCATAACCTGACAGAAACCAATCAGCCATCTGCTAATATAGCAACTTTTATAATTGTAATATCAAATCTTTTTGAACAGTGGTTTCATGATTATCGGAGCTACTATTGTTGAAACGATGACAGCAACAATAAACTCCGCTGAAGTATAATCATCAATAATATGTGATGATATACCTATTTGAATAATCACAAGGGCCATCTCACCTCTAGAAATCATGCCTGCCCCAATTGCACTTGAAACTCTGGTATCTAGACCAGAAATTTTTGCTCCCCATAACGAGCCAACAAATTTTGTGACAATAGCTAAAATACTAAAAATTATAATAGCTGTTATCTTATCTCCCAGTCCCTGGATTACGATTTCAAGACCGATGGACCCGAAAAATACAGGGTAAAAGAAAGAATTACCCATTTTCGTACTGATAACACCAATTTTATCAGAAAAATTATACTTCCTGAGTAGTATACCTAACGCAAAAGCGAGTAATGGTAAAATACTGTTTATCCCCAGTGCACCTCCACCTACTAAAACAGAAAATAAAGTCACCGCAAACAAAGCAATTATGTCATCTATTACAGCCGCCGAAAGTATGATTGCTCCTATTGCAGTGGCTAATTTTTTTTGTTCCGATAGTACAGCTAACGTTATAGATATTGAAGTTGCAGAGAACACAACACCGGCAAATATGGAAGTCTGTATATTATATCCAAGCAATAAAAATGCAATCGGAAAAGTAATTAAGGGTAGTAGTACCCCCATAACTGCAATGAGTGACGATGCTTTAATGTATCTTTTCATTTCCTTTAAATCCGACTCTAGTCCCGAATTTAACATCAGTAAAAAAATACCTATCTCAGCTATCAAGTGGATTAAATTACTTGACTGTACTATATTAAATATGCTGGATCCTAAAATGATACCTGAAAATAGTTGCCCAACAACTTCAGAAAAACCAAACCAGGTGCCTACCTTTCCCAGAAAAATAGTAACTATGACTAAGAACATGATTAATAGATATTCCAT
>NZ_CP134351.1:1782500-2012980 GCF_056530425.1 Leuconostoc sp. C5 | reverse complement strand
GATTATCTCTCCTAAATATGGTTCAAGTCAGAATGAAATGACGATCTTACGTTGATAGTATTTAACGAAGATTATGGATTGAACCGACGACTTTTCTAATATAGAAGAAGTAGCAAAGATAATTATAACAATAAGAAAAATAGTTTTCCACAGGCAAACGACAACTTTAGAGAATATCAACAGTTGTGGACAATGAAAAAGAGGGGTTGTTGATATTAAGACGAACAAATGTGTGGGTTATCCACAAATGAACATTGTTATACACAAGCAAAAGGGCGAAAGGACAATAATTGAGGCTGTTTATAAACATTATCCACAGGGGTGAGTTCACAACTTGTGGATATGTGGATAACTTGTGAAAGAGCATGTTAGTAAAAAGCTAAAAAACACCGTGAGTAAACAGGTAGAGGATAAGTTTTTATAACATTGTGAATGTTAAAGAATTTATTAAGGAGCTATTTTATTTTCTGTTTTTCCTCTAAAAAGTTGATAAATATTTTTGAAAAAACCTTAATTATCATAGCTTTTGAGCCGTTTTTGTTAGGATGGTCAACCAAAATGCATTAATAATTATTTTCACAAAATAAAACGTGTTAGAATAAATGAACCAATTGATGCTGGGGAGCAAAAATTGATGGTGCATTGTGAGCATATTGTGGGAACTTTCTTTGTTGTTGCTTTACTATATATAAATACGATAGTAAGAAATTTAAGAGGTACCCGGATGAAGCACTTAGATTATAGAGAACAAGAGGATTGGCGAAAGGCCGATGACACGATTTATCAATCACCGATTGATATTCCGTTGACAAGCATTCAACAACAAGAAAACAGTCAGTTGATTATTCATTTTGAGGATCGAGTCCAGTCTGACGATCGAATTATAGGAGAACAGTTTTTAGTTCAAGGTAATTTGCGTGTTGATGGGACGGTATGGGCATTAGAAAGATTTCATTTTCATGATGGGGCAGAACATCTCGTAGACGGTAAGAGGTACGATGCTGAGATTCATTTTGTTTTTCAACGTGATAATCAAACGTTAGTGTTAGCAGTTTTTGGAGAAACAGCAAATAATGATAACGGTATCGAAGTGCAAAACATTTATGATGAACATGTTAACGCAGAAGGGTTATTGAAGTTAATTCCTGACAATCGTAGTTATTATCGATATACAGGATCGTTGACAACACCGCCATTAGGGCAAAATATTAACTGGCTCGTTTTGACGTCAGCAATACAAATATCAAAGCAAGATAAAGCATTTTTACATGCTGATTATCCAAATAATTATCGTGAAGTACAGGACTTAAATGGGCGAGAAATCGATTTTTTTCCTGAAAAAAAATAATTTAACACGTTCGTATGTTCATCAACGGTTTTATGCATATTTTTATATAGATGGTGCAAACAAAACTAGTAAATGATATGATGTTATGTGAATAATTTTAAAATTTCTCACATAAATGGGGCAGTGTTTTGAGCGTATTTTTACAGAGTATACAGGGTGTCTTGGTGATCCTAGTAATGGTTGCCATTGGTTATGGATTGGCAAGTGCAAAGTGGTTCACGGATAAAAGTGGCCAGATTATTGCACGTATCGTGACGCAGGTTGCGTTGCCAATGTACATGGTGAATACGATAACGCATGATTTCACTAAAGGCGAACTGATACGTTTATTACCTGAAATTAAATTTCCAATTATCTCGATGCTAGTTTTATTTGCAATTTCGGTTGGATTTGCACGAGCTTTAGGTATTCGAAAAAATCGCCGTGGCCTTTTTCAATCAATGTTTTTCAATTCAAATACTGTATTTGTCGGCTTACCAATAAATATGGCTTTGTTTGGTGTTAAAAGTCTACCGTATGTGTTAGTTTATTATATGGTGAACACGACTTTTTTCTGGACATTGGGTACTTATCTCATCCAGCGTGATGGGGAAGGAGCGTGGAAATTTGATATCAGGGCGACGCTATCAAAGGTTTTTTCACCACCGTTGCTTGGCTTTATCTTAGGAATCATCTTTGTTTGGACAGATGTTAAACTGCCAACATTTGTGGTTTCTGATTTACAGTACATAGGTAACTTAACTGTGCCACTATCAATGTTCTTTATTGGTATTGCTGTGCAGCGCGCAGGCTTGAGAAATATGGAGTTCAATAAATATAGTTTAGGTATATTATTTGGTCGTTTTATTTTGGCACCAATTGTCATGTTTTTCCTCCTATGGAAGGCTGATGTGCCGCATCTAATGAAACAAGTATTTATCTTACAGTCAGCTATGCCAGTTATGACAAATGCGCCAGTAGTGGCTAGTTTGTATGGTGCGGATGCTGATTATGCAGCAATTATGGTAACTGAATCAACAATTCTTAGTTTGGTAGTGGTTCCGATTCTTATGACATTGATAAATAACTAGTTGCAAATGAATGAATATACTAATAACGTCAGCCTAATGGCTGTCGTTTTTGTGTTTTAAGGTACCTATGATATTTATTGATCATTTTGAAAATATTTTTATAAACAACTATAATAATGGGAAACTAATAATAATATAAAAGCGTTAATAAATTAGACGTTCTGGAGAAGATAAATAATGCAAGTAGCAATCATTGGTGCCGGTCCGCGTGGTTTAGCGGTAGCTGAGCGACTGATTAATTTAGCGGATGACGATGTTCAACTCGATGTTCAAATATTTGATCCATACGTCATTGGTGGACGAGTCTGGGACCCATCCATTCCACAAAATAAATTGTTTCTAATGAATACAGTGATTGATCAAATTACGTTATTTACTGATGATTCAATTGAACATGGTGGTAAACCACTACATGGACCAACTTTGTTTCAGTGGTTAAAGTCAGACGCGCGCACTTTTTTGGAGAAGCATTCAGAGTTTGATGATTCCTATACAGCCGAAATACAACATTTAACATCACCTAGTGATTTTGCTACGAGAGGCATGATGGGCATTTACGCGGCTTGGTATTTTGAATGGCTGAAAAAGAGAGTCCGTAGCAATCAAACATTAACCTTTACGCAGCAAAGCGTAGAAAACCTTACCCAAATTGGTACAAATTACCAAGTAGTTTTGACAGATGGGACCCAAATTTTAGCCAATCAAGTCGTGATGGCCTTAGGACATTCAAATAATGATTTAACGGCTGAGGAAGCTAAGTTTAAGTCATTTGCAGACGAAAATAGTCTAAAGTATTTACCGCCTACGCATCCATCTGAGGCCAATCTTTCCGTATTTTCGCAAGAAGATAAAGTCATCATTCGTGGCCTCGGGCTAAGCTTTTTCGATTATATGGCAGGATTGTCAATTGGAAAAGGGGGGTACTTTGAACGCGAAACAGATGGTGATTTGACCTATCATTCATCTGGACGAGAACCGCATATTATTGCCGGGTCTCGTAGTGGCGTGCCATTGCATGCGCGTGGTATCAATGAAAAAGAGACAAGTGAAGTTTATGAGCCAATATTTTTCACACTACCAGCCTTAGAAGCTTTGCGCGCAGCTGGACATGGACAAATCAAGTACGATGATTTTGAAAAGTTGCTTGTTAAGGAGTTGACCTATAAACACTTACTGAATAGAATCGACAGTCCAACTAGCAATTTGACATACGATCAGGCGCAGGATTTGAAGCAGGCGTTACTAACGAGTGCTGATTTAAATGCAACAGCAGAATCAGTTGGTTTGATTGATGAGCCACCTTTTGATATCGAGGCTATACGTCAACCGGCAAAGTATTTACCTAAGAGTGCTGATTATACGGAGTGGTTATTAGACTACTTAGAAAAAGACATTCAAGATGCTCGCTTAGGCAATAAAATAGCGCCTTTTGCAGGTGCTTTCGATATTTTACGTGATTTACGCGATCGGGTTCGTTTTGTAGTTGAGCATGATTATTTCTCTGCAGATGAATATGAAATATTTTTGAGTAAATTCAGACCGTTAGACGCTATGGTATCTGTTGGACCACCCTTGGAACGTGTCGAGCAGTTACGTGCCTTGATTAAAGCTGGAATTGTGGAAGTCATGGCTGCCAACATACAGGTCACCACTGAATCAGGTAACTTTGTTGCTCGTGATGCTCGGGGAAACGAAGTGCAAGGTAATGCATTAGTTGAAGCGCGTGTTGGCATGACAAACATTGACCTATCAACAAACCCATTGATTGCTAGTCTGCGAGAGAAGGGCATTTTGGCAGCTGCTATTTGGACACGTAACGATGGATCAACCTATAAATTGGGTTCAGCTGATGCGGATCGTCGTACCTTTGAGGTTGTTAATTCCAAAGGGGAGCGCATGCATAACTTATATATTTATGGTATCCCTCTTGAAGGCAAAAAATGGTTCGGGACAGTTATTCCACGCCCTGGTGTTAATACGGTTGTTTTGCGCGAAGGGGCATGGATTGCACAACAGATTTTGGCATAATCTTGATTGTTTCACGTGAAACAAAAAGACAGATTTGCTATACCCAGTTTATCAAGGTAGAATGAATAGCATATAGACTAGTAGACAGGTAAAGGAACTTTCCAACATTGACCATTCAGCTGATAGCAACGGATTTAGACGGTACGTTTTTGACGGACGATAAGAAGTTTGATCAAGCATTGTTTCGTAATGTATTGCGTGAATTAAATAAGAAGCATATTCAATTTACGATAGCCACAGGTGTTCATCAAGAACGCATTAATATCTTATTTAAAGATTTTCTTAATGAGCCCTTGAATTTTGTCACCAATAACGGGGCTCGTGTGGTGAAAAGCGATGGCACCGTGTTGTTCTCGAAAGTTCTCCCCCCGGTAACTTTGCGTAAAATTCAACAATTCTTGAATAACTATAGTATGCGTCCAGACCGTGGCTTGGTTTTTTCAACAGATGAGACCGCTTATTTGCCTTTGGATTTGGATATGGCAAGTAACAAGCGTTATTTTAAATACTTTAAGTACGTTAAAAGTTTCGGTGACGTGCGTGAAATTAACGAACCAATCTACAAAGTCACTATGAGTTGGACAAACTTTGACGAAAAAAGGTTTTACGATGATGCCCTTGCATTCTTTGGTGATGATGTGCATATTACGGAAACAGGTACTGGGGCTATTGATATTGTTCCTGCCTATGTCAATAAGGCCGAAGGATTAAAAATGTTAGCTGAAAGTTATGCGCTTGACTTGTCTCATGCTGTTGCTTTTGGTGATGGTGGTAATGATTTGGAAATGTTAAACGCAGTTGGGCTGCCATATAAAATGCCGGATGCTGACATTATTGGTCAATTTAATGTTGCATTGTCGGATAATAATCATAGTGGTGTTTTAAAAACTATTCAACAACTGATTACTACAAAATAGCTATTTAAAAGCATTGCACATGGTGTGGTGCTTTTAAATTAAGGAGGATGAAGTATGAATATCGGATTTATTGGTACTGGCGTAATGGGCACAGGAATAATTAATAATTTATTGCAAGCGGGCTATGAGGTATCCGTTTTCAATCGTACCCATAGCAAAGCAAATACAGTGCTCAACAATGGCGCTATCTGGCGAGATACACCGGCCAAAGTTGCACAGTACTCGGATATTACTTTTACGATGGTTGGTTATCCAAAAGATGTTGAAGAAGTGTGGACGAGTGAAGATGGTGTTTTTGCTGGTGCTAAAGAAGGTTCAATTTTGGTTGATATGACAACTTCAACACCACGTTTGGCTGAACAATTGGCTCAAACTGGTGCTGATTTAGGATTCAAAGTGTTGGATGCGCCAGTTTCAGGTGGTGACATTGGTGCTAAGAATGGGACATTAGCGATTATGGTTGGTGGCGAACAACAAGTTCTTGATGAGATTAAACCTGTATTAAGCGTTATTGGACAGCAAATTGTTTTTGCTGGTTCAGCGGGCAAGGGACAACACATGAAGATGAGCAACAATATTGGTGTTGCAGCAACCGTTATTACAATGGCAGAATCCTTAGTTTATGCAAAAGCAGCTGGCCTTGATTTAGAGAGTGCCTACAATGTTTGGCGTAAAGGCGCTGCAGGATCATGGTCGGTCGATAATTATATACCACGTATTTTCCAAGGTGATTATGCGCCTGGGTTTTATGTCAAGCACTTACTAAAAGACTTACGAATAGCGTTAGACGCTGCTAAGGAAATGGATATAGATTTGCCCAATACCAAACTTGCCGAGCAACTCTTTGAGCGATTGAGTCAAGAACATGGGGATGAAGGTGTACAAGCGATTGTAAAATTGTGGGCTTCATTTGAATGGTCTTTTTGTGGCATAGACTGTATAAAGTAAACAAAAATAGTTCAGTGAAATTGACCCGAATCATTTTCACTGGGCTATTTTTATTTGTTAAATGGCTTATATTAGTTAATTTAGCAAAAAATTGACGGACGCTTACCACATATGTTTAAATAATATGCATACTTTTAAACTTGATAACAATTAACGAACGTAAAAATTAAAAGGAAAACCATGTTCAAAACGGATAAACAAAAATATTTATTGAAATTTTTAGAAAAACACCCCAATTTAAATCGTGATGAAGAAAAATTAATCTCTGATACAACTAAAAAGTTGAATAATCCAAAAGTATCAGAATACAGAGAATTAACAAGTATGACTAATGAACTTCGAAAACTATCTCTCAACCATAATTTGTCAAAAGATGGCAGAATATTGATGACAAAATTACATCGTGATGAATGGCTATTTGGGCTCCTTTACAATCTAGGGCTCCTTTGAAATTAAAAAGAACCTTGGTCAAAGATTGACAGTGATGGAATTCTACTGTTTCTATGGTTTCAATCTTAGGTGACAAAGACTAATAATTTAAATATAAAAATCACGATACAAGAATAAAACACGACTCGTCATAGAAAGTCGTGTTTTATTTGTATACATTAATTCAATAAATTCATCAATAAGCTAATGTCAAAGCCTGTTTCTCAGCGACAGCGGCAAGAGCAACCTCAGGAATGTAGTTAATTGGTTGACTAAAGTTGGGTTGGAAGAAAAAGTCAGACATTGCTAATTCATCAATTGTCATTTGTTTTTGAATGGCTATGGAAACGAGATTGGCAGATTGCGACACATCATGTTGAGACATAAACGAACCGCCAACAATTCGGCCAGTATCTTTTTCCCAAGTTAATGAACTAAGAACAGAAGTTGTACTTAGCATAAAGTCGGGACGATAATCACTTTCGATAACTGTTTCAATGACATCAAGACCTTTTTCTTTAGCAGTCGCACTATTCAATCCGGTAGCAACCATGGCCTGTTCATATAGTTCGACTGCGGAAGTAGCTTGTGTTCCGAGGTAACGAGTTGTTGGTTCAACAATGTTTTTACCGACTAGTATACCTTGGCGGATAGCGTTTGTAGCCAAGGGGATGTAATCAATGGCTTGGGTTGGATTGAAAAAGACAGTACTGGCATCTCCAGCGGCATAGACGTTGTCTTCACTAGTTTTCATATAATCGTTAACAATTATCGCACCATTTGGGAGTGTCTCAAGTTGACCACTGAATAAATCGGTGTTTGGTAAGAATCCAATGCCTAGTATTGCAATATCAGCTTCGTATGAGCCATTTGGTGTGGTTATTTTGATACCGTTAGGCGTGTTTTCGAATTTAGATACAAACTGGTTGAGAACCACATCAACATTGTTTTTTTCGTACTCTTTTTGAATACGCTCGGTGAAAGCCGGACCAAAGTTTTTTGCCAACACACGGTCAGCACCATCAATTAACGTCACTTGTTTTCCAGTAACAGAAAGTTGTTCAGCTAACTCAGCTCCAATGTAACCAGCGCCAATGACAGCTACACGCTTGAGATCTTTGGCAACGCTTTTGATACGCGTAGCGTCATCCCAAGATTTACAGAAATACACACGATTACTGTCAATCCCAGGAATATTTGGAATAACGGGCTTTGAACCAGTTGTGATAACTATTTTGTCAAATTGTTGTGTTGTAACCTCTTCTGTATCTAAATTAGTTACTGTTAATGTTTTAGATTTTAGGTCAGCCTGATTAACTTGGTGCGCCATCAACATGGTAATACCTTGGTTGCGCATTGATTCAGGAGTTTCGTAGAACATTTTTTCAGGATCAGAAACATGATCACCAATCCACAAAGCTATGCCGCACGACAAAAATGAAACAGTAGTATTTTTTTCAAATACAGTTACTTCTGCCTCGGGATGCTCCGATTTGATTTGTTTGGCTGCATATACGCCAGCATGTGTAGCACCAATTATACCTATTTTCATGATGTATGTCCTCCGATTAGTAATTGTAATCTGTACATCAATTATAAGCTCAAACAATCACATAAGTAATTGACCTAAGTCAAGGATTATCTATTTTTGTGATATTTAACACGATTTTACCTTTGGAGCTATTACTGATAATTCTTTTTTCTTCAAGTTTTGTAAAGTTTCGACTCAGGGTAGCAGGAATAGTGCCGAGATATGCTGCTAGTTCTTTTTTTGACATAGGTAGTTCAAAACTTAAACTATCTGTTTCCTCGGCAGTATCCTTTAAAAACTTCAATAATCTATCTTCCACAGATCCAGTTAAAAGATTAGCTTGTTGTGTCTGTAATTTCTGCATCTTTTCAGCAATAGATATGGCTAATGATAGACCAATGGTTGGTTGTCGTTTTGTTAAGGTCATAAAATCGCCTCTGCGAATTTCACAAATGCGAGATTTTATCACAGCGACACACGTTACTGCGTGGCGTGAACCTATAATTAAAGATTCTTCTCCATCAATGTCACCTTCATTTAAGAAATAAAGCGTTTGTTCTTTTCCATTGCTGGAGGTTTGGCTGATCTTTAGTTTGCCTTGATGTACTAATAGTAGTCGATCAGAATCATCCTCTACATCAAAAATGGTTTCCCCAGGCGCGTATTCAATGTAATTGATTTGTTTGCTAATCATATTTAGTTCATCTTGGGGAAGCTGACTAAATAGAACAGTTTCTGAAATACAATTGTGGTTAGGATGTGTTAATTTACGCATAAGAAGAGTCCTTAGAGTATCTTGATAATATTTGAGCAAATAGGATTAAAAAATTTTAAAATAATATATAAGTATATTTCTAAAATTTATTGTAACAAAAGTTTGATTGTCAATGCTGAGATGAGGATTATATTGCTATTAACATAGCAAAGAGCGTATAATAGTTAAGTATTTGAAAAAAAATCTAGTACGCTTGTGCTGGGGTTGATTTCATGATATGATTAAACTCGAATTGCAAAGTTTTTGCAGGTAAAAATCGTGAATGGAGGTGAACACACATGAAGCGTACATACCAACCAAAAAAGCGTCATCGTGAACGCGTACACGGATTCCGTAAGCGTATGAGCACGAGCAACGGTCGTAAAGTTTTGGCTCGCCGTCGTGCAAAGGGCCGCAAGGTTCTATCTGCCTAACAAGGTCGCTGCTATGCAGTGGCTTTTTTATTTAGTACATGAAGAAATAAATAATATATTATTTATCGTGAAGATGAACATTTTAGTAACCATTTAGGCATGTTGATACGGCTACGTACATAAATAGGGAGTAATTTCATGAGAAAAACATTCCGCATAAAAAAACCAGAAGAATTTCAACATGTTTTTAATAAACACCGTTCTGTAGCTAATAAGTATTTTATTGTTTATCAAATGGATAAACCAGAGCAAAAACATTTTCGTGTTGGGCTTTCGGTTAGTAAAAAAGTAGGTAAAGCACATGAGCGGGTTTGGGTTAAACGTCGTATCCGTCAAAGCTTGTTAGAATTGAAACCTGAATTACCTCAAGAGTTGGATTTATTAGTCATTGCACGCCCTGCTGCAGCACATAGAAGTCAAAAATTTTTGAAAAATCAAATGCTTCATGTGTTAAAGTTGGCTAAGATATTGAAAGAAGAGAACGAATGAAGCGATTTGAGAATATTTTGAAGAGAATTGGACCGTTACCTTTGATTATGGCAGGAGTAGCTTTGGTCTTAATCATTGTGTCCGGATTGTCGTATGATGGACATGTGACATCACATAGTTTCTGGAGTGCGATTGTCGCGGTGTTTACAAGAGCTATTTTGGGTGCTTCAAGTTGGTTTGGCAATAACTATGGTATGGGTATTATCCTGTTTACTATTTTTATTCGCTTCTTGATCTTGCCACTAATGGTATACCAAGTGCAATCAATGATGAAAATGCAAGTGGTTCAGCCGGCTTTAAAAGAACTACAAGCAAAGTATCCAGGTAAGGATACTGAAAGTCGTCAGTTAATGATGGCAGAGCAACAAGCGCTTTATAAGGATGCTGGCGTAAATCCATTTGCTTCAATGCTACCTTTAATTGTGCAAATGCCTATTTTAATTGCACTGTATCAGTCAATTTGGAATTCACCTGTTCTAAGATCGGGAAAGTTTCTGTGGCTACAATTGGGAAGTAATGATCCGTACTTTATTTTACCGGTGTTGGCCGCATTGTTCACGTTTGCATCATCATGGCTTTCAATGCAATCTAACCCCGATCAAAATGGTATGACTAAGGCTATGCCATACATTTTCCCTGTGATCATCTTTTTCTCTGCTCTAGCCGTTCCGAGTGCTTTGTCACTGTACTGGGTTGTGGGAAATGCTTTCCAAACTGTACAGACATTTTTCTTGCAAAATCCTTTCAAAATACGACGTGAACGCGAAGCAGCAGCGCAACTTGAAAAAGAAAAACAACGTAAAATCAGAAAAGCAAAACGCCGTAAGCGGTAAAAAATGATATTATTAGCTGGAAACAATGTTGTTATAACACTGTTTCCAGCTTTTTTTGTATAAATATTTTTTAAAAACTGATATAATATTATTTAATGTTAGAGGGGCAGATAGGATATGAACTTTATAAAAAACTGGGTAATACCCATTGTCATTGGTCTTTTCATTGCTTTGATTATCCGCATATTTCTGTTTACTTTGGTGACAGTTGACGGACCGTCAATGAATCCCAATTTAGACAATGGCGAATTAGTTGTTGAGAGCAAAATATCTACTGTGAAACGTGGGGATGTCATAGTTTTTGACGCAACCAATGAGGATCCACAAATTAAATCTGGGCACAAGGATTACGTGAAACGCGTAATTGCTGTTGGCGGTGATATAGTATCACATAAAGGTGCGAATCTATATGTTAATGGTAAAAAAGTTAATCAGGATTACATTGGATTAGAGCAACAATCAGGGGGCACTTGGGGTGATTGGACGTTAAAAACGCTATCATCTCGAGATTTTTGGCAAAAGAAAGATCGTAACACAACAGTTGTACCAAAGAATTCATACTTTGTACTAGGCGACCACCGATCGGTTTCAAATGACAGTCGTATGTTTGGTTACGTTGAAAAGAAGCATGTACTTGGTAAAATCTATGTGCCATTCTGGAACTCAGATAATCAATCAAAAGAGAATGTTAATGACCAGTCAAAAAAATTTTTTGCAAACTAAATCAACGAAAAATCTAGTACTACGCGCAATGCAACCTGACGATTCAGAGGCACTTGCGCGTATTTATTTAGGTGCTCGACAACATAATTTTTCTTGGGTTAAACATCCTAAATTAGAGGATTTTGCTAGAGTTTCTCATGGTGAGGTGGTCGAGATCGCTATTATTAATCAAGAAATTGTAGGATTTGCATCCTTATCAGAGCGTGATAGTTTTTTACATCTGCTATTTATTAAAGAAGGCTGGAATGGTTGTGGCATTGGTGCAAAATTACTTGATTGGGCACGCAATCAAGTAACGCAAGCGTTAGAATTAAAAGTGGTTACAGCTAATGTTGCTGCGCAACGTTTTTACGAACGAGAAGGGTTTTTAGCTGTTGGAAAATCAGTGTTTGCAAAGCCACAAAATCTGACTTATAGGGATGGCAGAAAATGATTGAGATAGTTAAGAACGTAAAAAACTTTACATGGTATCACGTTTCAAATTTGACAGTTGAAGAACATGAAAGCTTAGTCAAAGAGCACCACTTAACCAATGAAATGATAGGATATGCTGTTGATCATAATGAGAGTGTGCGCATGGAATATGATCGGCATGCGGACGAAACTTTGATGGTTATTGACGTGATTGTACATCAAGACAACAATGTAGAGACTAGACCAATTGGTATTTTATTTGCTCATAATGATGTCTATACATTTACGCATGAGCCTACAGATTACATCAAACCGATTATATTAGATCCGCAAAATCAACAAATACGAGCGCAAGAGGACGAAATTAGTGCATTTGATTTTATCATGACAGGATTATATTCTTTAATGATAAAGTATGTTGACGAAATAACAGAAATTAATAAAAAACGGCGTGTCATTCAAGCACAATTTGGTCAACAAAAACAAACGACACACCAAATGAATGAGTTATTATATTTAAAAACACAAATGATTTATATTCAAAATTCACTGGCCAATAATCATGTGATGCTAGATAGCTTTCGAACAGATTTTAAAACATTATTGAAAGAGTTTGAACTAGAACATATTGATGATGTAAGAGTTGAAGTTGAACAAGCTAAGCGAATGGCTAACTTGGCACTAGAGGTGATTAATTCAGTTAGTGACGCGATGGGCAATCTCAGTAATCGTGATTTGAATTGGACGATGAAGGTATTAACTGTTTACTCAATTGTTTTGACAGTCCCAACTATTGTAAGTGGGTTTTATGGTGAAAATGTGAAGTGGTTGCCGTTTGCTGATGCACAAAGTGGTTGGTGGGTAACGATTGTTATTACCCTTATATTAATGGCGTTGGTTAGCATTTTGATGATGATTTCTGGTTTTTTTCGAAAATAATGATTATTTCAAATTTTGTATTGATTACGATAGTTTGTCGCCATTTTTTTCTAAAAACGTCTCAAATTAAAAAGGTAGTGGTTGGCAATAGTGGCAGTAAATGAAAAAGGAAATGAATGATGAAAATATTAGAGCAAAGAATTAAAAAAGATGGTCGTGTTTTGGGTAAAGATGTGTTAAAAGTGGACTCTTTTTTAAATCATCAAGTTGACCCAGAACTTATGCAAGCCATGGGTGAAGAATTTGCAACAATATTTTCTGATGAGAAAATTGATAAGATCGTAACGGTTGAATCATCTGGAATAGCTCCGGCAGTTTTTGCAGGTCTGGCACTTCATGTGCCAGTTGTATTCGCACGAAAAAATAAATCTTTAACATTGCCAGAGAATGTTTGGACTGCAGATGTGTATTCATTTACAAAGCAAACGACGAATCATATTATGATTGATCATCGCTTCCTAAGTGCCGCTGAAAATATCTTAATAATCGATGATTTCTTAGCTAATGGACAGGCTGTCGAGGGGCTGCTTAAGATCGCCAACGATGCAAATGCTAATGTTGTTGGGGTTGGGGTTGTCATAGAAAAGACTTTTCAAAAAGGCCGTCAAATTCTAGATGAGCGCGGGGTACGTGTTGAAAGTTTGGCAAGAATTAAAGGTTTTGAAAACGATGAAGTTATTTTCTTATAAATTTCTGGCAATCTGAATAAAGCGTGCGATCTCATTTTTGATAGCACTCTGATTACTATGTTCATGGTGAATAATATAAAATTGACGGTTAAACGCGTCATCTAGTTTCTTATAAGGAACAGATTCTGGTAAAGCTTGAATACTAACAATAGATTTACCAACATTTTGTGCCAGCATTTTTACAATAATATCATTATTTGCAATAGTTAAGAAATGATCTGGTACAATGTTATGCTGTTTAAAGTATTGTTGTGTGTAATGATACACCCCAGAACCTTTTTCCCGAACCAACCAAACAGTGCTGTCCAGATTACCAGCCAAAACAAGTTGATCGACGGCTATCGCATCACGAGTAATAAAATCATGTGTGATCGGTTTTTCAATTATGCCAAAATCAAATTGATGATTTAAAACACCAGCCAGGATTTCTTCAGAATTATGCATTTCAATTTTGAAATCAATGGTGTTAAATTCATCTTTTTTTATTTGTGCAAAAATCTTGGGCAGTAGAACGGTTGCTGAGGTCTGCGATGCACCTATTCTCACTGTAGTACGTGGCCGTTCTTCAGCTAAATCTAAGCTGTCTGTTGCATTTTGCCAGTCATCCAGTAGATGTAGAGCATGTTGGTAAAATTTTCTGGCATTTGTAGTAGGTACTAATTCAGTACGCCCGTTTCGTTCAAATAACGTAGTGTTTAATTGCAACTCTAACTGTTTAATATGCACACTGACTGTAGGTTGAGAAATAAATAATTGTTCAGCCGCCTTTGAAAAAGAACGTGTTTCATAAACTGCGATAAAGGATTGGATTCGTTTAAACATATGACTTCCTATTAAAATACTTAATTGAATATATTATAAATATTTATTTTACAAATAGCAAAGGTGGGGGTAACATAATAACTATCGAAATTAGAATTTAGCAGCTCATTGGTGCTGTTAAACGTGTGGGAGAATTGACATGAAAATTAAAAAGACTATGATATCTGGTATTATCATTACTTTAATATTGTCTGCAGTTGCTAAAGTATTAGCTACGTGGCTGCCGTTTTTAGGCGCGGAAGCAATCGCAATGTTATTAGGTATTTTATTAGGTAATACTATTTTGAATCAGCCATCTTTCGCACCGGGGATGAAATGGGCAGAAAAATTTCCCATCGAAATTGGTATTGCGTTGATGGGGCTTACCGTTACACTCCGGACCATTGAAAATCTTGGTATTAATGGCTTGGCATTCATTTTGATACAGATGACATTAACTATTTTGGTTGTTCTTTGGATGGGTGGTCGTGTTTTCAAAGTTTCTGACAAATCCTCCATGTTAATGGGCGCAGGTAATGCTGTTTGTGGATCAAGTGCTATTGCATCAGTAGCACCAGCGATAGGGGCCACTGATGATCAACGACGAACAAGTGTTGCGACTGTTAGTTTGACTGGTGTTGTGTTGTTACTGATATTGCCGATTCTTGGGCCACACGTGTTAGGAGACCATAACTTACTGTTGGGTGCACTAGTTGGTGGTGTGGTTCAGTCAGTTGGGCAAGTCGTTGGAACAGCATCATTGATTAATCCTACTGTTGTCACGTATGCGACCCTGTTTAAAATGCTACGTGTCATCATGTTAACAGTTGTTGTGTTAGTTTTTGCTAAAATGGCACAAAAAAAAGACGATTCAGCAACAAATATTAATAGTAAAGGTGTCAAAATTCCTTGGTTCATCATGGCATTCGTAGTTTTACTATTAGTTAATAGTTTTATTCCATTACCCAACTTAATAACAAGTGGAGCCAAACAGATTTCTGGGTTTTTCGGCGTCGTGAACTTAGCGGGGATCGGATTGAATCTTAAGCTGGACACAATCAGAAAGTCTGGGGGAAAGTTTCTTAGCTTTGGCCTTGTGACTGGTGTAGTACAGGTCATACTTGCTATTATTTTAATAAAAATTCTATTTTAAATTTAGTATATATCGGCCTGAAAGGTAATGATCCTCTATCTCTGCGTTATCAGCGCAACGCTCTGCCATTGAGCTACAAGCCTATTATAAAAGTGTTCCACGTGGAACACTTTTTATTATTATTTCACATGAACCGAAACAGAACCAAAGCCTTCAGTAAATTGCGCTTTCCAAGTGCCGGCTGTAAGTGACAAGGGGAGTAGAAATGTTCCTGTCGAAGCATGCGTTCCTGCTGGAAAATCTTTGCCTTGTGAAAATAGTTTTTCAACAAGCCATTTTAGTGATGTAACTGGGTTGCCAAGGACTTCACTGCCAACGCCATTGGCAACTTCTTGATCATTGTGCGACAGAACAGCTGAAACACGAGCTAAAGTAGCTAAATCTAAGTCAGCGCCATCACGTTGATTACCATAAACGACGGCACCCCCTACGGCCGCATCGCACAAAACGAGATACTTGTCGAGCTTTGGGAACCAATTTTTGAAACGGGCATCTGGTAATTCTAAAGTTGGTGCAACAGTTGTATTTTGGAGTAGTTCTACTTCGCTCATTGATGGGGTTAGGTCCTTCTTTGCAGTAAACATTAATTCCACCTCAACTAGCGGTTCATTGTATGCTGTTAAATCTAAATTGAAACCAGATTGGACAAATCGATTAGCTAATTGGGCACCATATAGTGGTGAATCAGAGTTAAATAAATCTTGTGTTTCCTGAGACGTTAAGGAAACCTTGTAACCAGCAACTGGAGCATTCTTTTGAGTAAGAACGGCATCTTGGACTTTATAGGCATTTTCGAAATTATCAACGACGCCGACATATTCGTCTCTGTCAAGTGGCGTGTTGGTATCAAATGCTTGGAAGAGTTTAGTAGTTAATTCTTGTACGGTGTGTGTTGTTGATGTTGTCATGATATTTTCCTCTTTTATTGTTATTTCAAACAAAAAATCCCATTTAATAACTATTACAGTTATTAAATGGGATTTTAAACTCCTTTATAACCGTAACGACCAGATATTACGAGTCGTTACGTTAAATAACAACCCAACTATTAAATAATAATAATTGCGTTGATAATTGTATTGTTTACTTGTGAGTTCATTTGCTTGTTCATGTTTCTAAGTATAAAACAAACAACATAAAAAAGCAATACTATTCTTAGTTTTATAATTTAAGTGCCATTATTAATGATGAAAGCAGGTATAATACATGGTGCTTGTATTTTTATTCATAGATAGCGAGATAGCTCAGTTTATATAAAAGTTAACAAAATCACAATATGAAATTAATCAAAACCAATAATTATACTGTGTGCATAATTATTGAATAAAAACACCGCATTAGTAAAATACGGTGTTTTTATTTAAAAATTATAAAGTGGCTATGTCAGTGATAGACATCTTGGTTAATTGTAAGAAATGAACTCGAAAAGTTTCTGGTGTTTCGGGGATAGGTTGAGTTAGCCAAGTTGAAATAATTGAGAGTGTCATTTTCACGCTGAGTTCAATAGCAAATGATCGACTAACTGGGGCGTTTTCAACACAATAATTATTAAAAAACGGAGTCACCCATTTAATGTATCTCTGCTCTAAAAAATGCAGCCATTCGCCATTTGCATAATTTTTCGAATAGAGTATTTTTAGAACGTGACAATGCTGATATAAAATAGGCAATATAACATCAGCAAGTATGATAAAAGGGTCAGTTGCTGTTGTATGTTCCAGCGCAATTGATATTTCCTGTTCGATTTTCATCGCAATAAAAGTTAATATATCCAAAGGTGTTGAAAAAAGCGATGAGACATAATGTGGACTTAGGCCGGACTCAAGAATAATATCTTGCATAGTGACGTTTCGCATATCAGAGCGAGATAATAAGCACAAGAATGCATGGGCTAATTTTTCTTTATCCAGATCACGTTTACTTTTCTTTGGCACCTTATCGACGGGTAATAATTTTGAAAGTGGTATATTAAATGATTGGGATATTTTTTTCAACATCACAAGTGTGGGCCGGGTTCTCGCACGTTCCCAACTTGAAACAGTTTGGTGAGATACAGACAAAAAAGCAGCAAACTCTGTTTGCGTGAGTTTGTTGTCATCTCTAATTTTTTTAATTATTTTATTAATTTCATACATGAAAATACCACTACTTTTTTATAAATTAATAATAAAGTCCGAAAAACATGGGTAAAAAATGACATTTATTTGTCGTTTGTTTAATTAAAACAATTATTATCAGATTTTACAACAAAAGTCAATAAAATATTTATCGCAAAAAATACGATATGACGTAACTTTTGATGAATTTTGGTCGTATTGATTTTGATATAATAATAACTATCGGCTAAATAGTATAGGCCTGATACAAATAAAGGAGAAAAGAGATTATCTGAATAGTTCACTTATACTTGTATTTAAAAAATAGATGATTTTTTGAAAGTCTGTGGGGATATTTTCAAAACTCATCTATTTTACTTCAAGTATTGTTACAGTTTGAACTATTATTAGGTGCAAGCATGATGAATCTTGTAGTCTTGGTAATCAACAGGGAGAAATATGACAAAAACAGTTAAGATTGTGTTAACAATCGTTGGTACTTTGGTTCTAATCGGAATAACGATGGTTAGTAGTTTGATCGCTATAAAAGACGTAAGTGGTACTGAATCAAGTACTCAAAACTTGTATGTAATGATTAGTATAGCTGTTGGAGCAACAGCATACGTTATATTTAGTGCGTTATTCAGCAAATTATTTATTTTTCTTTCGCAACTTGGTCAAGAGGCAAAGCAATCCGTATCATTCATGAATTCATGGTACGCCACAGTAGTAAGTACGTTACCTGTTGGAATCATTAATCTGTTTCTAATAACTGTTTTGAATCTATATAAGAATGATAATAAAGTAGCAAGCATTATTGGTGATCTTGTTGCGACATTCTTATATACATTAATTTTGCGTCAGGATGGTACGATTACAAAACGTACACAGATTATTTTTATTGTGATTTCAGTAGCTCTAGGCACTGGGATGGCCTTTGCGTTTTAACTTTTTGTAGTTAACGAGATGTAAAGAGTTTTGAATAATCATTAACATGTTATGTAGGGGAAGTATATGAAACGCAAGACAAAAATTATAGTAACTGTTGTTGGAAGTATTGCTGCACTTGGTATTTTAACTGCCACTGGCGTGCAAGCTTATCATAAACTGGTAAAGCCAACATCAACTGCTAAAAACAAGTATCAAGTGTATAAAGTAACCGGCGCCTTACCACTTACAATGTCAGGAAAAGTGGTTGCTGAAAAAACACAATCTTTAAACTCACCAACTGGGAAATTGCAACAAATTAATGTGAAAGACGGGCAGTCTGTTAAAAATGGTGATATTTTACTTACCGTAACTGCTACAGACGTGCAAGAGTCTATTAGTTCACAACAGGACATTGTAAATAAAGCCAATCGCGCAGTTAGCAGCGCATCAGCTACTCTGAAAAATGCGCAACAAAGTTACAATCAAGCAGATGCGGATACTAAAATTTCGCTAAAGGACACTGTTACACAAGCGCAACAAGCATTAACTGATGCAAATGGTGATTTGCAAGATGCCCAAAATAAGCTAGCAGAATTACAAGGTAAATTAACTGTATCTTTAAAGGCACCTTTTGACGGGGTTGTTTCAGTTAGTAACGATACAAAAGATGGTATACCAGCCATTACAATGAATTCAAGTCAAAAAGTTTTGCAAGCTAATGTGTCAGAATATGATTACAGTAAGGTACACGCTGGAGATACTGTCACAGTGAGCGGTATTGATGGCTCGCCAAAACAAAGTACTAAGATTACAAAAATTGAACAAATTCCATCTAATAAGGGCAAAGGAACAACGTATTATCCTTTCTCTGCCAGTGTTAATAACGAATTTTTGTACGGACAAAGCGTTAAAGTAAAGGTGCCGCAGTCAGAGTTGAAAATTCCAAAATCAGCGGTATATAAAGGTAGTGTTTACAAAGTTATTGATGGTAAGGCTAGTCGAGCTCAAGCTGACTTAACGCAAAATGGAGATACGTACATTGTTAACTCTGGTATTAGTAAAGGGGAAGAATTGGTTACTAATCCGGATGCAAAGTTGACAAACGGAGAGGTTGTTGATGATTAACTTAGTTTCAGTCAGCAAAAGTTATCGACAGGGAAACGATAATTATAAGGCTTTACATGAAATTTCGTTAAATATTGATGCTGGTGAATTTGTTGCGATTATGGGACCGTCCGGTTCAGGGAAATCAACATTGATTAACATTATTGGTTTTTTAGACAATAATTTTGATGGACAATATAATTTCAACGGCACTGTAGTTAATGATTTGAATAGACGCGATCATGCTCGATTGCGTAATCAATCAGTTGGTTTTATTTTTCAAAATTTCAAACTAATTAGGAACCAAAGTGTAGGCGAAAATGTTGGGTTGCCGTTATTATATGCTGGTTTGAAGCGACGTGATATTATTGCTCGTGTAAATGATGTGTTGGAGCAAGTGGGATTGCCCGGCAGTTATGATAAACTACCTAAAAATTTATCGGGTGGACAACAGCAGCGTGTTGCAATTGCTCGTGCAATTGTCACACGGCCTAACTTTCTAGTGGCAGATGAACCCACGGGGGCATTAGATTCGGCGACATCTCGAGAAATATTGGCACTTTTTGAAGAGCTAAATCGTAATGGAACAACAATCATTATGGTGACACACGATGAAAACGTTGCACGCCAAACAAATCGTCTGATTAGAATTTTAGACGGTCGTTTACAAAGTGACATGGAGGTGCAACATGCAGGTTCGTGAGTTAATTGTCAGTTCATTCAGGTCATTAATTTCAAATAAACGTCGCAGTATTTTAACTATGATTGGAATTATTATTGGTATTGCTTCGGTGATCACCATCCTATCTCTTGGCGATGGTGCACGAATTGAAATGCTGAAAAATTTGCAGGCCGATAGTAGTGGACAGCAGTCGACGGAAATTACATTTTCGCCAAGTAATGATGCTAAAGTTTCCGGATTCAATAATGATGATTTAGCGCGTATTCGCGCTAATGCCAAAGTCAGCAAAGTTACGGTACAGTCTGATGATCATGGTATCTTATCCAGTGAGGGGACCATTAATGGTAAGAGCTTAACAGCATCAGTATATTTAGCAACAACAGCAAATGACAGTGAGATAATTACTGGGCATGGCCTTAAAGCAACAGATATCTCAATGGATAACCCAGTTGCATTGGTTAGTCAATCAATTGCCAAGAAGGGTTATCGAACAAATCGAAATGCGTTGAATTCAGGAATTGAAATCAATGGCACAATGTATACAATTGTTGGTATTATTAATAATAATGCGGTAAAGGGTGAATTTTACAATTACGACGTTGTTGTGCCACGACACGTGTTTGAGAACAGTAACGCAACGGTTAATGCGAATACCTTAAAGCTAACATTTGTGTCTGGAACAAATATATCTAAAGCAACAACTGATATTAAAGATCAACTCAATAAAATTGGTTCACAACATGCTTCCGGATCCTATGAGTTTTTTGATACGGCAGCTATGCTTAAAGGTATAACAGCAGTCATTAAGGGTATTACTTACTTTATTGTTGCTGTCGCAAGTATTTCGTTATTTATTGCCGGCATTGGGGTCATGAACATGATGTATATTGCAGTCAGCGAGCGGACTCAAGAAATTGGTATTCGGATGGCTGTGGGGGCATCTCAGAAACAAATTTTATGGCAGTTTTTGATTGAAGCAGTTATGTTAACACTTAGTGGCGGGATGATTGGCTACCTTGCGGGGTTAGGGGTAGCGATGGGAATTTCTGCTTTCCTACCATTTAAAGCTAGTGTTTCACTATCAACATTCTTATTGGCTTTCGGAACGTCAACAGTTGTTGGTCTAGTGTTTGGTATTTTACCAGCAAAAACAGCAAGTAATAAAAACCTGATTGATATTTTAAGATAACAACTACTAAAAAAGTAATGATACAGTCCGTATCATTACTTTTTTGTTTTGACATATTTAGTTAAGTCTGTATTTTTTGTGAACGTCCAGACATGGTCGTTTTGGCTTATTTGTAGACAATTGTCCTTGCGCAATAATGTTTTAAACCCTAATTTATGCGCCTGGATGTAAGTTTGTTTTAAATGATTTGGGGCAAAAACAAAATTATTACTGCTGGATTTTCGTTCTGACAAAATCTGTTGTCCGCGTTTCAAAGCAAATGCTTCCAGAGAATCATTACTAATGAAGTTTGATAACTGGGCCCCAATAGTTTTCGTTGGATCAGCAAGGGCATCCTTAGCGAACGTGAGAGCGCTAAAAAAATCTTCCTGTAGTTCAGCGGGGGACAGCTTAATAATATCCTCCAAGCGTTGAATCAATTGTTTAGCAGAAGTGGCGAGTGATGGGATGAGGGGAGCATTTGGATGCTGTAAAGCTACCATATGGTTTAGAGACTGCGCACTTTTTAGGTCGTCATCTGACCATTGCTGTGGATTAATGATGGCATCGATGATTAGCAAATGGAGGAAGCTTAACGCATCTTGTGAAATACCATCTAGTGTGAAGGGATTGGTATCAAACATCCTAAATTCTAGGTATGAGGCACCACGTTGTGCCATATTAGTCAAACTTCCTGGAGCCTTTAAACGTACTGGACCATAAAACTCACTTTTATCATAGAATTGGCCAGTATCAACATAATGTTGAATTTGTTTCATATGCGTTTCAAAGTTAGTATAGTCAATTTCAATATCGTTATGATTTGCAAAACCAAAATTGCTGGCGCGCCAAGAGCGAACCGGTTGCCTATGTTTGAAATTAGTTGGTAAATTATCTGTTGAATTTTCAGAAACGGGACTTGCACCAAAAAGATAGGTCAGTAGCCACCTATAACTAGTTATCTGTTGAGCGATTTGAAAGTATAACTCATTTTTGGCAGCAGGATAGGAATTGATTTCTCTTTGGGAGCCAAACCACCAAACTAAGTCGTCAGCTGGTGAAAAATTAACATGAATTCCAGCCATAATATGCTTGAAAGGTCCATAACGCTTGACTAAAACATCCCGATATTCTTGATACCAAGATCGTTCAAAATGATTAAGCAAATAATCAATATCGTTGGCAGACAAATGTGGGGGCATCGAAAGTGGCCAAATAATTTCATCCTCAGCCAGTTCAGATGCCAATATAGTCTGGAGTTCGTGCAAATGCATTAAGGCATCTTTTGAAGAATGTTTAGTACCGGTGACTAGTTCCTCTTGGCTTTCAGAGAAATCAGTCTGGAAGTAGGGTTGATACTGCCGATTGCCTAAATCACGAGGGTGTGGATGTTGGGATAGGCTTTTACTTCCTGATTGTACACGGTGTTCTTCTATTTCAATACCAAAACGACCAGCAAATAGTATTTCACGTAGCTTGTTATCTGTAAGTTGTATAGAATTTTGAAGCATACAACGTTCTCCAATTGTTATATTTAAACCATTTTAACTTATTATAAGCTGGTAGTGGTAAAATTTGTATCAGTTTTAATATTATTATTACAATTTGACGGATACATTAATTGTTTTATAATGAAAGTATGTTATTCAAAGATAAAACATATAAATATGTTCCAGCAAATATGCCAAAAAATGCTAGGGTGTTTCATAATCTTAGCTATTCGGTTGGAGATCGTAATCAGCTTGACCTTTATTTACCTAAAGCGGGGGAGAATTGTCCAGTTATTGTAGACATATATGGTGGGGGTATGCTTCGAGGCCAAAAATCCTCATATAAACTTAATCCCAGTTTACGGTTCTTGAATGATGGTTTTGCAGTAGTGAGTCCAGATTATTCACTTAATCAGCTAGGTGAACAAACTTTCCCTGTCCAAATCGCTGAGATTCGTGCAGTAATAAATTTTTTGATAAAGAATTCAAAGCAGTATGGCCTTGATAAGGACAACATTATATTGATTGGGGAATCTAGCGGAGCCCAGTTAGCTGTTTTAACGGCAGCAACAATATCTGAGCACTTATTGTTGGGCAGACTCAAAGATGTAGCGGAACACACGTTTTTTCCAAAAATTAGTTGCGTGATTGGGATGTATGGGCCCTACAAAGTTGACGATTTTTCTAAACAATTTGCTGCTCTCAACATAAAACCACAGTTCAGCGAAACTGGTGAGGCACAGTCATTTGAAGGAATAATGTTAGGAACCAAACGGCCGGACCAGATGCCAAGCAAAGTTGCACAAGCGAACCCAGCAACTTATTTTTCAAAGAATATGCCGCCCTTGTTATTATTTGCTGGAACTAAGGATGACGTAGTACCTTATTTACAGAGTGTTTCATTGGCTGAAAAGTATTATCAGAAAGTGGGTAAAAGAGCTGAGGTGATACTAGTTGATGATGCGTATCATGGACCACGTGATTTCAACACGGATGATATTCATGCAAAAAAATTGGCATTTATCAGACAAAATACTAACTAACAATGCGTTTTTGCAAAGCAAGTAAATAGACCCTGTGGATATGAAAAAAGTCCACAGGGTCTATTTGAGATTAATGTTTTAATTAAGGGCGATCATCGTAGTCATCAGGTGTGACATCTTTTCTGGAACCGTCTGAATAATAATGTGTCTGACGTGGTTCATCAGGAATCAACACCCAAGCGATAATATAAACTAAAATTCCGGGCAGAACGGGTAAGAATCCTAATACCACGAAAATAATTCGAACTAACGTAGCATCCCAATTAAAATAGTTAGCAATTCCACCAAGGACACCGGCAATCACACGGTTATCACGTGAGCGAGTTAATTTTTTATGTTTTGTCATTGTTATTCCTCCATGTAATAATTGTTGATTTAGGCTTAGAAATCATATATAGGTACTAGTATATCTTTATAGAACCCATAGCTGCTTGTGCATCGATTGTAAATTCAGGGTTAGCGCCAACAAATCCACTTTTATAGCCATCGAAACTTTTATTATAATGGATGTCATTGCGATCCAAATGAACTGCCCCTGAGTTAGTTGCTAGTTCAAAATTGAAGTCTTGATCAGCTGGAGCCGTTAAGCGAATGGTCCCAGAATTAGAGTTTAGTTTCAAATCGTTTGTTAGTTGGTCAACTCTCAAACGAAGTGAACCAGAATTAATCGTGAATTCTCCGCCACCAACAAGATTGTCTATACGTACAGAACCAAAGTCAGCGTTAACTTTAGCATAATCAATAGTTGCATCGCTGATATTAACAGCACCTAATTGAGCATGTATTTTAGCTTGTTCAGCCTTGATATGTGTTGCTTTTATTGATCCGGATGCAAGCTGCCAATCTGCAGTCTTGGTATCCATATTTTTGACTTTGAAACTTCCGGCGTTAATTTGAACGTTAAACTTCTCGGTAACTAAGTCTTGCGCATATAAGCTACCTGCTTGGTTTCGTACTTCTATTTTCCCGGTGGTGAACGAGCGCGGAATTCCTATGTTCACAGCAGTGCGGACATGGAAGAGCATTGGATGTTCACCCTGGTTAACTATAATTTTATCATCATTTTCTGAGATAGTGGCAAAATAACGTCTATTATCACGACTAAAGTATTCATCAATAGTAATGAGGTCGATTTTATCATTTGTATAGAAGTGAATCGAAGCTTCGCTGTAATCAATTACAAAATCTTTGGTACTGGTTGGCACGGTCAATTGATGGTGAGATTTAGCCCAGTTAGGTTCCTTGAAGTCTTTATTTTCAAAAGTATCATTGATATCTGAATCAACATTATCTTCAAATTTATAGTATTTATCGCCCACACGGGCGCCATCACGGTCAACGTGCAACCAGTCACCGAATTGGACTTTATTATTTTTGCCATCAAGTATGATATCATCACCAAGTGTTACGCCTTTTTTGTTGATGTGTAAATTTCCAATGTGCACGCCTTTATTTGAAATATCCACGTAAGGTCGTTTTGGTTCAGATTCTTTATCTGTTTCCTCTTTTGTACTGGGTTCACTTAAGTCTTTTAACAAACTATCAATATCACCTAGTTGCTCAAAAGCATCGTCCAAAGCTTCATTATGGGACCGATCAGTTTTGGAAAAATCTTGATAAGCTTCTAATAAATCGGCTACAAGTTCTTCTTTAAATTCCGTTAATTGTGCGTTCGGCGTATATTTAGAAAAAATAACATCCAAACGGGTTCTAATTTCCATTTCAACGCTCATCATAATCTTTTATCCTTCCGCTAATTAAATGGCTAATGATATCTTTGGCGAAGTCCCATTCTTGTTGTGCTGATTTAAAATGTTCTTGGCCCTGATCAGTAAGGGTATAGTATTTTCGTCTAGCCCCCTGGGTTTGATCACCCCAGTAACTACGGATGTCTCCGACCTTTTCCAAGCGTCTAAACGCAGTGTACAGTGTTGCCTCGTTCAGTTCGTATTGCTTACTGGATAATTGGCGAATGGATTTTGAAACTTGGTATCCATAAGAATCACCTTGACTAAGAATATTTAAAATAATGGTGTCCGTATGACCACGAATGAGATCTTTTGATATATCCATATGCAGTTACCTCTTATAACTACATAATATAACATATTACTGTGGTTGTCAAAGTAATTTATTATAGGCTGTTATCCGAATGTTTCACATGAAACATTCGGATCGTTTTCTTGTAAAATTAAAATGTCCTTTTTTATCTAATATTCTGGTATAATAAAAACATTCATTACACTGATAAAGATAATATCATACGCGTCAAAGAGAGTTAGCGGCTGCTGTGAGCTAATCCGTGGATATTGTTGAGTTACACAGTGTGCAAATCAATGACGTGTGCCGCGATAAGGCATATTAAGTGGTAGGTCCGATGACTTACAATTTAGGTGGTACCACGGTGAAAATCGTCCTAGTCTATTAAGATTAGGACGATTTTTTCTGTAATTAAAGGAGATGGCAATGAATTTTATTGAAGATTTGAAATGGCGCGGTGCGCTGAACCAAGTAACAGATGAAGCAGGATTAATTGAAGCAATGGCATCAGGAGAAATTGGGGCCTATGTGGGTACCGATCCAACAGCTGATTCATTACATTTGGGGCACTTGATTCCATTTATGGTGTTAAAACGTTTTCAAAATGCTGGCGGAAAAGCCGTTATTATTATTGGCGGTGCAACTGGTGCTATTGGTGATCCACGTCCAACAACAGAACGTCAATTACTTTCACCAGAACAGTTACGTCAGAATGAAAAAGGAATTACTGAGCAAGTAACCAAGCTATTTGGTGATGAAAAAACTGCTATTGTTAATAATAACGACTGGCTTGGCAAATTAACATTGACAGACTTTTTACGCGATTATGGTAAGTTATTCTCTATCAATGTGATGTTGAAAAAGGACGTCGTAGCTTCACGTTTAGAAACAGGTATTTCATTTACAGAGTTTACCTACCAGATTTTGCAAGGCATTGATTACCATGAACTATGGCGTCGTCATAATGTACAATTGCAGATTGGTGGCTCAGATCAATGGGGGAACATTACTTCTGGCATTGATTTAATTCACTCAATTGAAGGGAATAATGCGACAGCTTTTGGTCTAACAATTCCTTTGATGACTGACTCATCAGGTAAAAAGTTTGGTAAGTCAGAAGGGAATGCAATTTGGTTGAATCCGGAAAAAACTTCACCTTACACTTTCTACCAATTCTGGTATAACCAAAGTGATGAAGATGTTGTGAAGTATTTGAAATACTTTACATTTTTGGGTGTTGATGAGATTAATAACCTCGAACAAGAAGCCAAAAATAACCCTGGAGGTCGTATAGCGCAAAAACGCTTGGCACAAGAGGTAACTAAATTTGTTCACGGAGAACAAGCTGTTGCTGATGCCGAAAAGCTATCAGCAGCATTATTTAGTGGTGATGTTGCTAATTTATCTGCAGCAGATATTGCTGATGCATTTGGTGGTGTGCCAAGCTTTGACATTACATCGGAAAAGAAAAATGTTGTCGATTTCTTAGTCGACGGAGAAGTCGAGAAATCAAAGCGTCAAGCGCGTGAAGATGTTACAAATGGGGCGATTACCATTAGTGGTGAAAAAGTAACGGACGTTAACTTTGAAATTGATCCAACAAAACATTATGATGGTGAATTTGTATTGGTTCGTCGTGGTAAGAAAAAATATTTCTTGGGAAAAGTTAAATAACTTATTGCTAGCGCACCTTTGGAGGATATTATGAAAATTTTAATGTACAATACAGTTTCAGACGAAATGCCATATGTTGAAAAATGGACTGAAAAAACAGGCCACGAAGTAGTGACCATTGATCAACCACTTAACGAAACGACGGTGGATCGCGCTAAAGGTTTTGATGCAATTACCACACAACAAACAACAGCCATTAATGCACCAGTTTATGCGCAACTAGCTCAATTCAATATTAAGCAAATCGCTATTCGACAGGTTGGCTATGATGTGTTGGACTTGCCAGAAGCCTTTGCTCACAATATTCGTTTGTCTAATGTTGCAGCCTATTCACCCCGAGCAATTGCAGAATACACGCTAACACAGCTTTTTAATTTAATTCGACACAATAAAAAATTTGATCGCGCCATGAATACGGGTGACTATACTTGGGCTGCTGGTGGTCAAGCGAGAGAAATTCATGATTTAACTGTTGCTGTGATTGGTGTAGGTCGAATTGGGACAGCCCTTGCAGAAATGCTTCACGCGCTGGGCGCAACAGTGTTAGGTGTGGACCCAATATATCGTGCCCAGAACGAACCATTTGTAACTTATACGACATTAGATGATGCTTTGTCTCGAGCAGATGTTATTAGTTTTCATACACCATTAAATGACGAGACGCGCTATATGGCTGATGAAAATTTCTTTGCTAAAATTCAACCAGGAACAATTATGTTGAATTTTGCGCGTGGTGAAATTGTTGATATGGTTGAGCTTGAAAAAGCACTCGAATCAAAGTTATTGGCTGGTGCAGCATTTGATGTGACACCAAATGAAAATGATTTTATGAACCAAAAGCAAGATATAACGGCGCTACCAGCAGATGTAAAGCGCTTAATCGAATATGACAACTTTCTACTGTCACCTCATATTGCTTTTTATACAAACACAGCAATAAAAAATATGGTGGAAATGGCTTTAAATGATGCCGTAACGATGGTAAATGGCGGCGTTACTGAAAACGAAATTTTGCGGTAAAGTTCAGATTATTCAAACGTCAGTAATAAACTGGCGTTTTTTTATCAAAAAAAAGACGATGATATTGAATTCATCGTCTTTTTAAAATGTTTTTAGTCTGGTGCTTTCTCTGTGTGATTTTTCCAGAGAGAAGCTAATACTGAACCAGAAATGTTGTGCCAGACAGAAAACATCACGGCTGCGATGGCTGAAGCAGGTTCAAAAAATGAAATGGCCAGTGTTGATGCAAGTGCCGAATCCTGCATACCAACTTCGAAGGTAATTGCCTTTTGTTGAGGGGTATCCATTTTCATTAGTTTCGAGAAACCGTAACCCAGTAAGTAACCAAGCAAGTTATGTAATATGATGACTGGCACCAAAATTAGGGTTGATACTGCTAAAATGGTTTTAGAGTTAGCTGACAACACGGCTAGAATAATCACTAATATAGCCACTTGGGATATTAAAGGCATAATCTCAATGACTTTTTGGACATGTTCTTTAAAAATCGTATGAACGATGATACCCAAAACAATAGGTATGACAACAATTTGAAATGCAGAAAAAAACATTGATGAAAAAGGTACATTCACCCATTTTCCGGCTAATAGCTTCAATAGTGTCGGAATCATGACAGGTGCTAACAATGTAGAGAGCAGGCCGATTGAAACATCAAGCGCAACATCCCCTCCAGATAAGAAGGACATAACGTTAGAGGATGTGCCAGAGGGCGCTGATCCTACCAAAATTACACCAACAGCTGCAGCGCCGGTTAACCCAAACAAATGTACCAGTAAAAAAGCAATGAAAGGCATAATAACATAATGTGCTATCGTTCCTAAAATAACTTGTAGGGGATTACGAGCAACCCTTTTAAAGTCATTTGGTGTCAACGTAATACCCATACCAAATAAGACAATCATCAGTAAGATTGATACAGCCGAGAGGTTGCCCACTTTTGTTGTAGCAAGCATAGTACCTGGTCCAGGAATAAAAATAGCCAATAAAGCTACTAAAATAACAAAAAAGGTAAAGTATTTAGTAAGAAATTTTGAAAGTGATTTGATTGTGTTCATAGTTGCTCTCCCAGTAACTTATAATAAATTGGCTGTTTTTTTCAATTATGGACACCCAAAACCATTTTTGCGTAGCGACTCATTCTGTCCGTAGACCATGCCGGTTCCCAAACTAATTCAATTTTGACATCGTGTACTTCATCTATTGCCATGAGTGCACGTGTAATCATCGTATCTAATACCGCAGTCAATGGACAGCCCATCGTGGTCAAAGTAAGCTTAACAGTGACATGTCCATTTTCATCCATAGCTAGTCCATAAACTAATCCTAAGCTAACAATATCGCAACGCAGTTCGGGGTCGATTACCTGTGATAAGGCTTCCAACATCTGGTCTTGTAGTTCTTGTGTTTTATTTTCCATGTGTCAGCGTCCTTTATGACATTTGAGGATAGCTTTTAGCTAGGGAATAATTCATCAGCGCCCTTTAATACGCCGCCAGTATTTGCTGAAGTGACTAAGGCTTGATAACGTGCCATCCAGCCATTTCGCATTTTAGGAACAAAGGGTTTGAGATGTTCATGGCGTTCCGCTAGCTCTGTATCATCAACATGCAAATGCATCGTACGATTGACAAGATCAATGGTAATCTTGTCACCATTTTCAACCAGTGCAATTGGACCATCATCAGCGGCTTCGGGACTAACATGGCCAACAGAGATACCACGTGATGCACCGGAAAAACGGCCATCCGTCACCAAAGCCACCTCTTTTCCTAGACCCATACCAGTAATAGCTGATGTAGGTCCTAGCATTTCGGGCATACCAGGGCCACCTTTTGGTCCCTCATAGCGAATAATCAGCACGTGACCAGCGTGAATTTGACCGCTATCTATCGCCTCAACCGCTTCTTGTTCAGAATTAAAGACAATGGCTTCTCCGGTAAAATCTTTAATACTTGGGTCAACACCACCTGCTTTAATAACTGAACCTTTAGGTGCTAAGTTGCCATATAAAATGGACAAGCCACCTTGCTTTGAATAGGGATTAACATCGAACTTCCGGATAATTTCGTCATTGATGATTTCATGATCAGCAACATTTTCGCGCAATGTCTTACCGGTTACAGTCATGCGGTCAGGGTGCAAAACGCCACCCATACGAATTAGTTCATTAATAATAGCAGGCACACCACCAGCATTATGCACGTCTTCCATTGCCCATTTAGAAGAAGGGGCAATTTTAGATAGGTAAGGTACTTTTTTAGCAATTTCGTTAATGTCTGCTTGGTCATAATCAATGCCAGCTTCATGAGCGATAGACAACACGTGCAAAACAGTATTGGTTGAGCCACCCATGGCCATATCAAGTGCCATGGCATCATCAAGCGCTTCTTTTGTAATTAAATCGCGTGGTTTAACATTTTCCTTAACCATACGCATTAATTGCTTGGCGCCATCGCGAATTAAATCACGTCGTTCATCAGAAATTGCTAGTGCAGTGCCATTGAACGGCAAGGCGATACCCATCACTTCCATTAAGGTATTCATGGAGTTAGCTGTGAACATACCAGCACAAGATCCACAAGTAGGGCAGGCATTTTGCTCCATTTCTAAGAATTCTTCCTCAGTCATTAGTCCTGATTTAAATGCACCCACGGCCTCGAACATAGAAGATAAAGTCGTGGCTTTTCCTTGAGGATCTAAACCAGCTTTCATGGGGCCACCGGAGACGAATACAGAGGGTACATTACAGCGCAAAGAAGCCATAATCATGCCAGGCGTAATTTTGTCACAGTTTGGTAAGAAGAATACACCATCAAACCAGTGTGCTGTGATGACAGTTTCAGCTGAATCGGCGATTAATTCACGAGATGGCAACGAATAGCGCATGCCTAAATGCCCCATCGCAATACCATCGTCCACACCAATGGTGTTAAACTCAAAAGGAATGCCACCGGCATCACGAATAGCTTGTTTGGCGACATCAGCTAGTTCACGCAGATGAACGTGGCCAGGGATGATTTCTACATAGGAATTACAGATGGCAATGAATGGTTTTTTCATATCTTCGGGGTTACTGACTTGACCTGTCGCATATAATAACGAGCGGGCTGGAGCTTGATGAATACCCATTTTGATATGATCAGATCGTTTTTGTAAGTCATCGCTATTTACATTAAATGAAAAAGTGTCTGTCATGAAATAAATCTCCGCGTTTTCTAATTTTTAATATGTTTTTACTAATATGAGTATAGGGGTATAAACTCAATTGTCAACGAACTATTCCAAATTTATATGATTTATCGCTTCATCTATAAAATGACCAGATTATGACGATGACTGTAAAAATATAGAGACAATCTTGCTTATCTTCCGATAACGTTTGACATTTTAAAATTATAGGAATATAATTATTTCAATATTAATGTGAGTTTTTACTCAGAAACGAAAGATAACATAATGAATAAAAATATAAAAAAATTGAACAATATTCTCATTATCCTTCTTATCAGCTGATGATTAGTAGGTTATTTTGAGTGAATGTCTACTAATCGATTTGGATTTAGTAGACAGTTGGGACATTTTTTGTTCAGGCACCTAACTGTGAACGCAGTTAGGTGCCTTTTTTCATAGGATTGGGGGATCAATGATAAACATAGAAAAATTTATCAGCACGAGAAAACGCTTAAAAATTTCACAAATGGCGCTATGTACTGATATCTGTACACAAGCTACTTTGTCCAAATTTGAAAAGCATCAACAAGTGCCAGCTTTTGATATCATGATTGCTCTGTGTGAACGGTTAGGGTTAACGTTGAATGATGTTTTTCCAATCAATGTTACTGCGCGTCAAACAAATAATGAGCGTGTTTTAACATTGGCCACACAAGCACTCTTTTATCAAAATATTGGAAAATTTGAGCATCTAATCAAACAAGTAGAAATTGATAAAATGGTTGATATCGAACGGCCAACCTATCAAATTACGCAATATTTTTCGGCAGTTATCTTAAAACAAGACTGTCTAAAAGCAAAACAAATCATTAAAAAAATTGATATAGCAGGTCTTAACAAGTCACACAAGTTATTGTTTTATGCCATAACGAGTCATTACTATTATCAACGAGGCCAATTCAAAGAGGCTCACCAGGCTTTTGAAGACGTTTGGCGCTACCAAAAGGAAAGTACAACAGTAGACCATTCTGGATTTCAAGCGGCGATTGTTTATTTGTTAGCACAATATCAAATGTCGATTAAAAACTACAAATATGCTATGATGTTGGCAACTTATGGCATTGATTTAGCGAACGCAAGCGATAGTACTTATTTCTTAGAAAACTTTTTTTGGCTATTGGTGCAAGCTAGTGATACTTGGGATAGTCAGAATTTTATTGTAAATGAGATGATTGAAAATGCGCGTGTGATTGCTAAAATACATAAAAACGAAGCTATTTTACAAAAAATCAGTCAGCGAAAAGGGGAAAAATAATATGGCAACACTCAAGGTAGAGGATCTACATGTTTCAGTAGAAGGAAAAGAAATTTTAAAGGGCGTTAATTTAGTCGTCAACACTGGTGAAATTCACGCTATTATGGGACCCAATGGGACTGGAAAATCAACGTTATCACAAACAATTATGGGACATCCAGCATATGAAGTCACTGAAGGTCATATTTACATGGATGATCAAGATTTGGCTGACATGTCAGTTGATCAACGCGCTCGTGCAGGTCTATTCTTGGCCATGCAGTACCCATCTGAAATTCAAGGGGTGACCAATGCTGAATTTATGCGGGCAGCTATCAATGCTCGTCGTGCTGAAGACAATCAAATCAGTATTATGTCTTTTATTGAAAAACTTGATGAAAAACGCGAATTTTTATCGATGTCAGAAGAAATGGCAGAACGCTATCTTAATGAAGGATTTTCTGGTGGTGAAAAGAAACGTAATGAAATCTTACAGATGATGATGATAGAGCCGAAAATTGCTATTTTAGATGAGATTGATTCAGGATTAGACATTGATGCTTTAAAGGTCGTTTCTCGTGGTGTTAACGAAATGCGTTCCAGTGAATTTGGCACACTTATGATTACGCACTATCAACGGTTACTTGACTATATTGTGCCTGATTTTGTCCACGTGATGATGGGCGGGAAAATAGTTAAAACAGGCGGTGCGGATTTGGCGAAGAAACTAGAATCTGAGGGATATGCGGGATTGCGAGATGAACTCGGATTGAACGTTCATTTGACAGATGAAGATGTGAATTCGTATTTTGTGGAGGATTGATATGGTTGATAATAGCGCAATACAGTCTTTACCACTACCAACATTTGCTAAAGTTCGATACAGTTCCTGGCAACTTGATGAAATGATAGCAGCCAAGGAAGAAACGACAACGTCATATTTCACTGAGAATAATGTTCACGGCATCGAAGTTAGTGGGCTATCCACTACTTATCAGCAATTATCGGATGACATGATCGCTCGTGGAGTGATTCTGATGAATATGGCACAAGCACAGATTGAACATCCAGCATTAGTTGAAAAGCTGTTGGGTAGTGTGATTTCCAAAACAGCCGATCGATTATCAGCACAAAATTTTGCACAGTTTAACACAGGAATTTTTGTCTATATACCAGAAAACGTTCAATTTGATGATGTTTTGCACCTGTCATTGAATCATTTAGCTATATCTGGAGAGGATTTTGTGGCTCGTATTTTTGTATGCGTTGGCGCCAATGCCAAGGTTGACATACTACAAGAAATGCATACAATCGGGACTCAAAAGACAAAGGCTTCTGTTGTTATCGAAGCTGTAGCGGATGTAGGTGCCCAAGTCACTTACGCTAATATTGATGCCTTTGGTGAACAAACGACAGCATTTATTAATCGAGAAGTTGAAGTAAGAGATCATGCAACTGTGGATTGGCAAAATGCTGAGTTTAATGACGGTAATGTAATCATACGATTAGCTAGTCAACTAAATGGTGAAGGCGCTACGTCACATACAAATGTCATCGGACTTACCACAAAAAAACAAACGCAAGGTTTGGTGACAACCATTTTGAATCGTGGTCGCCATACCATTGGTCATATCTTCCAACGAGGCGTTATTCTCAATCGGTCAACTTTAGTATTTAATGGTATCGGGAAAATTATTAAGGGCGCTAAAGGATCGGATGCGCAGCAAGAATCGCGTGTTCTGATGCTATCACGTCGCGCACGTGGAGATGCAAATCCTTTGTTACTAATTGATGAAAACGATGTGACGGCGGGGCATGCAGCTTCTGTGGGACGTGTTGATGAAAATCAAATGTATTATTTAATGAGTCGGGGTATTAGTGAGCAAGTAGCTCGAAAGCTAGTTATTCGCGGCTTTATGGGTGAAGTTTTAGCAAAAATGCCAACAAAAGCGGCACAAAGGCAAGTAGTTGAAGAAATAGAAAGAAAGTTACGACATGAAGACGATTAGACATGATTTTCCAATACTAAATCAAACAGTCAATGGGCAAGAGTTGCTCTACTTTGATAGTGCGGCTACGTCACAAAAACCCCAGTATGTGATTGATTCATTAGTGAATTATTATCAAAATAATAATGCAAACGTGCATCGAGGTATTTATGAGCTATCAGAGCGTGCGACACAACAATATGAACAAGCCCGCGATAAAGTGCAAAAATTCATTCATGCTCAAAAACGGGAAGAAGTTTTATTCACTCGTGGCACAACTGAGTCGCTTAATTGGTTGGCAAGTACTTATGGTGCAGAAAATGTTAAACAAGGAGATGAAATCCTAATATCTTACATGGAACATCATTCTAATATTGTGCCGTGGCAACAATTAGCGCAACGTGTTGGGGCTCATTTAAAATATGTCGAACTCAATGACAATGGCACCTTAAATATGGCTGATCTTGAACGGAAAATAACAGACAAAACTAAAATTGTATCAATCACACATGCTTCTAATGTGTTGGGGGTTGTTAATCCCATAAAAACAATCGCAAAAATAGCCCACAAACATGATGCTATCATGATTGCTGATGGCGCCCAATCTGTTCCGCATATGCGTGTTGATGTGCAAGATATGGATGTTGATTTTTTTGCTTTTTCGGGTCATAAAATGCTTGGACCAACAGGTATAGGAGTTCTTTATGGCAAACATGATATTTTAGAAAATATGAAACCTGCTCAATTTGGTGGAGAAATGATTGAATTGGTAGACTTGCAAGAAGCGACCTTTCAGCCTTCACCATGGCGTTTTGAGGCGGGAACGCCTAATATTGCTGGTGCAATTGCTTTAGGATCCGCTATTGATTATCTGACAAATATCGGAATGAAAGAGGTCGAAAACTATGAGCAGTCTCTAGTTGATTATGCCTTGCCAAAGCTAAAAAGTATTGCGGGTGTCACCATTTATGGTCCGCAAAACAGTGAACAGCATTCAGGCGTGATTGCATTTAATTTAGCAGGGGTCCATGCCCATGACCTAGCAACGGCCTTGGATCAAGAAGGAATTGAGGTTCGTGCAGGACATCATTGTGCGCAGCCGCTGATGAAATATTTGAATATTGCAGCGACAGTTCGTATTAGTTTGTATATCTATAATACGCGTGAAGAAATCGATCGATTTATTAGTGTCATTGAAGATATTAAGGAGTATTTTAACCGTGAGTTTGCATAATTTAGATCTTTTATATCGCCAAACAGTCATGGAATATGCCCAACATCCGCATCATTATAAGCCTATGTTGGGTACAGAAACTTATCATGTTCGAAAATATAATCCCACTTGTGGTGATATTATTGATTTAGCTTTTGAGATGACTGACGATAAAGTGACAGATATATATTTTTATGGGGATGGCTGCGCTATATCAAAGGCTTCGGCTTCAATGATGACAGATTTAGTACTGGGACAGCGTCGTGAAGCTGTCGCTACCTTACTTGAGGAGTTTTCAAAACTGACACGTGGCGAAGTAGCTGATACAAAACTTCTTGGAGAAGCACAAATTTTAGCAGGGGTTACTAAATTTCCCACACGAATAAAGTGCGCAACTTTAGCATGGCATGCCTTGGACGAGTTATTATCAGTAGAGAAATAAAGAGGTTTCGATAATGGAAATAGATAGACAAGAAGCTATTAATCAAACAAAAGCAGCCATTTCAAATGATAAGGCCAGTGAACTAGGATTTCAAGATGACTACCAGGCTGTATTTTCAACAGGAAAAGGGTTAAACGAAGACATTATTCGTCAAATTTCAGCTAAAAAGAATGAACCTCAATGGATGTTAGACTACCGGTTACAAGCCTATCAAACATACCTCAGAATGCCTATGCATACATGGGGGCCAGATCTAAGTGAAATTCATTTTGAAGATATTTACTACTATAATAAGCCAACAAATGATAAATATCGTGATTGGGATGATGTACCAGCTGAATTAAAGGAAACCTTTGAGCGTTTGGGTGTACCTGAAGCCGAACGGAAGTGGCTAGCAGGGTCTTCTGCCCAGTACGAGTCTGAAGTGGTTTACCACCGGATGAAAGAAGAATTCGCTAAGACAGGTATTATTTTTACCGACACAGATACTGCAGTCCAAGAATATCCAGAGCTTATTCAAGAATACTTTGGATCACTGGTTAAACCAACCAATAATAAATTAGCGGCCTTAAATTCAGCAGTTTGGTCTGGTGGTACATTCATTTATGTCCCTAAAGGTGTTCACGTTACGACACCTATTCAGTCTTATTTTCGAATTAATACTGAAAATGAAGGTCAGTTTGAACGGACACTTATTATTGTTGATGAAGGGGCGCATGTTGATTACGTTGAGGGCTGTTCAGCACCAATGTATTCAGGGGATGCACTACATGCTGCTGTGGTAGAAGTGATTGTTAAAAAAGACGGATATTGCCGTTACACTACGATTCAAAACTGGTCTAATAATGTGTATTCATTAGAAACAAAACGTGCAGCAGCGCATGAAAACGCAACGATGGAATGGGTTGATGGTAATTTTGGTTCAAAAACGACGATGAAGTATCCATCAGTCTATTTGGAAGGCGAGGGCGCAAAGGGTACAATGCTTTCGATTGCTGTTGCTGGCGAAGGCGTTAACTTAGATTCTGGTGCGCAAATGATTCATAATGCTAAAAATACGTCGTCATCTATCATTTCAAAGTCAATTGCACACGATGGTGGTTCTACAGATTATCGTGGCACAGTGAAATTTGGTCGCGAATCTGATGGGTCATTTGCTCACGTCGAGTGTGACACGATTTTAGTTGATGATAAATCTTCAGCTGATACGATTCCATACAATACAATTTTGAATGGTAATGTGTCAATGGAGCATGAGGCAAAAGTATCGCGTGTTTCTGAAGAGCAATTGTATTATCTAATGACACGTGGTATTTCTGCCGAAAAAGCCACAGAGATGATTATTATGGGCTTTATCGAACCTTTCACAAAAGAGCTGCCAATGGAATATGCTGTTGAGTTAAATCGATTAATGAAATTTGAAATGGTGGGATCGGTAGGATAAGGTATGAATAAAAAAGTTGAGGCAAGTATCATGGATGCTTTAACGACAGTCATTGACCCAGAACTGCGAGTTGATATTGTTAACTTAGGATTAATCAATGCTGTTGATATCAATTCTATCGGTGATGTAACCATTAATATGACGCTTACAACGATGGGGTGTCCGTTAATTAGTGTGTTGGAAGAAATGATTGACGAAGCATTAAAAATTTTACCTGAAGTAAAGACAACCAAAGTTGAACTCACATGGGAACCAGCTTGGGAAATTGATCGAATGTCGCGATACGCAAAAATGGCGTTAGGATTATAAAACGACTAAATTATATAAAATTGGAATAAAACACACCTTGTAATTGACGATGAATTATAAAGTAGTTATGATTGGATTATTAAATTAAAAGGAAGTGTTTCACATGAGAAATCAGGCTACTGTACAAACGAATATTACAAATGCAGCCCTTCTCCTCAACTTGCTTAGACTACCCTAGCAAGTTGAGCTTTTGAGCTGGTTGTTAGGTACTTATCTAATGGCTAGTGAATAAAAGGATGTGAGTGCATGATCCCGGACTAGTCAAATTGACTGGTCCGGGATTTTAATTTAAGGAGAAAATTATGGCAAGCAAAGTAACTTTTTATGACACAACAATGCGTGATGGTGAACAAACAATTGGGGTTAACTTTTCAATTGAAGAAAAGATTGAAATAGCAAAAGGATTGGATGATTATGGCGTTGCAGCAATTGAAGCGGGATTTCCTGCGGCTTCTCAGAAAGACTTTGAAGAAGTGAAAAGAATTGCAGAAGTTGTGGATAACGCAAAAGTTGTCGGTTTGGCACGAATGGTCAGAAATGATATTAATGCGGTTATTGAGGCAACCAAGGATGCAAAACATCCAATGATTCATGTGTTCATTGCAACTTCACCAATTCATCGTGAGTTTAAATTACACATGACCAAAGCAGAAATTTTGGACAAAATCAAAGCAGACGTTACTTTTACTAAGCAACATATGCAAGATATTGTATTCTCACCTGAAGATGCGACACGAACTGAACCTGATTTTTTGGTAGCCAGCGTGCAAACAGCTATTGACGCTGGAGCAACAATGATTAACATACCAGACACAGTTGGTTATGATACGCCAGAAGAATACGGTGAAGTTTTTGAAAACTTGCGTCAAAATATTGTTGGTTTTGACACAGTTGGTTGGTCAACACATACACATAATGATTTGGGTATGGCAACGGCTAATGCTTTGGCAGGCATTGAGCATGGTGCGACGGAAATTCAAGGTACAATCAACGGGATTGGTGAACGTGCCGGAAACGTTGATATGATTGAAGCAGCAGCAGCTATTCATGTGCGTCATGAAAAGTTTAATGCAGAAACAGATATTGTCTTAGCTCAGTCAAAAGCCATTTCTGACATTGTCGCACGCGCAACCCGCATGCCAGTTGCGGGTAATAAACCCATTATGGGACGCAATGCCTTTGCTCATGAATCTGGGATTCATCAGGATGGTTACTTAAAAAATCCAGAAACTTATGAAATTTTGAAGCCAGAAATGGTTGGTGCTACGGCATCCCTACCTCTGGGGAAATTGTCGGGATCGCATGCGGTAATGTCAAAACTAAATAGCCTAGGTTATGAGGTGACTCGTGATGATATGAAATCAATTTTCCCAATCTTTAAATCAGTTGCCGAAGAGTCTGATTTGATTACAGATGATCAATTAAAGGTTATTATGCAAGTCGTTGAAGAAAAAGAAATGGTGAGTTATCAATAATATGACATCAGTTAAAAAAATAGTAGTTTTAAAAGGCGATTATATCGGTCCCGAAATCATGACAGCAGGTTTAGCAGTATTGGACGCTGCGACAAAGGATACAACATTTGCTTATGAACTTATAGATGCACCATTTGGTGGTGATGGTATTGATCGAGCTGGTGACCCGCTACCACAGTCAACTATTGATGTTTCAAAACAAGCTGATGCGGTGCTACTTAGTGCAATTGGTGGGCCAAAATGGGATAATACGCCACGACGTCCAGAACAAGGGCTATTAGAAATTAGATCAAAACTTAACTTATTTGCAAATATCCGGCCAACAAAAGTGACACAAGCGCAAATTGACCGCTCACCATTGAAGCCAGAGTATGTTGAAAATACGGATTTTGTAATCGTTCGTGAACTGACCTCTGGTGCTTACTTTGGAAAGCCACGTAAACTCGAAGCACATCAAGCGATTGATACGATGTATTACAGCGAAGAAGAAGTGACTCGTATTATGCACCAAGGTTTTAAAATGGCGCAAAAACGGAACAAGCATGTCACCATTGTTGATAAGTCAAATGTATTGGCTACATCAAAGTTTTGGCGAAAGATTGCTAATGAAGTTGGCAAAAGTTATCCGGATGTGACAATCGACTATTACTATGTTGATGCAATGACAATGGCTATCATGGCCAAGCCCACAACATTTGATGTTGTGATTATACCTAATTTGTTTGGGGACATTTTAAGTGATGAAGCAGCACAAATTACAGGCTCAATTGGACAAATACCTTCTATGTCAGTTGGTGAAAGCGGCCCTAATTTGTATGAGCCAATTCATGGCTCAGCACCTGACATTGCTGGGCAAGGCATAGCCAATCCCATTTCTATGGTAAATACGGTAGCTATGATGTTAACGGAAAGCTTTGATGAAAAAAGGATTGCCGATAAAATTACTGCAGCAGTAGACTACATTATTGAAAACCACTATGTGACACCAGACATGGGTGGCACGATGACGACCGATGAAGTCACACAAAAAATGGTTGATTACATAAAAAATTATGAATCGGCGGATATAAAATGAGCAAAACACTATTTGATAAAATTTGGGAAAAACACGTCATTACTGGGGAAATTGGTGAGGCTCAATTGATTTATGTGGATTTGCATTTGGTACATGAGGTGACATCACCTCAACCTTTTGATGGGTTGAGAAGTACGAACCGTCGCGTTAGACGACCAGATTTAACTTTTGCAACCATGGATCATAATGTGCCAACGAAAGATATATTTAATGTGCAAGATCAAATGTCTCGATTACAGATGGACACGTTAGTTAAAAATACAAAAGAATTTGATGTGCCATTGGCATCAATTGGTGATGATAAGCAAGGAATCGTTCATGTTGTGGGACCGGAGCGAGGATTGACACAACCAGCTAAAGTGATTGTCTGTGGTGATTCTCATACAGCAACTCATGGCGCGTTTGGCGCAATTGCCTTTGGAATTGGTACTTCCGAAGTTGAGCATGTGCTAGCGACCCAAACGATTTGGCAAGTTAAACCAAAAACCATGGGGATTAAGGTTACTGGAAAACTGCCTAAAAATACATACGCCAAAGATATTATCATGGGCATCATTGCTAAATATGGGGTGTCGTTTGGAGTCGGTTATGCGATCGAATTTTACGGAGAAACTGTTGAGAACCTTTCAATGGAGGCTCGTATGACGATGTGTAATATGTCGATTGAAGCTGGTTCAAGAACTGGTATGGTGCAACCAGATCAAACGACATTTGACTACATTGAAGGTCGTGAACAAGCACCAAAAGATTTTGAATCTGCTAAAAACTATTGGTCACAATTCTACACAGATGATGAAAGTGATTTTGATGAGACGTTGACCTTTGATGTATCAAATTTGAAACCGATGGTGACATGGGGAACAAATCCAGGCATGGCCACACCTGTTGATCAGTCTTTGCCAGCAATCAAAGATGATAATGATGCCAATGCCTATGAATATATTGGCTTGCATCCCAATATGAAGCCAGTTGACATTAATTTAGATTACATTTTCATCGGATCATGCACGAATAGTCGTTATGAAGATCTTGAAATTGCTGCGAATATGATGAAGGGGCATCACTTGGCGCCTAATGTCACTGCCTGGGTGGTGCCTGGCAGTCGTGCGATAAGAAATCGTGCGATTAAATCGGGTATTGCTCAAATATTTGAAGAAGCTGGTTGTGAATGGCGTGAACCAGGATGTTCGGCATGCTTGGCGATGAATCCCGATAAAATTCCAGCAGGGAAACATGTTGCTTCAACATCAAATAGAAATTTCATTGGACGCCAAGGTGCAGGATCGAGAACGCATTTGGCTTCTCCAGCTATGGTTGCTGCAGCAGGGATTGCTGGTCACTTCGTTGATATTACGACAGATGAATTTGTATAGGGGAATAATATGGAAGCTTTTGTAAGAGAAACAGGTAGAACGGTTGTTATTCCAAATGACAACATTAATACTGATATTATCTTGCCTAAACAATTTTTGAAAAACATTTTAAAGACCGGCTTTGGTAAAAATTTATTCTTTGATTGGCGCTACAATGCCGACGGTTCGTTGAATGAGGCGTTTGAATTGAACAAACCAGCACATCAAGGGGCTTCAATTTTAATTACAGGAAATGATTTTGGATCGGGATCATCACGAGAACACGCAGTATGGGCGTTAACGGATTATGGATTCAGGGCAGTGATTGGCGGCGGATTTTCAGACATTTTTTACATGAATTCAACTAAGAATGGTTTGTTACCGATTGTGTTGCCCGAAGAAAATCGGAAAATATTACGGGGTATTCAAGCAGATGAAAATATTCAAATTGATTTACCCGAACAAACTGTGACTTATAAAAACTATACTTTCCACTTTGATATCAACTCACAATGGAAAGAAAAGTTTATCAATGGTGAAGATGATATTGATAACACGATGAAATATGAAAAATTGATCGCTGCATTCGAAAAGCAACGACCAAATTTTGGTTAGGAGGCAGTACATGGAACAGGCAATGAATTTGCAACAACGGATGGACACGACTAAAGAAACAGCGACATTTTACCGTGTCTTTGCGATGATTGCAGCTGGTATGATTTTAGATGGGGCGGACGTTTATCTTGCTAGTGCAGTAAATAGTGCAATAGTTAGCACACATTTTGCCACACTTGCACAAGGTTCTGTGTTTCTTTCCTCTGGATTTTTAGGTCTTTTCTTCGGGTCCATTTTTGCTGGATTTATCGGTGATTTTCTGGGCAGGAGAAAAGCGTATTCGACTAATTTATTGATATTTGGTGTACTAACCCTAGGTGCGGCATTTGCAACTAATATTTGGATGTTAGTCGGACTACGTTTTTTCGCCGCAATTGGGTTAGGCGCAGAAATTGTGACAGGTTACGCTTTAATTAATGAATTTGCCCCAATTAAAAATCGTGGTCGGTGGAGTGGCGTAACTTCTGTGGTTGCTAATTTGGCTGCACCATTGACCTTACTTTTGGCAGCAAGCATTATTCCTCGTTATACATGGCGTGCAATGTTTGTTATTGTTGGTGTGTTAGCATTGATTTTATGGGTGGTTCGCCGTCATTTTCCCGAATCACCGCGATGGTTAATTGCACGTGGTGAATATGATAAAGCTGAAAAGATCATTGAGAAATTGGAAGTGAATGGTTCGTACAGCACAAACGATTCTAGTGTAAAACGACAACCAGTGAAGACTAGGATTGGCATTGGGCTGTTGGTTGCAACGGTTGCTGTCAGTGCAGTTAATTTAACGCAGTATACATTTACATCGTGGATGCCAACATTATTGATCAAACAAGGAATCGAAGTGGTTCATTCACTAACATTCTCCGCAGTTATGATGGCTGGGGCTCCAATAGGCGCACTGATAGGCGCATTATTGGTTGACGTGATAGGTCGTAAAAAGGTCATTGTTTCTGCCTTTGTAATGACTGCGGTGTTTGGGATGATTTATTCGCAGCAACATACAACGGTTGGAATTTTAACTGTAGGATTTTTGGTCGTAACTATGATGTATATTTTGATGGCTTCGGTTGTTGGGGTTTATATGTCAGAGTTGTTCCCTACTTACTTTAGATTCCGTGGAACGGGTTATGCTAATGGCGTTGCTAAAATATTGACGGTTTTAACACCATATTTTGCAGCGTGGGCAATTACACAATTTAGTGCGAACTTGATTTTCTATTTTATCGCAGCAGTGGCGCTAATTGCAGCTATTGTGGTCGCAGTTTATGGACCAGAAACAAAACAAAAAGCAATATATTAAAAGGATGGTATTTTATCATGACAGAAGCAACAACAGCAAAGATTCATTGGAATGGTGGCGTTCAAGGTGAAGCCATTAACATCTTGAAAGAAGATGGGGGGATGATCGTTAGTCCAACAAAAGTGGGTTACATTATCATGACTTCAGATGATCAAGGGTTGGAACGAAAATTTGCTGCTAAGAATCGTAAGCGTAATAAGCCAGGTGTCGTGCTATGTGGTTCAGTAGAACAAGTTAAAGAATTAGCACAAATGACACCTGAAATCGAACAAATGTATCAACAACATTGGGATGAGGACATTTTGTTGGGTTGTATCTTGCCATGGAAAGAAGAAGCAAAGAGCAAGATACCAAATGACGGGACAAAAAATTTGATGATGGATAAACGTGAAACTAGTTGTTTTGTTATCAAGTTTGGTACACCAAGTGAAAATATTGCCAAAGAAATGTGGGAAAAGTACGGTAAGTTCTCATTTGCAAGTTCAGCTAATCCTTCTGGTAAGGGGAATCGTGGTTTGGTAGCTGGCATTGGTGACCAAATTGAAAATGCTGCTGACCTAATTATTGAGGCCGATGATTACGTGGCATCAATTCAACCCGACAAAACGTTAGATACACGTTACGAACAAGGGGTGATGGTATCTATGGTTGATGAGACAGGTAAGCTCATTCCAGAACAAAATGGTGCTGTTGGTATCCAACCAGCGCCAATCGTTATTCGTAAAGGATTAGATGTCGACAAAATCATGAAAATTATGAGTGATATTTTCTCGTCATGGGACTATCGTCACGGATTTTATTACTAAAAAATTGCATAAAACAGTTAAAAGCCAAACGAGCGTTACGCTATCTATTTTATTGATTGCGAGCTATTAAAAGATGATTAGGCAACGAAAAATATCTCAACGATGACATTTGTTGAGATATTTTTTTGTTGACAAAACAATTAAAAATCCATATAATATTTTTGAACATATATTATATGTCGTATAGTATTGGAGAAAATAAGTATGGCAATTCAAATGAGTTCAGAATTATTAGACGGTTGCGTTTTAGCGATATTAGATAAAGAAGATTATTACGGTTATGCATTAACGCAAAGAGTGCAGGGTACGATTTCTGTTTCGGAATCGACGTTATACCCTGTACTACGGAGATTAAAAAATAATCAATTTGTTACAACGTATGATCAACCTTATCAAGGCAGAAATCGACGTTATTACCAGATTACAACACAGGGTCGTGACAGATTGGCTAGCATACGCCAAGATTGGGTAATGTTCCAAGCAAACGTTGACACATTATTGAAGGAGAGATAAGCAGATGGAGAATTATTTAGCTGAGTTAGAGCAACTACTACATCAGTTGCACCATTCAGATAAAGAGGAAGCGATGAATTTCTATCGAGAGTACGTGATGGATGCTGATTTAGTCACATATGAGCAATGCATTAGTGAGTTAGGCACGCCAAAACAACTCTCACGAAAAATTTTAGCTGACTATTCAATTAAGGCAGATGAAAAATCAACAGATGATACAACTAGTAAAAATCCACGGTCAAATATTAAGCTGATTTGGTGGATTGCATTAGCATTACTGGCGTCACCGTTAGCATTACCTGTATTTATTGTCTTGGTCACGCTTGCTGCTGTTGGTTTTGCAGTTTTAGCGTCTTTTATTGCGGTTGTCATTGCGTTGACTTTGTCAGGTGTGGTATCAGCGATTATCGGAGTGAGTGTTTTGCTGCAGTCAATCTGGACGGGGCTGTATTATATTGGTTGTGGTTTGCTCATATTGGGCATAATGTTGACAGTAATGCCAGCTGGTATTGGTCTCTTGAGGTGGCTAATTGATAAAACAGCACAATTAAGCAAGGCAATTTATCGTCGTTTTACTGATAAAAAGTACATGCATCGGGAGGACAAATAACATGAAACGAAGTGTTAAAATTGGATTGAGTTTGATAGTTATTGGTGCTGTGCTAGCTTTAATTGGATTTGGTTTTGGTGGCGGGTCCAGTTCTATTTCTTGGAATAATGGCCCTAAAGTTATTGACCGTAAAACACAAAAAGAAAAAATGGTACAACAATCATATACTTATAACGAGGTGAAAAATATTGACGTGTCAACATCTTTACCTGTACGTATTATCACAGGGGATGTTAAGAAAACCACCGTTAAAGTAATGACGTATCAGAAACTACCCGAGTTGAGCTATCAGCAAAGTCATTTGAAAATTACTGATAAACAGGCTGGTAGTGTATCTCCAGGTCATATTAAAATCGAATTGTTTTCTTGGAAATATGAGAATCAGGGAGATCAAGATGGAATTGTAATTACAGTTCCGCAATCACAAAGTTTGTCTGATATTCAAATTGACGGACAGAATAGCAGTGATGTTAGCCTGTCTGATGTCAAAGCGGATAAAATAGCAATTCAACATGTTGCAGATACAAGATTAAAAAACATAATAGTTCAACATGACTTAACGCTTGATGATATTGAAGATACTGATTTAAATGACGTGACTACATCGACAGCTACAATTAAAAGTGATAATGGTGATTTAACTATACAAAATACACGAATTAGCGATGGAATGAACATTCAACTTGAAAATGGTGACTTGAGCATGCATCATAATCATATTAATACGGGTAAAATAAACACATCATATGGGGATGTCGCTTTAATGAATAACCAACTATCTGGTCAGCTTACCATTACAGCACAAGATGGCGATATATCGGCAATGATTGGGAAAAGTAGTGTGACTGCTAAAACGCTTGACGGAGATATTTCTGCTTTCAATAGTCATGATGATGATCAAACAAGTTACACACATAAAGGAACAACTGGGGCGTACGTCATATCAACAGACAGCGGGGACGTGACAATTAAGCAGTAGTTAATATATTTGCTCGTTAGTTGCTTAGTAACATTTATTCTATTATTAAAATAAGATAATAAAACGTTTGACATAATTAGATTTTGATAATATAATTAGTTTCATATTAAAAAATATAAATTATATGAAAAAGAGGAAAAATTATGAACAAAACAATTAAAAAAATGAACCATTCTCTCCTCTACCTACTTCTCAGTTGATGTTTAGTAGGTTCTTTGAGTGACTATCTACTAAACCAATGTGACATTGATTAGTAGATAGTTGGGACAAGTGAGTAATAACACCCCAACTGTTAAAGGTTGGGGTGTTTTTTTGTCCTTTTCAACTTAAAGAGGCAGTAGCGCGAATTCGAATGAGCATCGTGCTAAAAAATAATTGAAGGTAGTATGAAAGGACATGTTTAGTTCATTAGGGACACAATTTGTTCAGCATATTTACGCGATAACAGGTGCTGTGATAATCTTATTTCTACAGCAAAAAGGGAGAAAAATTTATGATGTTAAATATAAAAAAACAAGCAACTATTCAGTCCGATGCGATACGCTATGGGGCAATAATTATTCTTTTTTTGGTATCGGGAATGCTGTTGTTAATGACAAGTGCTACACAATATCCTGAAATGATAGCGATGGCCTATCTTTCCTTCACAATGGGATTGCGGCATGCTTTTGATGTGGATCATATTGCAGCAATTGACAACATGACACGCAAGATGCTTAATGATGGTAAAAATACACGCGGCGTTGGTTTTAGTTTTTCATTTGGACATTCAATGGTTGTGGTGTTGATGGCATTGGTAACCGTTCTGTTTGTAGAATGGGCAAAACATTCTATGCCTATTTTTGAGCAAATAGGAGGCGCCTTAGGAACACTTATTGCAGCTACCATGTTGATGATGTTGGCCATCGTGAATAGTGTTATCTTGCATGATATCTGGGTGAAGTTTGTCGCTATGCGTAATCATCATACCAGAGCAGGTACAGATGACCAAATCAATTCATCTAAGATTTATCGTTTATTTTTGAAACTATTAGGAATGATTAAGCATAACTGGCAAGTAGCAATTGTTGGATTTCTTTTCGGATTAGGTTTTGATACTGCTACTCAGATTGCGGTATTAGCAACATCTGCCACAGCTGCAAATGCGGGAGTTCCCTGGTATGCAACATTAGCTTTTCCGTTATTATTTACTGCTGGTATGTGTTTGATGGATACCATTGATGGTTTTTTTATGAGTACGACGTATCGTTGGGTATTTTCATCACCTTATCGTAAAGTGTATTACAATTTAACAATTACAGGGATTTCTATAATGGCAGCCGGATTTATTGGATTTATTGATTTTGTTCAGTCATTTAGCGTTATGTTTAATTGGAACAACGCATTGACACGATGGGCGGCTTCGCTAGATTTTAACCAGATGGGCGTCATACTGGTCGCATTGTTTGTTATCGCATGGGTCGTTGCGATTACTATTTGGCACGTGTTTAAATTAGCTGATAAAGAACAAATAATTTGAACCATCATCATAAAAAATACGCTAAGGCAGATCAAAAAAGTGTTACTTTAAGTTGATACGCTTGGTGCGTTTTTTATTTTAAATAGCGTAGACCTATCTTTCTTTGAATTATGATAAAATGAGAACAATCGCTACTATGTACATGGAGATCATTCTAATGATAAAAATTGTTAACGTAACCGAAGAAGATAAAGCTTATTGGCAAGACATTTATATGCAATCATTTCCAGAATATGAACGCCTTGATTTTATGCAGCTAGCTCAGCTGGCTAAGACAAAAGAACCCGTTAAGATGGCTTTAGTTGTTGATGAACAACCAGTTGGTATTTTGTTATTGGTTGAAATATCAGCACAAAAAGTATTTGTGCTCTATTTTGCAGTTGATGCGAATATTCGTGGAAGAGGGATTGGGAGTAAAACAATTGCTGCATTAAAAGAGCAGTACCCAAATGGGGTAATATTAGAATCAGAAATTACAGGCCAACAGGCAGATAATGAAATGCAACGTGTGAAACGATATGATTTTTATAAGCGCAATGGGGTTAACGATGCGCATCTCGTGACTAAAAATATGGGCGGGACTTTCCATCTATTGCGTACGACAGATGAAATCTCTGACGATGACTATCTCAACGCAGTCTCAGAATTAGGAATTGAAGCTCAGGTTGAGTAATTTTAGCCATAAAACCAATATTTTTGACACAGCAACATTTTTGTTTTCAAAGAAATTCTGCGGTATGATATAAAAATGGAAAACTGGCTTACAAAACGTGCACGGCTTACGCCGAATCGGATCGCCGTACAGTATAAAAATAAACAATTAACATTTCAAGAAGTGGCTGACCAAGCACACAATATGGCCAAAAAAATTGCGACAGTTACCCAAGATAATTCTCGCGTGGCATTGATAATGAATAATACGCTCACGGGATACTTGGTGATTATGGCTTTGCAGCAACTTGGCAAGACCATCGTTTTTATAAACTGGCGTTTATCAGTAGCAGAAATTAATTATCAGCTTGCAGATGCGGGTGTGACAACTGTTTTAACAGATGATGATTACATGAGCGAGCTAAGTATTGATAAGCAAATTAAGTTCAGTGATTTGTCCACACAGCAAAAGATAACACCAATTGAAACTTTTCCTGAAGACTTTGTGACAAGTATCATGTATACTTCGGGTACAACGAGTAAAGCCAAGGGTGTTATGCAAACATATCAAAACCATTTCTATTCTGCGATGGGGAGTGCTTTGAATTTAGGATTAACATCTGATGATAGTTGGTTAGCTGTTGTACCTATCTTCCACATTAGTGGATTTTCGATCATTATGCGTGGATTAATTTATGGTATGCGCGTGGTCTTACAATCTAAATTTGATGCCCATCAGATTAATGAACTGTTGATTGGACAATCGATTACTGCTATATCAGTCGTTCCAGTGATGTTAAAACAGTTAGTTGCTGACCTACCAAAAGGTGCTCATTATAATAATCATTTTCGGTCAATGCTTCTTGGCGGTGGACCAACAGACCTTGCAACATTGAAACAGGCACAGATCCACCAAATTCCTGTCATTCAATCGTATGGCATGACAGAGACTGCCTCGCAAATTGTGGCGCTTGATGCAAAAGATGCGGTTCAAAAAGTGGGTTCTGTGGGGAAACCATTATTTCCAGTTCGTTTAAAAATTGCTGATCATGCTGGAAAAGTGTCCCAGCAAGGGAATATTTGGGTTCAATCACCAACGCTAACGACAGGATATCTCAATCAACCAGATAAACTAGCTGAACATATGATAGATGGTTGGTTTAATACTGAAGATTATGGTTATTTGGATGCCGAAGGATATTTGTTTGTCCAAGGGCGTGAAGGTGATATGATAAATTCAGGTGGTGAGAATATTTTTCCCAATGAAGTTGAAGATATTTACGCAGAATACCCAGGATTAAATAAAATAGTCGTCGTCGGGGTGTCGGATCAAAAGTGGGGTTCAGTGCCAATAGCTATCGTTTTGGGTGAAGAATTGAAAAAAGATGCTTTAATTCAATTCGGTCGAGAGCGTATTGCGCATTATAAAATACCAAAACGATTTTATCTGGCTCAAAGCTGGCACACTACTGCTAGTGGAAAAACACAACGTAAACCTTTCCTAGCTGAACTTGAAAGATTAAAGGAATTGATATGACATTATCTCCAAAAAATACAGATGTGAAATCTTTATTCAATACAATTGCACCAGAATATGACAAGATGAATAACATTATCAGTCTAGGGGCACATAAAAAATGGCGCCAAAAAGTTATGGATAAAATGGTCTTTCCAAGAAAAGCGCAAATCATTGATTTAGCTACCGGCACTGCTGATTGGGCAATTGCATTGGCAGAAAACAGTGACTCTGATTCTGAGATCATTGGCTTAGACTTCAGTGAATCCATGCTTGTGGTCGGGCAAACAAAGGTTGATATAAGTGACTATTCGGAAAAAATCACACTTGAGCAAGGAGATGTGATGGATTTAGAATTTCCTGATAACAGCTTTGATATTGTGACCATTGGTTTTGGATTACGTAATTTACCTGATCCAAAACAAGGAATCAAAGAAATGTATCGTATTTTAAAGCCAGGCGGACAGCTTGTCATTTTAGAAACATCGCAACCCGATAGCCCTCTTATTAAACCATTTTGGCAGTTATATTTCGGTCATGTCATGCCATTATTTGGGCGTGTTTTTGCTAAAGGAAAATATCAGGAATACAAATATCTTGATGAAACAACAGAACATTTTATGGACTATATGACGCTTGGGCAATTGCTGCTAAAGTCGGGCTTCAAAAAAGTTAGAATTTCTCGTTTTAATTTGGGTGCCGCGGCGGCACACTATGCGACAAAATAGGGTTAGATATAAAGTATTTCATTGGTAGGCAAATTAATGCTAAAAAGATCAGCTATCTTTATGATTTGGATAGCTGATCTTTTTAATTTTTTTCAGAGAGGTTTTTATTGCGTAACTTTTTCGATTGCTTTCAGTTCTTTTAGCTTCCAACTAACATAGTTTTCACCGTTTGGAATGGTTTCAGTTACATTAACAACGGGGATGTCATTTTTCTTTGCTAAATCGATTAAGTTAGAGACAGTTGAACTTGATGTCTGAGTATTATTAACGAAGAAGGCAATTTTATGGTTTGTAATTGCTGATTTAAGTGCAGCTAATGTTGCGGGTGAAGGATCATTACCTTCCTCAATTGCTTCAGAGAAATCTGTATCCATTATTTTGTATCCTAAGGCATCTAGCATATACTCAAAAACAGGTTCAGTTTGGGCAACGGTTTGGCCATCAGCCTTTTTGGATATTTTTGTGATTAAATCATTCACAGGTTTCAGGCTAGCGACGTACTTTTTGGCGTTCTTTTTGTAATAATCGCGGTTTTTAGGGTCTTTCTTACCAAGCTCAGTTGCTAGGTAATTTGCTGTTTTACTCATCGTTTCAGGATCATTCCACAAGTGCGGGTTGACGCCTGTTTTTTTATTTAAAACATCTTCACCGACGCGAATAAGTTTTGTATTTTTAGAAGTTTTGGCAAGCTTATTTAGCCATGCGTCATATCCTAGACCATTAGCAAGAACGATATCAGCACCACTAACCTTTTTAGCAACCGTGGTTGTTGGCTCATAATCTTCGGGAGAAACATTCGCGTCCTTGATAATAGCAGTTGCTGTACCGTGTTCGCCAACTACTGTTTTGGCGATTTCGGCGTAGAAGTCTGTTGAAGCAACAATAGTTATTTTTTGATTGGATGACGACGAGGAGTTACCTCTGAATAAGGCAACACCAATGACGATGACGACAATGGCAGAGAGTGCTATAATTATTTTTTTCATGAGTTATTTCCTATTTTATTGAGTTTTGTTAAAAACTGGGTGATGGTTTGTTGTTGTTCCTGTGTGAAATCAGCCATGATGGTATGAATATCATCGTGCATCGTGGCGTGGGCCTGCTCGTGGAGTTGTGCCAATTTTTCGCCATCTTCAGTCAGTAAATAGTGAGTGCTCCGTTTATCAGAATCATCTACCACCGCTATGACATAATGATAGCGCATCAGGTTTTTAATAGCTTTGGTGATAGCAGGCTTTGATAGATTCATTGCAGCAGCTAATTCTGTGTTAGTCTGCGATTGCAGAATTTTAAGCAACATCAGTAAGTGGGCTTGTGTTGAATTGATCTTTTGTCCAGCAGTTGCCGCTACGAGTTCAGAATTAGTAGCGTATTCTTGAACAAAAGAGTTAAGCTCTTGAATAATCTTATCTGTTTTTTCCATAAACACCTCTTTAGTTTACTGGTTAATTAACCAGTTAATTATATAATGTAAGCGAAGCTATTGTCAATAGGTTATTTTTGAGTACAATTATAGTCATGAAGAAAAGCGGACTACTGGCAGCATTTTGTATTGTGACATTGAGTACAGCATTTCCTGTGAATGGGCAACAACAAATCCAAGCAAGTGAAAAAAAGAAATCAATTAAAAAAATCACAACAACGGCGAAAGCAGCGGTGGTGATGAATGCGGATACAGATAAAATTTTGTCCGAAAAAAACGCTCATAAATCTTTAGCGATTGCGTCAATTAGTAAATTAATGACGGGCTATTTGGTACTAAAAAAGTTACCTTTAGGCACGCAAGTGCAGCCGTCGTCAAACACGATGAAAATCGGAGAAGAATCTAATCTGGCAAGTGTGAATTTGGATAGTAATCAATCCTATTCAGCAGATGAATTATTGCGTGCTGCCTTACAGTTATCAGCTAATGACGCGGCTATTGCCTTAGGTGATCAGGTTAGTGGTTCACAAACAAAGTTTGTTAAATTAATGACTAAGACTAGTCAGTCTTGGGGACTTGCATCAGCGCAATGGTATAATGCAGCAGGAATCCGTAATGATGAAGCAATGGATGATGGCGTTAAGGCGCCTGATAATGCAGAAAATAAGATGTCTGCTGTTGATGTTGCGCTTATGACTGATAATATTTTAGAAAAAACACCACGAATAAAGAGAATTGTTCATCAATCACAAAATCAATTTGATGGCATTACACAAGATAGTAATTATGTTTTAATGAAAAATTATTTTAAAAATACGAAATATACGGTCACCGGTGCTAAACTTGGTATCTCTGTTAAATCAGGCGTTTCTTATGTGGGATTATTTACATATAAAGGGAAGCATTATATCACGGTTGTATTGCATGCTGATCAATACACCAATTTGTCAGCCGTTTTCCGTGAAACCAAACGCATCTTAAATCAGACAATATAAAAAGACCGTCAAACAAAGATTTGTTTGATGGTCTTTTTAAATGTGCTTATCCTTTAAATACCCAAGCATCGCCATTTTCAGCTAATAGCTTGTCTGATGCTTCAGGACCCATTGAACCTGACTTATATGTCTCCAATGGTGCTTTATCTGCATCGTAAACGGCAGTAATTGCGTCAACAAACTTCCAAGCAATTGATACACCGTTCCAATCAGCAAAGTTTGATCCGTCACCATTCATTGTATCGTGAATCATACGTTCGTATGGTTCTGGTGTGTTCTTCTTGTCTTCATCAGATACTGCCCAATCCAAGTTGATTGTGCGGGTGTTGAAGGCATCTTCAACTGACTTAGCGTTAAGCTTCAATTCAATAGCACCCTTTGGATCAATGATGATTGAGAGTACTGATTCTTGTGCTTCTTGTTCTGAACCAAAGTTGAATGTGCCAGCCTTAAATACAATATCAACACGTGTTTGCTTGGCAGCCAAACGCTTACCTGAACGAACATAGAAAGGAACACCTTCCCAACGTGGCAAATCGAACTGCAATTCACCAGCAATGAATGTGTTGTTCTTTGAGTCAGCAGGGACATCTGCTTCTTCCAAATATGGCTTGTAATCAGCTGTATCACCAGCACCATATTGTGCACGAACGAAGTACTTATTCACTTCTTCTTCGTTATAAATCTTTAATGCATTGAAGGCGGCGTTTTTAGCTGCACGGATATCCTTATCATTGAATGATTCAGGTTTTTCCATTGCTAACCAACCAACAATTTGCATTGTGTGGTTTTGAATCATATCCAAAAGGGCGCCAGTGGTATCGTAGTAACCAGCACGCTCTTCAACACCTAGAACTTCAGCCAAAGTTACTTGTACGTTTTTGATATAGTCCTTATTCCAAGCGGCATCAAAGATTGGGTTACCAAAACGTAATGCTGCAATATTTTGTACCATTTCTTTTCCAAGATAGTGGTCAATACGGAACAGTTGGTCATCATCAAATGCATTTTCCAAATCACTTTGCAATTCTTCTGCGGTGGCGTATGATGTACCAAAAGGCTTTTCAATCATCAAACGATTGTAGCCAGTCTCAGCTAGCAAACCTTCTGATTTCAAATATTTAGCGATTGTACCGAAGAAACGAGGGGCAACTGACATATAGAAAATACGATTGCCATCAATGTCAAATTTGGTTGCTGCTTCTTCGATCGCTGACTTCAAGATACCATAAGAAGCGGCATCTGTGACATCGTGCGCACGGTAAGAAAAATGCGCAATAAACGCTTCAGCTTGTGCTTGATCTTCAGTAAAGTCTTTAATTGAATCACGAACCAATTGCTTAAACTCGTCATCACTTAATTGTTGACGTGCTGTCCCAACAATGGCAAAGTGTTCTTGTAAGTATCCTTTTTTGTAGAGGTTGAAAACTGATGGGTAAAGCTTACGCTTTGCTAAATCACCAGTTCCGCCAAAGAAAGTTACCAACGTTTTGATTTCTGAAACCATGATGTTCCCCTTATATTATAATTAAATTCACTCTCCATTATAACGCAAAAAGGTCTGGAAAAGTACGGGATTCACAAACATATTAAGCGTTGAACAAGTCAAAAATTGATTAAATGACTAGTTTATACTAAAAATATGGTTTAAGTAGGTTAAATAAACTATATATTCACAATATAATTTTACAATGGGATGGTGCTAAATGTTTTACTTGATTATTATTTTATTTTTAATTCTAACTTTCACTTTAGGTATTGGTGTGGCGTTCGAGGGTCTAATTTTAATGGGTATTATATATGTCATCCTTCGATTAATAAAAAACAAACGGGATATGCGCAAATGATGATAAATTAATCACTTAATTTTCCGTTATATGAATAGGTTTCGTGTTACAATTATTCTATTATTCGGAGGATTTATGCAAATTGACTTAACTGATAAGCCGCGGCCACTTGATGAAAAGTGGCTACTTTTTGGTACTTTATTATCCAACACTGGAAATTCAATGATTTGGCCAGTCACGACACTTTATATGACCGGTGTTTTGCACCAAAGTTTTACGATGGCGGGACTAGTTTTAATGGTGGGATCACTTATTAGTATGGTTGGCTCATTTGTTGGTGGCAAACTATTTGATAATTGGCGGCCATATGAAGCGATGGTAATTACGAGTTTTATCATCTTAATTGCTGTTTCCAGTCTAATTATTTGGAATGGGTGGCCCGTATTTGCCTTTTTTATTTGGCTAGCTAATTTTGGTATGGGCGCGGAACAAACGTTAGTTAACTCTTTTGCCACAACAATTCCTGGTGAAAAAACGCGCATCGTATTCAATAATATGTACATTGTGTTGAATATTGGGGTGGTTTTGGGGACCTTAGCAGTAGGATATTTATTTGATTACGGTTTTAACCTGTTGATGATGATTTCGGCAGCATTATATTTTACATTAATGTTAATTATTGCAACCAAATTTAATGTTCCGGTAGTTCGCACGAATACTGAAGCAACGGGCGTTACGACGCCTGAAGGAACAGAAAAAGTGAGCAGTGTCGGTGCACCAAATCAACGTTTTCGCTTGACGCCAGTTTTAGTTGCCATTGGGGCATTGCTGTTCATTACGTATTTATCCTACATGCTGTGGGAAACCGTGATGGCACCGCACATGAAAAGTTTAGGTATGCCAACGCGTAATTATGCAGACTTATGGATGATTAACGGCGTAACTATTATTTTGCTTCAGAAGTTTGTTTCTAATTGGGCAAATCAGCGACCATATCAAGTTTCAGTTATTTTAGGTAGTATTATTTTTGCTTCTAGCTTTTTCTTTTTAATATTTGTAAAAGAGTTTTGGCAAATTGTGCTAGTGTTTGAATTACTAACGATTGGAGAAATGTTACAAAGTCCGCAGGTTCCAGCATGGGTTGCGCAAATCACCCCCAAAGAAGTAGCTGGACAGGCACAAGGTTTTGTTTCAATGATGATCAGCTCAGGTCGAGTCATTGGTCCCATTTATTCGGGTATGATGATGGATCGAGGTTGGATGAAAATTCTTTTTTTATCAGTATTTATAATCATGTTAATTATCACAGCTTTGTTAGCGATCACAATGGCGAAACGAACTAAAAAAACAGTGGAGAATAACAAATAAACTATTTGTTATTCTCCTTCTTCAGTGAAAGTTGTTTTTTAAGAAAGACAATTTTGGATAAATCTTTTTGGTTGCCCTGTTGTTGGCGGTAACTGTCCGTTGAAGATGCTGTATAAATATTCATAAATTGTTGTAAAGTGGGCGTCAGAAATTTAATACTGCCGAGGTTATTTTCAACTAAATCCTGTAAATCAACATTTGCGAATTGTGGTAAACAATCTATACTACCAAATGCCACTGATAAATCCCCTTTTTGGAATTCATGTTCATGCAAATTCGTTAGTTGAAAACCCAAACCAAGCATGATGTTTAGAATCAAGTCCCATTGGTAGATTCTTAGACGGTCTGGTGCATCCCAACCGTTAGGATTTCCGGGTACATGAATGTCTATATCATTAGCCTGCCAATCTATTTTTGTTAAATATTCTAGACCAACAGAACCCATCAGGACAGGAGTAATTGCTACCTTATTCAATTCCTTTGCGATGATCAGAAAGGCATCTATTTTTTTCATTACTTTTTCTCCTTTATAAAAATGTTGCTCTTTTTAATTATACCGAACAGACAAATATTTTCGGTGTAAGCGCTTGCAAAAAAACAAGAACCATGTTACAATTTAAGTATAGATTAGGAGAGAGTCCTAAAACAATTCAAGTTGTGTAAGCTATACGAATGATAGCTTAAGCGGATTTTCTTTAATCCAGGACAGTTTGCTCAGTACTCTAGTTGGAAAGTGATGGACGTGTGAAAACGTACATGTGGCTGGTAATTAGGGTCGATGGTGACGCATAAGATGTATGGGTCTTATGTTTGTCACCTGAGAGCAGGCTGTTTTTTGTTGTGGTTGGTAGATAGGGGTCTAATAAACTGTTTTTATGAGTGCAGGTACTTTGCACTCTTTTTATATATTATGAATATAGTCGACATTTTTTATAGTTAAAAATGACTAGTCATTTTATTTATATAAAACTATAAATTTTATTAATTATATGTTGTTTATAAACAATAGATGATATATCATGTATTTATCAAATTATTACAAAAAAAGGAAAAGAAAATGCTACAAAGAAATTTAGGGTCGCAAGGGTTAAAAGTTTCATCAGTCGGGTTGGGGTGCATGGGTATGAGTAGCACGTACGGTCGCGCTGATGACAAGGAATCAATTGCGTCAATTAGGCAGGCGGTCGTTAATGGCGTTTCATTGTTTGATACTGCAAATGTTTATGGTAACGGACATAATGAAAAATTATTAGGAAAAGCACTTAAAGGCGTGGACAAGCAAGTAACAGTGGCCACAAAAGTGGGCATTCAAGAAATGCAATTGAACCAAAAGAGAATCAACGGTCGTCCTGATTATATTAGATCTGAAGTTGAAAAGTCTTTGATTCGTTTAGATAGAGAGTATATTGATTTGTACTACCTGCATCGAGTAGACCCAGATGTACCAATTGAAGAAAGCATTGGTGAAATGTCTCGACTAGTTGAAGAGGGTAAAGTTAAATACATTGGGATATCAGAAGCCTCTTTGTCAACGATTAAAAGAGCTCATCAAACACATCCTATAACGGCGGTTCAAAGCGAATATTCATTGTGGAGTCGTGGTGTTGAGAAAGAAATAATGCCTTATTTACAAGCAAATGAAATTGGATTTGTAGCATACAGTCCATTGGGCAGAGGATTTTTTGCAGATGACTTTAGTTTGGATGCGTCGAAAGAAGACGTACGCCAATATTTGCCTAGGTTTCAGGGTGACAATCTCACTGCTAATCAGGAAGTATTTAAAGTAATTCGTAATTTATCACAAAAGTTAGGAATGACATCTTCACAACTAGCCTTGGCATGGTTATTGCAAAAAAACAGTAACTTAATAGCTATCCCAGGAAGTAAGTCAATTCAGCACATTAACGAAAATATTGCATCAAGTCATATTGATCTTGATGATAAAATAATTCATATTTTAGATAAAATATTTGATGAATCTAATACACATGGCAGTCGTTATCCTAGTATGTTAATGGACGAATTGGAAAAGTAAAATAGATTCATCAAGTTAATGATGAATCTATTTTCATTCTTTTTTCAATTTTTTGTTCACTCTCTGTACCAGTTATTTGGTATCTCAAAACAGAAATAAAGGTTTTAATATCAATCGTGTCAGATAGAGAGGAGAGATTATATGCATTAAATAGGTTTTCTTTCTCCTTGATACTAGGTATTAACTCACGGCCCTTAGAGGTCAAATGTAGGACTGATTTTCGATTATCATCAATGGCTTTACTTTTATAGATGAAACCATTTTGCACCAATCGTTGCACTAATCGACTAGGACTCTTACTTTCACAAATTAGTAGATTACCTAATTCTTTTAATGATAGAGGTTCTTTTTTTGACAAAACTTGTAACACCTCACTTTGATTAGGTGTTATACCAAGAGGAGCTAAGAACTCAGCATATTTTTTCTGTCCTTCTTTTTGGACAGCGTTGATAAGATATCTTAATAAATCAGCATCATTCATTTTCTTCATCCTATAGTAAAAGTATTTTTATCTATAATAGCATACTACACAAACATCGTACGATTGAAAATAAAAAAGGAAATAAAATAACCATGAATAAAAGTAGACAATTAGGACAGACTGACCTGTATTTATCTCCACTGGGACTAGGTACCTGGCAATATAGCACAAAAAATAGCAGCGGAACCTCAATGTGGGGAAATACCGAGACGGAGACAGTTTATGAAATTATCAAGCATTCCTTACAGAATGGGATGAATTGGATAGACACAGCTGAAATTTATGGCAATGGAACCTCTGAAACATTTATTGGGGAAGTAACGCAGCGCTTGCAAAGAGAAGAAGCCTTAGCAACCAATCCTTTCATCGCGAGTAAATGGTTTCCTTTGGCTCGTTCGGCGTCATCAATTACTAAAACGATTGATGACCGTTTAGAATACCTACAAATACCGACCATTGATTTATATCAAATTCATCAACCGACATCTCGGTCATCTTTAAGAAAGCAGATTGAAGCCATGGTATCGCTTGCAGAACAACACAAAGTGAAACAGATTGGGGTGAGCAACTTTTCTGCTAAACAAATGGTCAAAGCCCATCATTTACTGCAAGAGTATGGGATGACACTTGCTTCCAATCAAGTTAAATATAATTTACTACACCGTAGTCCTGAGAAAAATGGCACACTAGAGGCTGCTAAAGAATTAGGGATAACAATAATTGCTTACTCGCCTTTGCAACAAGGATTATTAACAGGGCGATTTCATGAACAACCTGAATCTTTATCAAAGGTGAGTCGTTTTAGAAAGCTACAGTCGAATATGACTACCAAAACCTTGCAAAGGACTGAACCACTTTATCAAGAACTAAAGAGGTTATCACTAAACTATGGTGTGACAATTTCTCAGATTTCTTTAAACTGGTTAATTAATGCTCAAGGGGATACAGTTTTAGCGATCCCAGGAGCATCTAAAATACAACAGGCGCAAGATAACGTAGAGGCTTTGAATTTCGATTTGTCTAACAGCGACATTGAACGGTTGAACCGTATTTCAGCAGGTTTATAATGCTTTAAATTTGTTATATTAACTTTTTGAATCAAAATGGCCACTGACAATGGTATTGGTAAATGTAAAATAAGTGGAGCATAAAATATTGACTATATAAATGAATTTGATGATAATAGTTTTAATCACATGCCAGATAATTAGCGAGAAAGGTTTAATATTAATCATCGAATTTCAAATAGCCATTGTGATTATTATTCAATAAATTGACTGGTTGCATATTACTTTGCAATTTTCTGACTCGTTTTTCACCCCAAATAGACATTGCTATTAATACTTCTCGCAAAGTCTTACCTTCCTCAGATAGGTAATATTCTACTTTTGGTGGCACTTGATTATAGACTTTGCGTATAATAATTTCATCTTCTTCTAATTCGCGTAGCTGTTGTGTCAACGTTTTTTGGGCGATATTAGGTATTCGACGGCGGAGCTCGCCAGTACGAATAGGGCCATTGCCTAGATGACATAATATGATTGGTTTCCATTTGCCGCCAATCACGTCTAAAGTTGCTTCTACACCGATATGATATATTCTTTCCATCAGTAATTACGTGACTCCTTATATATTCTACGAGTACCTTTTAGTTCCTATGGTACATATTAGTGCGTACTTGTTTCAATATCTGTAAACAGTATACTACATGTACAGGAATAAGAAACAATTGACCGAAAGGATAATACAATGGAAAAACGAAAGTTTTTGTCTCGTTTTAAATTTGATAACGGCTTAGTAATTAAAAATCATATTGTGATGTCACCTATGACAACAATGACTAGTTTTTATAATGGCATGATAACCACCGATGAACTTAATTATTATGCAGCTCGTGCTGGCGGCCCGGGGATTATCATCACTGGTGTTGCTAATGTTAGTGATAATGGTAAAGGGTTTGAAGGCGAATTATCAGTTGCTCATGACGCAATGCTACCAGGATTAATTAAATTAGCTAAGGTTATTCATAAAGACGGTACCAAAGCAATTTTGCAAATATTTCATGCAGGTCGAAAAGCCAATAGTGCTATCCTTCGTGGGGAACGCCCTGTTAGTGCTAGTGCGATTGCTGCTAGTTATCCAGCTGATTCTGAGACTCCACGGGCATTAAACGATTCAGAAGTTCACCAAATTATTACTGAATTTGGCGAAGCAACTAGGCGAGCGATTGAAGCAGGTTTTGATGGCGTCGAGCTACACGGCGCCAACACTTATTTGTTGCAACAATTTTATTCTGAAAATTCCAATCAAAGAAGTGATGAGTGGGGTGGTTCTAGAGGAAAGCGCCTAAAGTTCCCATTAGCTGTGATTGAAACTGTTAATAAAACGGTAAAAAAATATTCAAAAAAACCATTCATAGTCGGTTATCGAATCTCCCCAGAAGAAATTGAGGAGCCCGGTATTCGATTAGAAGATTCTCTCTTCTTCGTTGATCAGATTAAGCACAAAGTAGACTATATCCATCTATCTATGGGCAGTTATAAACGGACATCTCTAAACAATAAGGCGAACAAGGAAACGTTAATTTCTCAGTTTTCTCAACATACGAAGAATATAGTACCGCTTATTGGTATAGGATCAGTGGAAACACCAGATGATGTTAATGCTGTCATGTCTGATGGTGCAGATTTAGTAGCTATTGGTCGAGAATTCATTAGAGAGCCGCAATGGGTTCAAAAGATTGAAAGAAACGATTTGGAAAGTATTCGTACTTTGATTAGTCCGTCCGATATGGCAGAATTGGCTATTCCATCTGTCATGCAAGTTTATTTAAGAGAGTCCTTTTATTCTGTCATGCATTTTACTGATGACATCGAAACGCAAAGCGACTACCAAAACGCATTAGCACCAATGGAAGGGTTAGAAAAGAAGCTAAGCTAATAGACTCGACTGTACTAATAAAGTTAAATTAGTCACAATAAGAAACTTGGTTAATTATATTGAACTCATTTAAGCAGACACATGTCTTTTCTAGATAAAGTTTCTTTGCTAGGTGTACAATGTGGTTAAGAAAGGTGGGCTTCAATTATGATTAAGAATAAAAGTGAATGGTTACAACAATATATAACGGTGATTTATGAAAGCAAAGAGCATGTCTTCAGAATAGTTGATACTGATGCCTTGTACAAGTTTACCAACACAAAACACGAAGATCTATTGGACAGTAAAAAAATTACAACCACTTTGTTAGATTCCTTTAGAGCGAAAGGAGTTTCATTAAATAGTGTTTCTGACAAAAAATTGTTAGCAGAATATGGTCTTGAACTTATTAATAAATAAGCATTTTTGTACATGGATTTGAGAAAATTTTGTAACATATGAGATTAAGTTGACAGAAAAAGAATTTCATAGTAGAATAAAATTTCTGTGAATAGCATAAATACTAAGTAAGATTGACATTCGGGGTGAAGAGAAGCAGTGGTTGGTGAAAACTGCGCAGGTGTCGTTATCTGAAATACAGCTATTAATATTTAAGCGTGGCAACACCATGTTATCAAATGTTAAAGTGATGCGTTTTTGACGCGTAAGCTGGGTGGTACCACGGATTTCTGTAAATGTCGATTCGTCCCTTCTGTTTTATAACAGCAGGGACGTTTTTTATTGCAGAAATATAGTTCTTATTCGCGGGAGATAAACATGGAAAACAAACTAACTACCAAGTTATCGACGACATTGTTGATTGTTGTAATTATTATTTTAGCTACTGCTGTTATTGTCTTTGGACTATCGCCGAGTGTGCCGATTTTGCTAGTGATTAGTATGATTGTCCTAGTCGCTCGGTTACGAGGTGTGAGTTGGCAAGAAAGTCAAGCAGCTTTGATTAAGGGAATCACTTCAGGTATAGCACCGTTGTTTTTATTTTTACTAATAGGCGCCCTGATAGCACTTTGGCTTGCTACCGGTGTAATCCCTACGATGGTTTGGGTTGGATTTAAAATGCTAAATCCCCAGTTCTTTTTACCAACTGCTTTGTTAACTTCCGCCGTAGTAGGAACGTTAATTGGTAGTGCGTTTACAACGTTATCAACTGTGGGTGTGGCGTTAATGGGTGTAGGAACGTTAATGGGCTTAAATCCAGCGTTAGTCGCTGGAACTATCCTTTCTGGCGCTATTTTTGGGGACAAAAGTTCTCCCTTGTCTGATTCAACTAACCTAGCAAGTGCCATTTCAGAGACGGATTTATTTGCGCATATCAAAAATTTAATGTGGACAACATTACCTGCTTTCGGGATAACATTTCTTGTGACAATTATGCTTGGTCTCGGCCACCGTTCGGGTGCGGGAACAACACAAAAAATTGCTTCATTATTACCATTATTGCAACCAACGTGGTGGGCTATTGTGCCACTCTCTGTGCTGGTAGTCACCGCTTGGTTTAAAATCCCAGCTATTGCGGCCTTAATGATTAACATTTTGGTTTCCAGTGTGGCTTTTTTAGCACAACACAGTGTATCTGATTTTTCTGACTTATTAGTTCATGGTTTCAAGACGACAAGTAACAATCCTACCTTAATTCTTTTACTGAATCGTGGCGGTATGTCTTCAATGATGGATACCGTAATGATGATTATGTTAGCCTTAGCGCTTGGTGGTCTATTAGATGGTTTGGGTATATTGAAAGCTGTAATGGCACCTGTTGTAGGACATTTGCAATCCCAAGGATCAGTAGTTTTAGCAACGCTATTAACAGGTATTGGCGCCAACTTTTTGGTTGGGGAACAATATCTAGCGACTATTTTACCTGGGCAGTTATTTAAAGATAGCTTTACACGTGTGAACTTATCTGGGCTGGCGTTGGGAAGAACAATTGAAGATAGTGGTACAGTAACAAATTACTTAGTACCGTGGGGTGTCGCTGGTGCCTTTGCAGCGCAAACACTAGGTGTATCGGTATTAGCTTTCGCACCATTCACGCTGTTTGCATTGTTGTCGCCTGTGATGTCAATTGCTTCTGCGCTAACTGGTATTGGGTTGAAACAAATAAAAGATTGAAAAATGCTATTGGTTTACTACCTCTAGATCCTTCAAATACCAAGCATTCATTGCAAAATGCCCAGAACCAGAAATTGGAGAATTTAATAATTTAAAGCCAAATTTTTCGTATAAAATACAAGCAACTTTAAGATCATGATTTGTTTCCAGATAACAGGACTTATAATGAGTGCTGGCAAAGGATAACGCGGTTTCCATCAATTTTTTGGAGATTCCTAATCCTTGTGCTTCAGGAATTAGATATAACTTTTGAAGCTCACAAATTCCTTGTTCATTGTCAAATGGTGCAATCCCGATACCGCCAACTATTTTATTATCTAATTCGACTACCCAATATTTTGCGTTATCTAAATTATCATAGTATTCATTGAGGCGGCCCAATTGGGGATCAAAGTATGCAGTCCCTTCAATAGCAAAGTTTAAAGATTCTAGAGATTCTTGGATAATTTTTTTCACAATCAAATTATCCTCTTTTTTTATTGTTCTAATAATCATAACAAGCATGCTCCTATCAATGATATATAATAGATATTAAACAACGAAATTGTTGCTTATGTCCATATTTGAGGATATAGTATCACTATTTGTGGACTTAGTCAACTAAATGAGGGATTATGGATAAAGAAATTATTGATGATATCAGACGGTTTAACCGCTTCTATGCAACTGTTATAGGTATGTTGGACAGCAAAATTTCAAATACAGAATACTCTATCACGGAGGCACGAGTCTTATTTGAGATAAGGGAAAAAAACGGTGAATACATAGCTAATGATCTAGTCGCTAAATTAAATATTGATAGAAGCTATATGAGTAGAATTCTTCGTAAATTAAAGAAAGATGAATTGATTGAAAAGACAAGGTCTTTAAATGATAGCAGGAAAAACTCTCTAAGTATCACTGATGACGGCATTAAAGTGTTAGAACATGTTAATGATTCAACAGACGCGCAAATATTGAAACTTTTTAATGGTTTAACAAAGGATGAAGTGCTAGAAATCAGAGATGATATGTATAAGATACAGCAATATCTTGATAAATAGGCTGTTTTGTATGTGCTTGTGAGTGTTACCAGAAAAATAAGATGAACAGTAGCAAAACCGCTAATAAATTTTTACTAGCGGTTTTTTGCGTATTTTCTAATGAAGTAAACGTGAAACAGTATTAATGTTTATGTGAAATAGGTGTATGGGAACATTGTCACGTATATATTGTGGATGGTAATGTTATGAAGAACATATTTTTAACGACACAGATTATACTAAATGGTGGACAGTACCATTCTGAATGAGCCATGATTTGTGAGAACTGATGTTATCAGAGTTCCAACAAGGTTATACAAGATATAGAGGAAAAACGTATAATCATGCAAGGATGGTTTAAATGTTGATGAACGAGTATCGTAAACCGATGTAATTCAATGATTTGAAGTCTCAAATTGATGTCACTTTTTTGCATTCGGTAAATTGCTTTGATAAACTAAATATTATAATTTTAGAGTGATCGAGGGAAGAATATGATACCAGAAGATGCCGTGCAATTACCCAAAACAGCCAAATTCGTTTGGTTGATCCATGATGTCATTTGGTTTTTGTTTACATTTATAGGACTAGCCACTGTCTATATCCTTTTTTTACAATCGAAAAGGGATATTTATACAAATATTGCTTTAGTCTTCATGTTAATAGTTGTGTCGATACCGCTTATTCATATGGCGTTGATTAATTATTTTTACCATTTTAGGCGTTACTACATAGATGACCATGCGGTTTATATTTATCGAGGATTTGTATTTAGAAAAGTAGAAACTATTCCCTTAAATCGTATTCAAAATGTTGATACAACACAAGGACCTATTTTACGCCAGTTCAAATTAATGGACTTGTCAATCAAAACTGCTGCACATGGTTTTAAGATTAGAGAAATTGAGGAATTGACCGCAAAAAAAATGCGAGGTCAATTGGTAATAGCTGCTTTACATGCACGTGAGGTAGCTTCCGATGATTAAACAACACCAAAGTCTATTTGCTGTTTTTATAAATTTGTTAACTAATATAAAATTGATTATATGGCCGGCTCTTTTGGGGCTATTCAATATGAATGAGAGCCGATTCACATATTTTCCTATCATTGTGATTGTTACCTTATTACTTCTGTTGCTAAGCGCTTGGGTACAGTGGTTTTTCTTTATCTTTGAGTTTGATGAACACGAATTAACTGTAAAAAAAGGTATTTTCAATAAAAATCAGCTGCACATTCCATTTGAACGAATTCAAACGATAACGCGTACGATACCTTTTTACTATCAACCTTTTCATGTTGTGCGCATGCAAATTGATACGTCAGGTCAAGGAAAACCAGATGTGATTTTTGATGCATTAACTATAAAACAAGCTAACCTAATTGAACAAAAACGTCGGGTTGCTCAAAATAGTATTCAGAAAGAATTTGAGACAATTGAAACAACGAAGCTTCAATATCAGGTGACCACAAAGGAATTGATCGTCTATGCGTTGACATCCTTGGGTGGGTTAGGTGGCGTTGTCGTATTATTCACGATTTGGTCTCAAGTTGATGAGATGTTACCAAAGAATTTAAAATCGAGTTTTGAAGATTTCTTTAATCATCAATCTGTGACAGGACTTTGTATTCTTTTTGTCTTAACCGTGATTGTTGGTATATTTATCGGTTTTTTCAGAATATTTAATCGATATTTTAATTTTAAAATTGAACATCAGAACAATCATTTAGATATCTCACGTGGGTTTTTAGCGCATAAAACGATGCAACTAAAACTTAATAGAATACAAACGATACAACTTCGTCAAACAATGTTAAGGCGTTTGGTAAGATTAGTGAGTGTTAATGTGTTGCTTTCGGCGAGTCAGGATGAAAAAGATGCCCAAACGGTTCTGATTCCTGTGGCGTCAATAGATAAAATCATGACCACTTTAAAAAAGGTCTTAACGTCTATTGATTTTGATGTAGATCATTGGCAAGTGAGTAATATTGATAAAGCGGCTTGGTATCAGGTTCGTTTCAGTGTTTTGCGCAACATTTTTATAATGACTTTGGTAATTTCGGTTGTCATGTTTTATTTTCCAAGTATGTTGCAAAGATCATATATGTTGCTATTCTTCATCATCATGATGGTGATAACAGCCATACTAATTCTGAAGAACACACTGACGATTACCGAGCAAAAGCTTGGTTTTAATCAAGAATTAGTGTATATACAGCGAAGCAATGGTTTTAGCAAGGAAGGTTATTATATTCGTCGTGATAAAATTCAAGGGGTGCGAGAAAGCGGGTTCATAACAGTTTTTAGAAAAAAAGCACTACACCTTGATGTCATTGTAAGGGATGGCAATGGGCATCATATTATTCATTTGCGATATGTACCACAAAGTACGGTTAATCATTTTAAACAGTGGATGAATACGGGACTTTGAACTTTGCAATAGACAATGTCAGAATGTATTTTGTCGACACTTAATAAAAAACGTAAAACACTTATAGGTGTTTTACGTTTTTATATTTTTTATTTTAAGTTGGTGAATAATTGTATTTACTTTTTAAAAGAATTTAATTAACATAACGCCACCAACCATGAAAAATAAACCCAGAAGTTGAATGACTGAAATGGGATTTTTCTTAGCTCCAAACCACCCAAATTGGTCTACGAATAAACTGCCAGCAATTTGGCCAACTAAGACAATGACAACTACCAATCCAGTACCTAGTAAAGGCACTAGATAAACATTTCCTAAGACAAATAGAGCCCCAATGATACCGCCGACCCAAATCCACCAAGGCTGTTGTGAAAGTTGGATAGCTTGTTTTGCTTTATGAGCATAGTGATTTATTAAGACAATAATAAGCAGTGTTACGAATCCGACTAAGAATGAAATAAGAGCTGCCTTAAGTGAGGAGTTAATTACTTTACCTAAATGACCGTTAATAGCTGTTTGGAGAGCGCTAAGCATACCGGTTACAAATCCCAGAAATTGCCAAGGTAATCTTATGTAGTTTGACTCATTATTTTGTGAAGTTGCTTCTTTTGGACTGTTCTTTTGCTTTAATACTAGTTGTGTTAATGAAACAGAAAGAAAGACGCCGGCTAAAACTAGTAGGGCGCCTACTCCTCTAAACCAAGTAAAATCATGTTGCTTAGAGTAAAACCAACCAAAATTATCAATGAGCATACTCATGACAATTTGACCAAGAATTGGCATAATGACAGTTTGGACACTACCTAATTTGGGGAATAAGACAATATTACCGGTTAAATAGATGACACCTAGCGCACCACCAATCCAAATCCACCAAGGTTCAGTTGAAAAAAAGGAACCACTAATCGTGAGAGAATGAGTAGTTACTAGTGTTACAGCTATTAGAAAAAGTGTTCCAACACCAAATGAAACTAACGAAGAATTAAATGCAGAACCAAGCACACTGCGAAGTTTGGAATTAACTGCGGTTTGTATAGGCAAGCCAAAACCAATGACTAATCCAAGAATAAATAAAGGCATGACAGTTTCACCACTTTCTGAGAAATATCTGAATCATAAGATATATATGATTTAATCAACATAGGTATTATCCTAGGAAAATCGTATGGTTTTGTCAAGAATTTCGATTGAGAGAGAAAATTGATTTATTTTATAACTACTACAATGAAAAATAACTTTCCAAAAATTCAGCTACGCCGTCTTCTGCATTGCTCTTAGTAATGTTTGTTGATACTTTTTTAATCGATGGGATGGCATTATCCATAGCTACTGAAACTCTGGCTAAGCTCAACATAGAGTAATCATTTGCTTCATCACCAAAGGCCATTAAATTATCTGGAGTCAATGACAACTGTTTGAGTAGTTTTGATAATGCAGCGCCCTTAGTAACCTTATTTGGAACAAACTCTAATAAATTTCTTCTTGATCTGACAAAATTTATATTTTTAGTTAGTATGGGCGTGTGTTGGAGAACGTTTTCTAAATAATTTAACTCTGCGTCCGTGGCGCAGACGACAAACTTATTAAACATCAGATCTGGAGTTAATTCAGATAAAAGTTTTTCTGAATAAGGAATAAGTTTCCCTACTAATTCAACATACCCAGATTTTCCAAAATCTTTAATAGAATATACGCTGTCTTGCGTAACAAGGTCAATTGGCAAACGAATATTATGTATTAAGTTAAACACTTCATCAACGTCTGAAAGAGTAAAGACATGATTGATTAGATTTTGATTTGTATATATGTTTTTGATAATTGCTCCGTTAAATAGAATGGCGTAATCATTATTTTGATTCAATTGCAGTTGTGAAAGGAAAGGCTGTACGTTGGGGAATGGGCGACCAGTGGTCAGCACTATGCTTTTTCCCATAGTGTGTAAACTTTGTAGAACTTTTGTGTTCCTTTCGGATAAGGTTTTATTTGGCATAAGCAGTGTATTATCCATATCTAGGGCAATCATTTTTATTTTATTTGTCATTTGTTATTTTCTCCATAGGATTGATTTGTGATATAACAGTCTTAAGACGATCGAACTCACTTTCTTTCAATTCACTGTCGATTAGAAATGTTGGTTGTTTGGTACTGATTTCGGTAGATTCAGTAATAATTAAATCAGATTGATTGACATTGCTTGATGAATTATCAAAACTATTTAGCGCATGAATAGTCAGTGCGCATGGGACAGTACTGTTTTTTTCAATGACAGTTTTAAATAAGTTCTGGCTGTATATTGGCAGGGATGTAACCATCAATATGTTCAGTTTGGTCTCTTTTTGCTGAGATAGGCTGAAATTGTAGAATATCATGGCTAGAACACTGATTTGATCCGGAAGCAAACCGTAAGGAAATAAATGGTTATATAAAGCGCTATCAGTTAATTGATTTAGGGATTCTACAACATACTTTTCAAAAAGTGGTTCGTGATATAAATATTCGTAGACAGTAATATTCTGATAACGAACAGCGTACCAAAACGGTTTGAGTTGAGTCTGTATTTCTCGGATCAGTATTTTTCTTTCAGTATTTTTACTGGTGATGTGAGAAATAGTCATAAAAGCATCAACAATGTGCTCACTTAGAATCAAGAGGTCTTGAAACGAGTGTGAGCTAAAGTGATCATCCTGCTCTTTGGTAACACTAAGAAGTTGTAGTGTTAAAAATAGTTTCACAGAAGTTGGTATGTGAATCGAAAAATTAGTTTCTGCTACAAGAGCATAGTCTTGAATGATATTATGTTCTCGCCGATTTGTAAATGATGTAATATCAGAATCATTGAACAGGATTTCTTCAGTAATAGGATGATGGCTACTATACATTGAAGAAACAACAGAAAAAATAGTGAGTGTCAATGCATTAGAAATAGAGATACTTTTTTCCAAAGAATCTTTGTACATATTTTTCAATTTTTCACTGACTAGTAAAAATTTGGAGTGAGAGGGTTCTCCATCTAGTGAGTGAATAAAGTAGTTAAGCGGGTTTCTGTGACTTTGCAGTAGCATCAGACTGTTATATGCATGGACTAATAAATCATAGCGAGGTTCCTTAAACTCAAAACCATTTTTCTTAGAAAATTCAGGACGAAATTTTTTTCTCTTTTTTAAATCTGCGATATCGCGTAATACGGTATTTCTGGATACATCAAATAAAGATTGAAATGCAGATAGAGTCCATTTTTTTAAGGGGAGGGCAATACAAATATCCATGATCTGCTGCCGTTCATACGAAGTAAGGTATTCATCGGATGGCGCGTGTGATAGCTTATTTTTTAATACAGAAATTTGAGAATCTGAAATTTTTGTGCTTGGAACAAGAAAAGGTTGGTTTGATGAACGTAAATCGGAATTCGCTGCCTGAAGTAGATAATAAATTTTACGGCTAGACAAGTTCAAACGATTTGCCATGGTCTGTACGTTTGGTAATAGTTCTTGTGTGGCTATATAATTAATAAATTTCGCATAATTCATGTTTGACACTTGCATTTTTAATCGTTCCTCTCCTATATGTGAACAAATAATATCATCCCTAGTTTATGTTTATTTTACAATGTGGAAGAGAAGGTAAACAGTCTCATTAGAGCGCTCTTTTTGTGGCGGAATGGGACTGTTTTTTTATTTTATCATGTTTAATAATAGAGTTGTAGCAAATAATGTAAGCGCATACATTTAAAGTTTAGTTATTTATAGAAAGGGTTTAAATACTATGGTAAAAGCAAAGAATGTTCAAGAAGCAACACGTGAAAACTGGATAGAGAATACATTTCCAGAGTGGGGAACTTGGTTAAACGAAGAAATTGAAGCATCACAAGTACCGGAAAATAATTTCCGAATGTGGTGGCTGGCCAATAATGGTGTTTGGCTTAAAACACACGAAAATACCAACATTTTAGTAGATTTGTGGAACGGTACTGGAAAACAATCGCATGGGTCCGGTTTAATGAAAAAAGGGCACCAGATGATGCGAATGAGTGGTGTTCAAAAAATGCAACCCAATCTACGTTTGCAACCATTTGTTATTGACCCATATGCTATAAAGAACGTAGATGCACTCCTAGTAACACATATCCACTCAGATCACTTAGATATTAATACAGCAGCAGCTGTGCTACAAAATAGTAGCCCCGAAACAAAGTTTATTGGGCCTCAGGCAGTCGTTGATATCTGGGAAAGTTGGGGTGTGCCAGCTGATCGTACTGTTGTAGTTCATCCAGGGGATGAGGTCACGGTAAAATCGGTAACGATTAAAGCTTTAGAAGCCTTCGATCGCACAGCTTTATTAACGGTAGATCCAGATGTGAAAATTAAAGGTGCTTTACCACAGGATATGGACGAAATTGCAGTGAACTACTTACTTAAAACATCTGGTGGTAATTTGTATCATGCGGCTGATTCCCATATGTCTAATATGTTTGCTAAGCATGGTAATGAAAATGATATAGATGTTGAAATTATTAATTATGGCGAAAACCCAAGAGGAATTACTGATAAGGTTACGTCAATTGATGTACTTCGTTCAGCAGAAGATCTAAAGGCAAAGGTGGTTATTCCAGTTCACTATGATATTTGGTCTAACTTTGATGCTGATCCACAAGAAATTGTAAAACTTTGGCAAATGAAGAAGGACACGCTTAATTATCAGTTCCATCCATTTGTATGGAAGGTTGGCGGGAGCTATACATTTCCACAAGATAGGGATGAAATCCAATACCATTATGATCGAGGATTTTCAGATGTCTTTTCAACGGACAATGATGTGCCATTCCCATCATTCCTCTAAAGGAGCAATAAAATGACGATGCTTAAATATTTTCATGATAATGATTTGGTACGTATTTATGATGAGACACCGCAAGATTGGCGTGAAGCACTACGTATTGCCAGTGAAAATTTAAAGGAAAAAGAAATTATCACTGACGCTTATATAAATGAAATCATCAAAAACGTCGAAGTCAATGGTGCGTATATTGTGATAGTTCCAGGAGTTGTAATGCCACATGCATTGGCTACTGGACCCGGTGTTTTAGGTACAGGTATTGGCTTCGCTAAATTCAGTGAGATGGTGTCTTTTGAAGAAGGGAATCCAGAAAAACAAGGAAAACTATTTTTCACACTGGCTGCTAAAAACGAAGAACAACACTTAGAAAATATTCAAAATTTGATGGCTTTATTAATGACCGATGGCATGATTGAAGCGTTATCTAATATCGAAACACTAGATGATTTTAATCAAGTTATGAATCATTTTGAGAGTATCCCTGCAGAATAATGAGGAGAATAAAATGGATAGCATACTAGCAGGAATATTAAAAATTTGGGAATTCTTTGCTGATAATATTTTAACTCAGCCAGCATACATGATTGGTTTCATTGTATTGATTGGGTATATGTTGGAAAAGAAACCTTGGTATGAAAGTTTGGCTGGGTTTTTAAAAGCCACGATTGGTTATGTGATTTTGATAGTGGGGTCAAACGGATTAGTAACCAGTTTTCGTCCGATTTTAACAGGTTTGAAAGATCGTTTTCATCTTACAGCGACAGTAATTGATCCGTATTTTGGTCAAAATGCTGTTACGGATGGATTAGAGAAAACATTTGGTCGTTCGTTTGGTGATGTGATGATTCTGTTGTTGATTGCATTTGTTTTTAACATTTTACTCGTTCGATTTTCAAAATATACAAAATTACGAGCAGTGTTTACAACAGGAAATGTTCAAGTGCAACAAGCTGCGACAGCATTCTGGATTCTACTCTTTGCCATTCCTAGCTTAGGACGAATTGAAGTGCTGCTGGTGATGGGCGTGTTACTCGGTTTATATTGGGCGGTTGGATCGAATATGACCATCAAAGCAACACAACAACTTACAGATGGTGGCGGATTTGCCATTGCGCATCAGCAAATGTTTGGAATTGCTTTGGTTGCGTGGATTTCCGACAAAATGAAAAAGTCTTCTGATAAAAGCAAGACTAAATCAGCAAAACGTTTAGAAGATATAACGCTTCCTGGGTTTTTGAGAATATTCAATGAAAACATGGTAGCAACGGCTATCCTGATGTTCTTGTTCTTTGGAATCATCATGGTTGTGTTAGGAGAAAACTATTTTCATCAATTGTTTATTACTAGTAAGGGGACTTCAGGATTAGCCCAAGGAACTAGTTTCTTCTTCTACATTTTGACTACATCATTGGGATTTGCTGTCAATTTGGCAATTTTACAACTAGGGGTTCGTACCTTCGTTGGCGAATTAACTGAAAGCTTTACAGGTATCAGTGACACAATCTTGCCAAATTCTGTGCCTGGAATTGATGTGGCAGCAACATTTGCTTTTGGAGAACAAAACGCAGTAACAATCGGTTTCTTGTTTGGTGCATTGGGTCAATTCTTAGCTATTGGTGCATTGATGATCTTTCATTCACCAACAATTATAATTGCTGGTTTTATCCCCCTCTTCTTCGATAATGCGGTCTTTGGTGTTATTGCCAATAATCGTGCGGGTGCAAAAGCGGCGATGATATTACCCTTCTTCTCAGGCATTATTCAAGTAGTTGGCGCTGCGCTAATTTCAACATGGATTGGTATGTCTAAGTTTGGTGGTTACTTGGGTATGTTTGATTGGGATACGGTTTGGCCAGTGTTTACAGTTATTTTGAAATACTTAGGTTACTTTGGAGTAGTGCTGGTAGCGGCAATCTTACTCTTGATTCCTCAACTAGAATATCGTAAAGATCCAAAAAACTATTTCTTAATGGTTGAGGATTACGATGCATATAAAGAAAATAAGGGAATTGAATAAAACAATTTGTAATTAAAAAGAAATGGAGAAATTATTATGAATATTTTAGTATCTTGTGCCAATGGATCGGGTACCAGTTTGATGATGATGAAGAGTGTTGAAAAATCAATGAAAAAACTAGGTATTCCAATCAGTAAGATTAATCATACAAGTATTGCTGAAGGAAAGTCGACAGCAAGTCAGTATGACGCAGTTTTCACACCTTTAAACTTTGTCAGTATGTTTGAAGATGCCAGTAAAAAAGGTGTGACGATCGTTGGTGTGAAGAATGTTATGAGCGATAAAGAAATCACCCAACGTATCATTGATGAAACAGATTTTGAAGAAAAATATAAAAAGTGAGGATATGATAATGACAAAACCTAATTTACAAATAGCCTTAGATCAAAATACATTGGCAGATGCAGCAAGAATTGCTCATCTAGCAGGACCAATTGTCGATATTGTAGAAGTTGGGACAATTCTAGAATTACAAGCAGGCCAGCAAGCCATTCGCGTACTGCGAGAGATGTTTCCAGATAAGATTATTGCCTCTGATACAAAATGTGCTGACGCGGGGTCGACAGTCGCACAAAATTCTAAGGATGCTGGGGCTGACCTGATGACAGTAATTGATTCAGCTACAATTGCAACAATGAAATCAGCAAAATCTGTGTTGGATGGCATTCAAGTTGAGCTCTATTCAGCATGGAACTGGGACCGGGCTAAAGAATGGCAAAAAATTGGTATCGAACAAGTCATTTATCATCAAAGCCGAGACGCATTATTAGCAGGAGAGGTTTGGGGTAAAAAAGATTTGGACATTGTAAAACGTTTTGTGGATATGGGGTTCAAAGTATCTGTTACAGGTGGACTAAATATCGATACGATTAAATTATTCAAAGGCGTTCCCGTATACACATTTATTGCTGGTCGTGCAATTACAGGGCAAAAGGATCCTGCTAAGACAGCCCAAGATTTTCAAAATGAGATTAAAAAGTATTGGGCGTAACGATGGCAAAACTTGGAATTAACGAGAAGTCATTACCTTTTCAGATGTCTTGGCGAGATAAACTCAATTTAGCAAAAAAACATGGATTCTCTTTTGTAGAAATCTCAATTGATGAGACAGATGAACGTATTGAACGCTTAGATTGGAATAAGGAACAACGGTTTCAGTTAGTTCGAGATGTGTATGAAACAGGCATACCAATTGATACAATGATGCTGTCCGCGCTTAGAAAATATCCTCTCGGATCTGAGAACCCAAAAATATACACTCAAGCATATAACATGTGTAAGAAAGCAATTATCTTGGCTAAAGACCTAGGAATCAGGAACATACAGATTGCTGGATATGATGAGTATTATGGTTCTAAGACAGTGTTAACACGTGAAAATTTCATTGAAAACTTGCAGCGGGTAGTTGATTTTGCAGCTGAAAACCAGGTTATGATTTCCATTGAGACAATGGATGACACTTTTATTAATTCGATTGCTAAGGTGAAGAAGATTAAGAAATCCGTTGTTTCACCTTGGCTTCAGGCATATCCAGATTTAGGCAATATTTCAGCTTGGCCTGAAAATAATCCAGGAGAGGATTTGACAGAAGGATTAGACAGTATTATTGCTATACATGTTAAAGATACGCTAGCTGTTACGTCAAATACACCAGGAAAATTTAAAAACGTACCTTTTGGAACAGGAAATGTTGGATTCTTAGGATTATTTAAGACGTTAAGACGACTAGATTATCAGGGTACATTTACAATTGAAATGTGGTCTGAAAAGGAGAGCGATTGCATTAATAAAATTGAGAACGCTCATGATTTTATAGTTGATTTACTAACCGAATCTGGAATTTTAATCGAGGTGTAATCATGTTAGAAAAGCTTAAAAATGAAGTTTATAAGGCTAATATGGCGTTGCCTAAATTAGGATTAGTAACATTTACATGGGGAAATGTCTCAGGCATTGATCGTGAAAAAGGGCTATTTGTAATAAAACCCTCTGGCATTGAGTATGACCAATTAAAACCTTCCGATATGGTTGTGGTTAATTTGGACGGAGAAGTTGTAGAAGGTAATCTCAATCCATCTAGTGACACGCCTACACACGCCTATCTCTACCAACACTTTTTAAATATAGGTGGTATCACGCATACTCATTCACCTTGGGGCGTTTCGTTTGCTGCGGCAAAAATGGATATCCCAGCTGTCAGTACAACGCACGCCGATACATTTTATGGGAATATTCCTTGTGCACCGGCCCTAAGTGAAGAGGAAATTAAGACGGCCTACGAACTAAATACTGGGAAAGTTATTGTATCAGAGTTTGAGCATCGTGGGCTTGACCCAGACGCGACGCCTGCTGCCTTGGTCAGTCAACATGGCCCATTTACATGGGGCACGACCCCAGAGAAATCCGTATACAACGCTAAAGTGCTCGAAGTATCGGCAGAAATTAGTTACCATGCTTTGCAGTCAACAAGATCAGAAATTCATGTTCCGCAATACTTGTTAGATAAACATTATTATAGGAAGCACGGCGATAATGCCTATTATGGTCAGTCATCAACACAATCAAGAAATCACATTACGCACGCCTAATATAATAAAAAAGGCCTACGTAAATCAATAAAATGAACCCGCTAACTTGAACAAATTAAATGTTTGTAAAGTTAGCGGGTTCATTTTAGGTTTCGTAAAATAGATTACCTTCCAAAGAAGTAATGATTAATTTTGAAAAGCATTAACGAACGTTTAACATTAAGGTTTAATAGTATTCATGTTTATAAAAAATGAATTATGTGAAGATATTATGAACATAGCGCAAAATACAGCCTTTAGAGTGCAAAATTTAGAGGTTTGCAAGGAAGTATGGAAGATAACAAGCATCGCGGTATTGCAAGTGGGTTAGAGTGTAATATTAGCTTATTAATTTGGGGTATATAAATGTTTGAAGATGTTAGATTACAAGGACAAATATTGGGGGAAATGGCAACATTTCTAGGGGATTCTTATATGAGGTCAGTCTCAATTGCTCTTGTTATACAAGACCTTGGAGGCACTGAGGAAACTTTTTCTAATGTTTTAACAAAAACACATCAGTTAGTACATAATAATGACATTAGTCAATATACTATAGCTGATTTTAAAGCATTCTATCAGAAAATAGAGCCAGAAATATTTAAAAATGTTAATGATGTAATTATTATTAAGGTATTAAATGGTTTGTTAAGTATGTATATTGAAGATTTATACCCAGTTGCCAAAAATATAGCACTAACATATCAACTAGATAATAAATTACCTGGAATCTAATTCAAAAAATCTCTATGATCCCTTGGGTGCTTTTTATGTATACAAAAGTGATTAATTTTACAAAAAATGTTGACACACGTTTATCATTAATGTTTCAATAGTACATGCTTATAAAAATATTATCCATGAAAATGGAAATGGTTGGGTTGGAGTATATTCAAAAACGGATAGAACGGGTGATTCTGTTTATATGACTCAATAAATAGGGGTATATCATTTTGAAAAATCATTTATTCGAAAATTTTATTGTGATATCTATATTGTCATATATCTTAAAAAAGTTCCCTGATATGTTAGGCACACCGTTTTGGTTTTGGGATATTGTTTACATGGTGGTTGGTTTTGTAATTTTATCGCCTATAGTTAATTTTATTAGTGATAAATATTTCAGAAAAAATGATAAATAAATGCCATTTATTGGTGAGCTCGCATTAACTTGTGGGCTTTTTTTATTCAAGCGTTCTAAATATTTGTATAGTTATAAATTTTAGCTTTACAGAATTTATAATACCTATAACATATGAACGTATATTATTTTTTGTATAATCTATGTAAAGTCATCAAAATCAATATATCTCGAATGACGAGATACTAATTTTAGTTAAAGTACTTGCTGAACGTCCATTATTTCATTCATACTAGTAAAAATAAGTTCAGAGGTATGTCATGTTATTTTCGAGTAGTTTAAAACAATTGCGGTTGTCCCATAATCTGTCACAAACACAATTAGCTAAAAGATTAAATGTTTCACCTAAAACCATTTCAAATTGGGAAAATGAAAGAAATTTACCAGATATTGAATTGGTTATCAAAATAGCTAGAATATTAGATGTAACAATAGATGAGCTAATTGTCGGAAATAATCAGTTAGAAGCTAAACTTATCAAAGACGGTCATAATAGTTTTCGTGATACTGTGATGGCTATAGTAGTGACATTATATTCTTCATTAACTGGTATGTTAGCATTAGTATGGATTTTAAATATACAATCATTTCTTCGTAATATTGTTTTTTTGATATGGTTGTTCCTTGGCTTTCTTTTTTATTCTATGATAAAACCTGATAAGAATCAAAAAGAAAATCCTTTTGATTCTATATCACCAATAATTAGATATACCTTTGTAATACTATTTATGGTTTTAGGTCTAGCAATAACAATAGGGTCTTTTTGGTTGATAGTCAATTATCCGAAAAATATTGCTTGTTACGTAACGATGTTAGTTGGTCTCGTAATAATTATCATGACTAAACCCATTTGGCCAAGAAATGTTAAAAGTGCTAAGTAAATTTAACTATGCTTTATTTCTATACTTAGTATTCAAACTATGTTTAAATACTAAGTATGTACGAGCTAGACATGGACTTAACGTAAGAATATGTCACGAATGAACTTTTTATTATTAGGTAAACGAGTTCTAGTTAAAAAAAGGATGTTATCGAAAATTATATAAAATGAAATGTTCATATTGTTTACGTCCTTTACATAATAATCGTGACCTCATTTGGCTTTTCACTGTGTCTCTATTTGTCACTAGTAGTCAACGAAACCAAACTGCTATAAGAAACACCATATGCAATCAAAAATGGTCTTTTGTTTTGTTCCGGAACCATTTAAAGAACCCGATAAATGATATAATAATTTAAGATAATCATGATGTTGAATCAATTCTTGGGGGATATATGTTAATTCGGGATATGGTACGAACTAAGCCAATTAGTTGGTTATTATTCATATTTGGTTCGGATATTATGATGACATATGGTTTGTTGTTATATCAAGGATCAACACGTTTTAATCCCATGCGAGATTATATAACGATATTGAAGTTTGTTTCTATGGATCTGGTTAGTTTTGTATTTATCATGCTTTTTTTCGATTGGTTACATGTTAAGTTTTTTCAGAATGAATCGGAAAACTTGTTAGATAAAGTATTGCGAATTGGTGGCAATACGATGGCTGCGTACTTTGGCTGGTTTGCAATTGGTTTTGTTCTATTACAGTTGTTTAGTAATTTTCAAGTAAAGCAATTTTGGTTGTTAACGCTTGTGTCAGGCATCTTAGCAATTATGAACTGGTTGCTAAGACGTATAACGCCAATAAAGTTTCAATTAAATCCAATGGGAGCAGATGACAACTAATCGTCGTCTGCTTTTTAGTTAGAGGGCACATGCTATAATAGAAAATATGCAAACTGCGAATCCACAAACAATTTTAAAAGAAAAATTTGGGTACGATAACTTTCGAGCTGGTCAGCTAGATGTTATTAATAAAGTACTCGCACATAAACATGCTTTAGCTATTATGCCAACTGGTGGTGGAAAATCAATTACCTATCAGCTACCAGCAATGATGTTTGAAGGCATTACCTTAGTCATTTCCCCATTAATTTCGTTAATGAAAGACCAAGTTGACGGGTTGAACACCATGGGCATTCCTGCGACGTTCTTGAATTCGACAGTTGATGGGCAAGAACAAGCACAACGCATGTCGGACCTAAGACATGGGCTTTACAAAATGTTGTATGTTGCGCCTGAACGACTAGAGGTCCCTAGCTTTTTTAGTTTTGTTCAAAGTCTCAATATTGAGTTAATTGCTGTTGACGAAGCCCACGTTTTATCACAATGGGGACATGACTTTCGTCCGAGTTATCTGAATATTCTACCTTTGTTGGAACAAATTTCTGGACATCCAGCAGTTCTTGGTTTGACGGCCACCGCAACAGAGCGTGTTCGTGAAAACCTACAACAATTGTTACAAGTAGACAATGATGATACGGTCTTGACCGGCTTTGCGCGAGATAATCTGGCTTTGAATATTGTACATAATCAGGACAAACGAAAGTATGTGGTTGAATATTTACAAAAAAATCGTGAACAAACTGGTATTATTTATGCAGCAACGCGTAAGCAAGTTGATGAACTGACCACTTATTTGAATAAAATAGGCATTAATGCAGGTCGTTACCATGCTGGATTATCTGAAAAGGAACGTCAAAGACAGCAAGAAGCGTTTCTATATGATGAAAATCCAGTTATTGTGGCTACAAACGCTTTTGGGATGGGTATTAATAAACCAAATGTGCGCTACGTAATCCATTACTCCGTCCCGGGAAACATTGAGGCATATTATCAGGAAATTGGCCGTGCGGGTCGTGATGGGTTACCCGCCGAAGCTATATTATTATATGCACCACAGGATATGCATCTGCAAGAATTCTTTGTTCAAAAGTCAGAAGGTTCAGAAGAACACAAGCAAAATGAATATGACAAAATTCGAGAAATGAACGCTTTTGCTAATACGCAAACTTGCTTAGCACGCTATTTATTGCAATACTTCGGTGAAACGGTGACAGAAGATTGTGGTCATTGCTCGAATTGTTTGGATACGCGTGAGTGGGTTGATGTTACGGTAGATGCGCAAAAAGTGCTGGCTAATGTGATGCGTATGAATCAACGCTTTGGTAAAACGATGGTCGCTAAGGTTTTAAAAGGATCAAATGATGCTAGTGTGCGTAAGTATGAGTTTTTACATGATTTACCAACGTTTGGTTTGATGAAAGAGCGAACGCTAAAAGAGCTGACGCGCTTTATTGACTACTTAACGGCTGAAGGATATTTACGTTTCGAGGGAGCAGAGTTTCCCGTGTTAAAAGTAACATCGTTAGGGGCCGAAGTATTAAAAGGTGAAATTGAGATTAAAAAACGTCTTGAGAAGGTACGTATTGTCAGTCAGAAAGTGACTACTGATGATTTGAAACTTTCCGACGAAGATAATCGTCTGTTTGCAAAGTTAAAGGAAAAACGTTTAGAATTAGCTCGGGCCGCTGGTTTGCCACCTTTCTTAATATTCTCAGACAAAACGTTAATGAGTATGGCACAGGCGCGTCCGCAAACTGATACAGAGTTCTTAGCAATCTCTGGTGTGGGTGAAAAGAAGTTTGAAATTTATCATAATGATTTTGCAAAGGTTATTAATGATTTTATTGTAGTTTAATCATAAACGTATTGACAAATATTCATAATTATCTTAAGGTATTATTAGGATATTAAAATCGTTGAAGCGAAGAGTAGATAACGAGCGGAAATTCAAGCGAGTCAGGATAGTGGAAGCTGACATGAAGCAGTTTATTGAAGATGAACGTGGATGATATCGTGAGATTTAAGTTGTTAAGTTTCGCGGTCGGTTAGCGCCGTTACAGTATGAGAGCATGTATTATGCTAAATCTGGGTGGTACCACGTTTTTTACGTCCCTGTTAATCTGTATGATTAACAGGGATTTTTTGTATTTCTTACGATTTTTATAACCTACTAGAAAGCCATTAATAAGATGACCGAGGAATTGAAAATGACAAACAATCATTTAGTGTTACAAACAGATTTTGGATTACAGGATGGTGCGGTAAGCTCCATGAGAGGTGTTGCCTACAATGTTGCCGATAACATTGTTGTTAGTGATTTAACACATGGTATCACGCCATTTAATATCTTTGAAGGGTCGTTTCGCTTGTTTCAAACTTTTGACTATTGGCAACCGGGCACAGTTTTTGTATCTGTTGTCGACCCTGGGGTTGGCTCAAAACGTTTGTCAGTAATTGCCAAGACGACAGCTGGCCACTATATTGTGACACCAGATAACGGCACTTTATCGCATCTATTATCTAATGATTTAATCGAAAGTGTACGTGTGATTGATGAAACAACACAACGCCTTCCTGGTTCAGAAAAATCATCAACATTTCATGGGCGTGATATTTATGCTTATAATGGGGCTAAATTAGCTAGTGGACAAGTAGTATTTGAAGACTACACAGAAGAACTATCAGTTAGCGATTTGGTACGTTTACCAATTACACCTGGTGTTTATCAAGAAACGGTTTATGGGCAACCACAATTAGTGGGTAATATTGATATCACTGATGTCAATTTTGGTTCGTTGTGGTCAAATATTCCCCTACGCGAATTTGAAAAGATGAATTTGCAATATGGTGATACCTTGCGTGTTCAAATTAAATGTGATGGTAGTTTGTTATTTGATGAGGTGCTACCATATGTGCACACATTTACCGATGTCAATCCTGGCGAACCGTTAATTTATATTGATTCAGTGTATACAGTTGCGTTTGGTTTGCATACTGGTAGTTTTGAACAAACGTACCATGTGGGTGCTGGCCAAGGATGGGCTGTTTCATTAACCAAAGAAATATGATAGTCTCAAAGAAAAGGAGAGAAAAATGAAAGAAAATAACAAAAAAACAGGATTATCGGTGCGTTCAGTCGTTGCAACTGGTATCGGCGCTGCTGTGTTTTTCATTTTAATGAAGTACATTGCTATTCCAACTGGTGTGCCAAATACTAATGTTAACGTCGCTGAAGGCTGGTTAGCATTGATTGCTGGTTTATTTGGTCCAGTTGTTGGCTTTTTAGTTGGTGTTATTGGACACACAATTACTGACGCGACTTATGGTGCCCCTTGGTGGTCATGGGTCTTAGCTGATGGTGTGTTTGGACTATTACTTGGTTTGAGTAAAAGATTCTTGGACCTCGAGGGCGGGGATCTTTCAACAAAAAAGTTAGTTCAGTTTAATGTTTGGCAAATAATTGCTAACGTTATTGCATGGTTGATTGTTGCGCCAATCGGCGATATATTAATATACAAACAGCCAGCTAGTAAGGTATTCTTACAGGGCGCAGCGGCAACAATTGTTAACATTTTGTCTGTCGCTATTATTGGCTCTATTTTACTAGTGGCCTATGTCAAGTCACGTCCTAAGAAGAGCTCATTGCGTAGTGAATAAGTAGCCACGGGCTACGTACATAGGGGAAAACATGGTAGAACCATTTATTGATTTTCAACATGTGACATTTAAATATCACGCGCAATCTGAACCGACGTTACATGATGTGAGTTTTCAAATTTATCCTGGTGAAAAAGTTTTAATAGCCGGTGCATCTGGTTCGGGTAAAACAACATTACTGCGTTTACTGAATGGTTTAATTCCGCAAGCCTATCAAGGGGATATTACTGGTGAACTGACAATTAATGGTAAAAAGATCCTAAATCAGTCGTTGTTTGGCCTATCTTTGCAAGCTGGTACTGTTCTTCAGGATTCTGATGCGCAATTTGTGGGCATGACGGTCGCCGAAGATATAGCTTTTTCTCTTGAAAATGATAATCAGCCGATAAAAATTGTCAGAGAAAAAGTCGCTAAATGGGCCAATCGATTTGGGTTAGGAAAACGTTTGACGTTGGCACCGCAATCATTGTCTGGTGGCCAAAAACAACGTACTGCTATGGCAGGTGTTTTGGTTGATGAAGGGGATCTATTGTTATTTGACGAACCATTGGCTAGTCTTGATCCAGCTGCTGGTGCGGCTGCAATGGCACTGATTGATGAACTTCAACAAGAACGTAATATGACAGTGGTTGTGATTGAACATCGGATAGAAGATGTGTTACGTGCTCATGTTGATCGTGTAATTGTCATGGCACATGGTAGAATTGTCGCTAATGACACGCCTACTGCCATTATCCAAGCAGGCGTGTTGTCTGCAAATGGCTTAGACGAACCACTATACATACAACTATTACGCCGAGCAGGCGTTCCAGTGAATAAAATACCTCACGTAGCAGATGTTGAAAAAGTGGACGTTTCAAACTTTAGGGACCAAATTGAAACTTTGGCAGAACCAGTGCAGACAGTCACTCATGATGACAAGCAGTTGTTGGTCCAAAATTTGACCTTTGCGTACGACCAGCAAGAACCATTGTTTGAAAATTTGTCGACATCAATTCATGAAGGTGAAATTCTTGGTATTGTGGGCAAAAATGGATCAGGTAAAACAACTTTGTCCCACCTATTAACTGGCTTTTTGACACCCAGTGGGGGAGATATTCAATTAGATGGACGTTCGCTGCTAAGCGATTCTATTAAAGAACGGGCCGACCACATAGGCTATGTTTTGCAGAATCCTAATCATATGATTACGAAAGCAACAGTATTTGATGAAGTTGCCAGTGGGCTGCGATTGCGTAACATTGATGAAGAACAAGTAACGGAACGTGTGCGTGAAATGTTACAACTTGTCGATCTTGATGGTATGCGTAATTGGCCCATTTCTGCATTAAGCTTTGGGCAAAAGAAACGGCTTACAATTGCGGCTGTTTTGGTTTTGAAACCAGAAATTCTAATATTAGATGAACCAACAGCTGGACAAGATGCAACGCACACGTCTCAGTTACTCAGTTTCTTACAGAATATTAACATTACGAACCATACGACTATTATAATCATTACTCATGATATGCATTTATTAGCAAACTTTGTTCAACGGGCTCTGGTTGTTGTTGATGGGCAAATATTGGCGGATACAACACCAGCGGAGTTACTTGCAAATGAAGCATTAGTTGACGCTGCTAGTTTGCGAACTACCAGTATTTATCGTTTAGCCCAGCGTCTTAGCATTGTGCATCCAGAAGAATTAAATGCAGCTATAAGGAAATAAGATGGATAACTCACTTTTCGGATATAAAGCAAGAAATACTTGGATTAATCATGCTACGGGTACCGCCAAATTAGTTGGCTTTTTAGCATTAACAACGATTGGCATGATTTCTTATGATACGCGTTTTTTAATTGCTTTAACAATATTGTCATTTGTTTTAATTAAAATGGCTCATATTAAATATCAGGAATACGCGCTACTTTTAAAGTTGGTATTATTCATTGGTTTGATTAACCTTGTGATGATTACCGTTTTGGCCCCTCAATATGGTGAACAATTATATGGTACGAAACATGTGATGTTTGGTAGCGGTTGGTTTACAATTACGCAAGAACAGTTGTTTTACGAATTTAATCTTCTACTAAAGTATTTATTCTCATTCCCGCTGTCAATTGTATTGCTTTTCACCACTAATCCTAGTGAGTTTGCTGCTGGGTTAAATAAAATTGGCGTACCCTACAAAGTAGCGTATGCCGTTGCAATTACCTTGCGCTATATTCCTGATGTACAGAGTGATTATCGAACGATTAGTTTGGCCCAACAGGCACGTGGCTACGAAATATCAAAAAAATCTAGTTTAATCCAACGGATGAAGGGGACTGTACAAATTATTCTACCATTAGTATTTTCAAGTTTAGGTCGGATTGATACGATTAGTCAAGCTATGGAATTGCGTCGATTTGGGCGCTATAATAAACGTTCATGGTATCAAGAACAACGTTTTTCCATGCGTGATGTGGCTATGATTCTATGGTCGACATTGATTGTCGTGATTGGCGTCTTGCTATTTATAACTAATGGAGGTCGGATGTGGAATCCTTTCAAATGACAGCTGAACAGTGGCAACAAAAGTCGCAATTGTACAAATCAGAATTATTGACTGACTTGTTACAGTTTTTATCAATACCATCTGTGTTAGATAAAACAACAGCTAATGTTCAACAACCTTTTGGAGCAGGTATTGAAACAGCACTACAATTTCTAGTTGATATGGGCAGACGTGACGGGTTTAAAGTTGAGCGTGTCGCGGATAATATGGTTGTTGTTATTGACTATGGACCAGAGGATGCAACGGAAACCTTTGGGGTCTTGTCACACGTTGATGTTGTTCCTGGTGGGGATGCATGGACGATAACGTTGCCATTTAGCCCTAAAGTTATAGGCAATCGCTTGTATGGACGTGGTTCACACGATATGAAAGCTGATTTAATAGCTAGTTATTACGCTTTGAAGCAATTAAAAGATGCTGGTTTTCAACCACGAAAAAAAATACGTTTGATTTTTGGTAGTGATGAAGAATCTGATTGGCGTGATATGCGGGCCTATTTGGATCAAGTAGGTGAACCGACGTTTGGTTTTTCACCTGACGGAGCCTTCCCGGTTGTTCCTGGTGAAAAAGGTGTTCTAACCTTATCAATTCAGTTTAAAGGCACAACATTGGGTGAGTGGAAACTACATCGATTTCAGTCTGGGGAACGAGATAATGTTGTACCAGGGACTGCAACTGCTGATGTTGAGCTGCCTGATGGTGTGGATATCAATGGGTTTTTAGCTGCGTATGAGCGTTATCTCAAAGATACACTAATGATTTCGGGTATAGGTCAATATGATGATGGTCATATTATATTAACACTGTATGGGAAATCTGTTCATGGCGCTTACCCAGAAGATGGTTTGAATGCGGCAACGTATTTGGCTAATTTTTTATTAAACTATAATTTCGATGATCAAGCGCATGGATTCTTAGAGTTTCTTGGTTTGACAAATCATAAAAACGTTTTCGGTGAAAAGCTCGGATTGATTTATCATGATGATATTATGGGTGACTTAACAGTAAATGTGGGTAAGATTTTATTCCAAGCTAATGCTGATAGTGAGATTCGGATCAATTTCCGTTATCCAATGGGCATAACGGAAACTGCTATTTTGACACAAGTTCAGCGACATATGGGGAGCTTAAACGCCAAAATATTTAAGCAGGAAGCTTTTGGTACACATCCGCACATGGTAGACCTCAGTGATCCAATTGTGACAGTACTTGCGGATATTTATGCTCAGCACACGCATACGCAAAAGACATATAAAATTTCTAATGGCGGCTCGTATGCACGCTTATTGAAACGTGGTGTAGCTTTTGGTGGGCAATTTCCTGATGTACCAGTCATGAGTCATCAGCCAAACGAATATGTATTGGTAGATAACATCCCTAAGACACAAGCTATCTTCGCGCAAGTAATGTATGAAATGACTCGATAACGAAGATAAATGAGTTCGCAAACTTAACAATGCGGGCTTTTTTTGCATAAGCAGATAGGTAGTTAATGTAATTCGACAGCATATCTATATAAGTAAGACAGACAAAAAAATCGTATTATAAGTTACCAGTGGAAATAATTCTGATAAACACTTGAAAAGTAAGGCTATATTGTAGTACAATTAGTAGTTGTGAATGCACAATTTGTGCGATCACTCCTTGCAGCCAAGGCTGCCAGAGACCAAAAGGAGGAAATAAAATGGCTACATCATACGAAATGACTTATATTGTTCGCCCTGATTTGGATGCGGATGCTAAGAAGACTCTTGTTGAGCGCTTTGATGCAATCTTGACAGATAATGGTGCAACAATTCAAAAGTCAGCCGACTGGGCTACTCGTCGTTTTGCATACGAAATTGCTGGTTACCGTGAAGGTACATACCACATTATCAATTTTACTGCAGAAGACGATAAGGCTATCAATGAATTTGATCGTTTGGCAAAGATTTCTCAAGACATCTTACGTCACATGATTGTTAAGCGCGACGCAGAATAAATTTGAATTTTCACTGGGAAAGGAGCGTTAATTATGATTAATCGAGTAGTATTAATTGGGCGATTGACCCGTGATGTTGAATTACGTTACACACAATCAGGTGTAGCAGTCGGTACGTTTAGCTTGGCGGTTAACCGTCAGTTCACCAACGCAAGTGGTGAACGTGAAGCTGACTTTATTAACGCCGTTATTTGGCGAAAAGCAGCTGAAAACTTTGCAAACTTCACTGGAAAAGGTGCACTTGTGGCCGTTGAAGGTCGTTTGCAAACAAGAAATTATGAAAATAATGCTGGCCAACGCGTTTACGTGACGGAAGTTGTTGTTGATAATTTCTCATTACTTGAATCTCGCGCTGAAAGTGAAAAGCGTCGTTCTCAGAACGGATCATCGGCATCTAATAATGGTGCTGACAACTTCAGCGGATCAAACGATCATTCGTTTGGCGGTAATGACAACTCATTTAACGGTGTTGATCCTTTTGCAAGTGCGAGTTCAAACTCAAATACGCAATCATCAGCTTCGTCAAATAGTGCCCCTAACCCATTTGCGGCTAGTGGCAATACAGAAATTGATATATCAGATGATGATTTACCATTCTAAAATAAATTAAACACTACGAAAGGAGCTTTATTATGTCAGAACAAAACTCACGTCCACAAAATTCAGAACGTCCACAACGTTCACGTCGCCCACAAGGCGGTCCACGTCGTCGTCGTAAGGTTGATTTTATCGCTGCTAACCACATCGAATATATTGACTATAAGAACACTGAATTATTAGAACGTTTCATCTCAGAACGTGGTAAGATTTTACCACGTCGTGTGACTGGTACTTCTGCAAAAAACCAACGCAAGGTAACTACTGCTATCAAGCGTGCACGTATCATGGCTTTGTTGCCATTCGTTACGGAAGATTAATTCCTAAAAGCCTGAGGCGGTTTGCCTCAGGCTTTTTTGTATATTTTGTATAAATTCGGGATATAGCTGTATCTAACGCACCATGTTATGGCTTGTCTGAAGTATTATCATATTAATCATGACACCCTGTGGTAAAATAGAAGATATGATAATCAGAAGGAAGTAGCACGTGAAACGATTTTTTAGTTTTAAAAATTTACCAATATTCTTTCAAAACACTAAACTAAGTACAGTGGCATTTCTGTTACTTGTATCAAGTGTAATGAGTGTTATTTTTGCTATGCTTTTTAATATAACATTTGGACTTATTTGGTTGGCAATAGTTATTATTGGATTAGTATTTAGTGCACAAGCTTTCAAAGAGGTTAGTGAAGATGCACAAGAGTACTTGTCTGGATTGGGGTATCGAATTGCACGTAGTGAACAAGAAGCTTTAATTCGAATGCCGATTGGCATTATTCTGCTTAATCAAGATAAAAAAATTGATTGGATTAATCCATATATGCAAGCATATCTAGACAAAAGAGATGTGCTTGGATTAGAATTGTCGGAGCTAGATAATAAATTGGCTCTAGAGATTGATAATTATGCCGATGCTTCCGAGACGAATACAATCACCTGGCAGGGTAGGCAGTTTTCGTTATTTGTTCAACAAAACTTACGGGTCATTTATTTGATGGATATCAGTGAGTATGCCGCGATTACTAAAAAATATGAAGATCATCAGCTGTTCAGTGGGTTAATATCGGTTGACAACTACGAGGAAGTCACTGATGGTATGAGCGAGTCCGAAACGTCTACTTTACGGACATACGTGACACGCGCATTGTCTGATTGGGCACTCGAACATCATATTTATATCCGCCGTTTGAATACACTGCATTATGTCATGTTTGGTTATCAGTCAGCCCTTCAAGAAGCTGAGGAAGATAAGTTCAGTGTCCTAAAGGACATTCGAGAAGCAACGGTACAACAGAACTCACCTGTGACATTGTCGGTCGGAATAGCATATGATGACACAGATATTAATAAGCTTGCTAAAATGGCCCAGACGAACTTAGATTTGGCCTTGGGTCGTGGTGGTGATCAGGTGGTTGTGAAATCTGAAAAGGCAGCGGCACGTTTTTATGGTGGTGCAAGCAATCCGATGGAAAAGCGTACCCGTGTCCGGGCTCGCATGGTATCACAAACTATTGCTGAACTAATGGAGCAGGCTGATAATATTATGATTGTCGGACATGCAATGCCGGATTTAGATGCAGTTGGCTCTGGATTGGGTGTCTGGCGTATGGCCCAGACAAAAAATAAACCAGCTTTTCTTGTGTTGGACGAAAAACATGTGTACAGCGATATCCAGCTACTGTTAGCTGAACTTCGCAAAAAGCCAGCAGAATTTGTGGCACCAGGATCAAATATTGATGATTCTATCGTAGATGAAGCGCGAGCATTGAAGCTAGTACGTGATAATACTTTATTGGTATTAGTTGATCATGCCAAAGCAAGTATTTCTGGCGCACCACAGTTACTCGAGAGGTTAGCCAACCGTGTAGTTGTGATTGATCATCATCGTCTAGCCGAGCAAGGTTTAGATGAAAAACCATTGATGTCTTATATAGAGCCATATGCATCATCGACATCAGAACTAGTTGTTGAGTTGCTGCAATATCAAGATCAGTCACATGCACCAATTACAAAGCTAGAATCGACGGCGATGCTAGGTGGCATACAGATTGATACTAAAAACTTCACTTTGCGTACGGGATCACGTACGTTTGATGCTGCTAGCTATTTGCGTGCTAACGGAGCTGATAGCAACTTGATTCAGTCATTTATGAAAGAGAAGTTTTCGGATTTTAAATCGCGAAGTCATTTGGTTAATTTAGCAGAGATTCATGAAGGAAATGCTATTGCTGTTGGTGATAACAAGGATATCTATTCTGGTTTGCTTACTGCACAAGCTGCGGACGAACTTTTGCAGATTAGCGGTGTGTATGCCTCATTTGTGATCACTAAACGTCAGGATGGACGGGTTGGTATTTCAGCTCGATCAACTGGGGAACGTAATGTTCAACGTACAATGGAGGCCCTTGGCGGCGGCGGGCATTTATCTAACGCAGCCACCCAAATTGCTAATGTAACAACCGAAGAAGCCAAACAACAATTATTAAATATAATTGCGGAACAATCAGAAGATTAACATAGGGGATTAAAAAATGAAAGTAGTATTTTTAGAAGACGTTAAAGGTCGCGGAAAAAAAGGAGAAATTAAGGAAGTACCTGATGGGTATGCCAATAATTTTCTAATTAAAAATAAGAAAGCGGAGCCGGCTACAGGCAAAAACTTGGGCGCAGTTAAGGGGCGTCAAAAGGCTGAAGAAAAAGCGGCAGCCGAGGAACTAGCTGAAGCGAAAAAATTAGCAGATTTTTTTGCTAACGAGAAGACAGTTGTTGAGCTAACTGGCAAATCAGGAACAGATGGACGTTTATTCGGTGCTGTTTCAACAAAACAAATTGCGGCTGCCTTAGAAAAACAATATCAAATCAAAATTGATAAGCGAAAAATGGAACTCAATCAACCAATACACGCACTTGGTTATACAGATGTACCAGTTAAATTACACCGAGAAGTGACAGCGCAATTGCGTGTTCATGTAAGCGAGGGTTAATATGGATAATCCGGTATCAAATGAATATCGGCAAGTGCCGCAAGATGGTGATGCTGAACGCGCAGTTCTCGGATCCATCTTTTTTGCTGTTAAGTCAGAAAATGCGATGGTTGAAGCCAGTGCAATCTTGGTACCTGAGGATTTTAATAAGTTAGCGAACCAAACTATTTTTAAAGCCATGCAGGCATTAGTGGATGAAAACCGTCCAATTGATATGCTGACAGTGCAAGATAAACTGAATAGTATGCATCAACTTGAAAACGTTGGTGGCATGGCTTATCTGGCAGAAATATCAGAGTCAACAGCTTCATCTGCCAATTTGAAGCATTATGCAAACATTGTTCGAGAAAAATCAGTTTTACGAAAAATGATTGATACGTTAACGAGAACAATGTCGTTGGCCTATGATGCTGCAGAACCAAGTGAAGATTTATTAGCGCAATTATCACGTAGTATCGATACCATTGCTGAAAATCGTGGTGATGAAAACTTTAGGAAAATTAAAGATGTACTGCAGGAATATCAAGCTAATCTAGACGAAGCGGTTAAAAATGATAGTGATGTTGTTGGTTTATCAACAGGATATCCTGAAATGGACAAAATTACACATGGCTTTCGAAATGATCAGATGATTGTTTTTGGTGCTCGCCCAGCCGTTGGTAAAACAGCTTTCGTGTTGAATATCGCTCGTAATGTAGCCAAAAATGAAAAAGTGCCTGTCGTTATTTTTGAAATGGAGATGAGTGCGACAGATATTGTTGGTCGATTGCTTGCGGGTGAGGGGTCAATTGATTCTAATCATTTAACCACAGGGCAGATGACGCAAGAAGATTGGCAGGCGTTAACACTTGCTATGCAATCATTGGCGCAAATGAAAATTTACATGGATGATACTGCTGGTATTAAAATTAACCAGATTAGTGCCAAGCTACACCAACTAGAACGTGATTTATTAAGTGATATGACTCAAGAAGAGCGTATTCAAAATCCTCATCCAATCGGTATGGTCGTAATTGATTATTTGGGCCTAATTGAGTCCAATAACTCTGAAAGCCGTCAACAAGCTGTTTCTGAAGTTTCACGAGCGATTAAAAAAATGTCAAAAGAATTAAATACACCAATTATCGCACTGGCACAATTGAGTCGAGGTGTGGAGCAACGTACTGACAAGCGCCCAGTTTTGTCAGACTTACGTGATTCGGGTTCGATTGAACAAGATGCTGATGTTGTCGCGTTTTTGTATCGAGATGATTATTCACGTGGCGATTCTGAAGATGGTGACGGGGATCCGCGTGAAGAACAAGAAGCGGTACCGATTGAAATTATATTTGAAAAAAACCGAGCCGGCGCTCGTGGTACAGCTACCTTGATGTTTAATAAACCGACATTCAAATTTAATGCTATGGCACCGCTATATCGGAATGATATGAACGCTGGAGCGCCTGATGTTAGTCCAGGGTGGTAGGTAGATAACAGTCAAGTAACTATATAAGATCCATTTATAAACTATCTTAGTTTACGTTAGATAGTAAAATACACAGTAAATTAAAAAAGCACTAGTATGAGATGCTCGCTTAAACAGCAGAACAAGTACTAGTGCTTTTTAAAATAGATATTGTAGTGTTGAGATGAACAAAATGACGATCAAGTATAATGGTATACCACGCCTGAAATTTTGCCAATCTGCAGCTGATAGGTTAAACCCAAGTAACAGGCTACCGATAATTAAAATAACGAATGTGTTTCTAATATATAAACCTGGTACCCATATAAATTTTATGAGTGAGCAAATAGCAGCTGTTACACCTACTATTGGCGCGATGCTGATAAAGATATTGCCAAGTTTTTGATAAAAACTACTGGGATTATATTCGCGGTTGACATAACCTAGCACACCATCGTCACTAATTTGCCACAAACGAAACTCAGTAATATGATGGCGAAAAATAATGGCAACAATTAGATGACTCAATTCGTGTATTACCACACCAAAAAAACTTAGAATAGCAGTTATCGTATAAGATGTGTGAATTGTCAGCCACTGCGATAATAAGCTAGACAAAAAACTAATTGACCAAGCAATTATGATAGGTAAAATCAAAAAGTAACCAATATTTTGCGCAAATTGAAGTAAAAATTCAGTCATGCTCTAATAAATCTACAAAGTCGGCACCAACTAATGATGCAACATCACGCGGATTGATTTTATCTGAACGACTTAACTCGCCGCCACTGACAAGAATGAAAGGTTGTTCAGCAGCGCTGAGATCAAAATAAATAGGGAAATGCTTGTTCTGCCAGATTCCAACAGGGTTATTAGCGCCGTGAATATAACCAGTCGTCCTTTGTAATTCTTTAAGAGGTAACATGGCCACTTTTTTATTACCTGATGCAGCTGCTAACTTTTTTAGTGACAGATGTTTTGTGATAGGTAACACTGCTACAATGGGCCCAGTTTTATCCCCATGTGCGGCGAGTGTTTTATAAATGTCATCATGTTTCACGTGAAACGTTTCCAAGATTGCATCACGCTGAACTGGCGTTTTATCCAAGATATTTAGTTCAAGTGGTTCATATTTCACTTTGTGTTTATCCATGACTTGTTCGGGCAACGTTTTTTTCATTTTCTTTTTACTCATAAGTAATATTTTATCACAAATTGGGTCCACCAATACAATGACTGGTCTGACCAATGTGTGGTATACTAATAATTACTATGTCAGAATCTATCTATGTTACCGTACAAGCGGATCTAAAACAAAAAATTTACCAGGGCGAATTTCCCAACTTAAAATTACCAGACGAACGTTCTTTGGCTGAGCAATATGGTGTGTCACGCTCATCAATCAAACGGGCACTTAATGTACTGGTACAACAAGGTGTTATCTTTAAAAAGCGTGGCAGTGGCACCTTTGTTAATCCGCTTTATCTAAAAAACCATGCAATTTTCCAACATGAAGGATCTAACCTAGGTGTTTCTGATTCGTTTCGTGTTGATGGAAAAGCGCCAAGCATTGAATTGTTGGATTTTCAAGTCATTCCGGCTACAACCGAACAACAACAGGCCCTTTTTTTAAACGAGGGAGATTTTGTCTATGAAATTAAACGGTTACGCCGACTAGAAGGGGTACCATTTATGATTGAACGAGGCTATGTACCTATCAATGTTTTGCCTGGGCTGAACAGAACGATAGTTTCCGGATCCGTTTATGAATATATCGAAAAAACAAAGCACCGCACGGTAACTAAGTCGTTTATGACCATTATGGCTGAGCCTTCTAATGATGAGGACCAAGAGTTGCTAGAATTAACTGCTAACGAACCAGTCGGCATCATGGAAGGCATTTTCTTCATGGATGATGGAACACCGCTAGAATTTTCGACAATGCGTTTACATTATAAGTATCTTCGCTATAATGCCTTCGTGAGTTTAGACTCCGAATAAGTTACAGCATTGGTACGTTCCAATATAATTAAAAAGCCAACCACATTTTTTAAAAACCTGACCCAATTGAACCTTTTCCCTTGAAGAAAAATCTGTAATCGGTTATACTGTAAGAGTAAATAACGGAAGAAGTTCGTGGTTTACGGTGTTTATGATTCTTGCAAAAAATAAGGAGTACTTAATCTCATGGCAGATTTCGATTCAAAAGAGTACTTGGAACTTGTTGATAAGTGGTGGCGCGCAACTAACTATTTGTCAGCTGGGATGATCTTTTTGAAGAGCAACCCATTGTTCTCAGTTACTAATACACCTATCAAGGCTGAAGATGTAAAAGTTAAGCCAATCGGACACTGGGGTACTATCTCAGGTCAGACATTCTTGTATGCACATGCTAACCGTTTGATCAACAAGTATGGTTTGAACATGTTTTACGTTGGTGGTCCTGGTCACGGTGGCCAAGTTATGGTTACTAACGCTTACTTAGACGGCGCATATACTGAAGATTATCCTGAAATTACTCAAGATATCGAAGGTATGAGCCACTTGTTCAAGCGTTTCTCATTCCCTGGCGGTATTGGATCACACATGACAGCTCAAACACCTGGTTCATTACACGAAGGTGGTGAATTGGGCTATTCATTGAGCCACGCTTTTGGTGCCGTTTTGGACAATCCTGACCAAGTTGCTTTCGCAGTTGTTGGTGATGGTGAAGCTGAAACAGGTCCTTCAATGGCTTCATGGCACTCAATTAAGTTTTTGAATGCTAAGAATGATGGTGCCGTTTTGCCTGTCTTGGATTTGAACGGATTCAAGATTTCAAACCCAACTATCTTCTCACGTATGAGTGATGAAGAAATCACAAAGTTCTTTGAAGGTTTGGGTTATTCACCTCGCTTCATCGAAAACGATGATATTCATGACTACGCAACATACCACCAACTTGCAGCAAACATTTTGGATCAAGCTATTGAAGATATTCAAGCTATTCAAAATGATGCACGTGAAAATGGTAAGTATCAAGATGGTGAAATCCCTGCATGGCCAGTAATTATTGCTCGCTTGCCAAAGGGCTGGGGTGGACCAACGCACGATGCAAGTAACAATCCTATTGAAAACTCATTCCGTGCGCACCAAGTGCCATTGCCTCTTGAACAACACGATCTTGCAACATTGCCTGAATTCGAAGACTGGATGAACTCATACAAGCCTGAAGAATTATTCAATGCTGATGGTTCTTTGAAGGATGAATTGAAAGCTATCGCTCCTAAGGGTGACAAGCGTATGTCAGCTAACCCTATTACAAATGGTGGTGCTGATCGTTCAGACTTGAAGTTGCCTAACTGGAGAGAATTCGCTAACGATATCAATGATGATACACGTGGTAAGGAATTCGCTGATAGCAAGCGCAATATGGACATGGCAACATTGTCAAACTACTTGGGTGCTGTTTCACAATTGAACCCAACTCGTTTCCGCTTCTTCGGTCCTGATGAAACAATGTCAAACCGTTTGTGGGGATTGTTCAATGTTACACCACGTCAATGGATGGAAGAAATCAAGGAACCACAAGATCAATTGTTGAGCCCTACGGGTCGCATTATTGATTCACAATTGTCTGAACATCAAGCTGAAGGTTGGCTTGAAGGATATACTTTGACTGGTCGTGTTGGAATCTTTGCATCATACGAATCATTCTTGCGTGTTGTCGATACAATGGTTACACAACACTTCAAGTGGTTGCGTCACGCTTCAGAACAAGCATGGCGTAATGACTATCCATCATTGAACTTGATTGCAACTTCAACTGCTTTCCAACAAGATCACAATGGATATACTCACCAAGATCCAGGTATGTTGACTCACTTGGCTGAAAAGAAGTCTAATTTTATTCGTGAATATTTGCCAGCTGATGGTAACTCATTGTTGGCTGTTCAAGAACGTGCCTTCTCAGAACGTCATAAGGTTAACTTGTTGATTGCTTCTAAGCAACCACGTCAACAATGGTTTACAGTTGAAGAAGCTGAAGTATTGGCTAACGAAGGTTTGAAGATCATTGATTGGGCTTCTACTGCACCTTCTGGTGATGTTGATATTACATTCGCATCTGCTGGTACTGAACCAACAATTGAAACTTTGGCTGCTTTGTGGTTGATTAACCAAGCATTCCCAGATGTTAAGTTCCGTTATGTTAACGTTGTTGAATTACTACGTTTGCAAAAGAAGTCAGAACCTAACATGAATGATGAACGTGAATTATCAGCCGAAGAATTCAACAAGTATTTCCAAGCTGATACACCAGTTATCTTCGGTTTCCATGCTTATGAAAACTTGATTGAATCATTCTTCTTCGAACGTAAGTTCACGGGTGATGTATACGTTCATGGATATCGTGAAGATGGTGACATCACAACGACGTATGATATGCGTGTATATTCACACTTGGATCGCTTCCATCAAGCTAAGGAAGCTGCTGAAATCTTGTCTGCAAATGGTAAGATTGATCAAGCTGCTGCTGATACATTCATCGCTAAGATGGATGATACTTTGGCAAAGCATTTCCAAGTTACTCGTAACGAAGGTCGTGATATCGAAGAATTCACTGACTGGACATGGTCACCACTTAAGTAATTTAAAATTATTTTATCAAAACCAACTATTATTTTTAATAGTTGGTTTTTTTATGGCTAAATTGACTACATACTAAACGAAACCATGTAAAAGTGCCACATAGTTTTACTTAATAAGTTCCTTTTATTTTTTGATTTGCAATGCAAAATTGTAAGCGTAATATGAATAATAAAAACCCCCAATTAGTTAGCTAATTGGGGGTTTTGTAAATCACCATATCAGCCGCTCATAGTCTTAGACGACAATAAGCAGCACAAACATCAGCTCATTGTCATTAGGTAATAATGACGATGACGCTGAGAATGAGTTTTGTAGTTGCTGATATGATCTTATTCATAGCATTTTCTCCGACGTTTTATTTAACTTAAATTAAATCATATAAGAAATATAATGTCAACTTCACATTTAAATTTCATAATTCGGCTGGATATACTGCGAAACGATTATTAGTTATGGGCAATATTTTGATGGGTTTGGGATAAAAATTAGAAAGTACGTTTTCTGTTAATATCTTATCACGCGTTCCCTGTGCAAAAATTTCACCTTGTTTAAGCAACATAATGTTTTTAAAGATCGGTAAAATTTCCTCGGTGTAGTGGGAGACAAATAGTAAGGTTGGGTGATTAGGCAATTGAGCGAGCTTATTAATTTGTTCCAACAATAATTCGCGGGAGAATAAATCTAAACCATTACATGGTTCGTCAAGTATAAGCAGTTCAGGTTTTCCTAACAAAGCCCTGGCAATTAGCACCAACTGTCGTTGGCCTTGGGATAGAACACGATAAGGTTTATTAATTAACTCATCCCCGCCTAGTTTCTTTAATAGTCCAATGGCTTCGTTCAAGTCATTTTTTTCAAAATCATTGTGAATACCAATGGTACCAAATTTTCCACTCAATACAATATATTGGGCTAGATGATGTTCTGGAAATCGGGATTGTACGGCAGTAGAAATGAGACCAATGCGTTTTTTCAACGCTAAAACATTTGTCTTCCCAAAAGTTTCTCCGAGAACTTCTATGCTTCCGGTTGTTGCCCAATGATTACCATAAATCAATGATAGTAGTGTGGTTTTTCCAGCACCATTTAGCCCCATCAGCACCCAATTTTCGCCGCTATGCAAAGACCAATTAATATTTTTTAATATTATTTTGTCTCGTTCAAACGAAACATTTTTCATCGATAATACAGCATTATTTGTCATATACTGCTCTCCTTTGTATTAAAAATAAATGAAATTATAGATTCAGAATATCATTTTTATAATTAGTTAGTTGCTGTGATTATTAAAAATATTCCGTTTTTATATAGGCTTAAATATTCCAAAGTTATATATTCATTTCAGAAATACTGTTGTGCCAAGTGATAATTAGTTTTAATATCATTCTCTTTTCATGGTTTTTCCGTTTTTAACGTTGACAGCACTAATTCGATTTGTCACAATACACTTGTTGCTTTGTTAATCAAAATCTAATTTTACTAATTTTCGAAGTGGCTGATAAATTTAAGAAGGGAGTAAGCTATGAAAAATGTAGTATTAACCGAAGGTAAAAATGGGGCACACATACTACTAGATTCTTTAGAGAAAGCAGGTGTTAAGAGTCTCTTTGGATACCCTGGTGGAGCTGTTATACCGCTATATGACGCACTATATGAATCATCGCACATCAAGCACATACTTGTTCGACATGAACAAGCAGCTGCTCACGCTGCGGAAGGCTATGCTAAAGCTACAGGGAAACCAGGTGTTGTTCTAGTCACGTCTGGTCCGGGAGCGACAAATACCGTCACTGGTATAGCAGATGCGTTTTGTGACTCTGTACCGCTTGTTGTGATATCCGGCCAAGTAGGATCGGCAGCTATTGGTTCAGATGCTTTTCAAGAGTTAGACATTTTGTCAATTACAAGTTCAATAACTAAGATGAGTTACCAAGTTAGAACAGTTGGCGAATTGCCGTTAATTGTTGAAGAAGCATTTAAGGTGGCTGTTTCTGGTCGTCCGGGCCCAGTGTTAATTGATTTGCCAAAGAGCGTGATGTTGGCAAAGGACACTGAAGAAAGTCAAGCTGATATCTGGCTACGTCAAATTGATACGCAAAAACCGGATGTTGATGCTGTTCAGATTCATCAATTAGTAGCGGCTTTGTCTAAAGCTCGTCAGCCACTTATTATTACTGGGGCAGGGGTTTTGAAATCAAATGCACAAGACTTACTACGCACACTTATACAGCACTACCACATACCGACTGTTTCAACATTATTGGGACTCGGAGCAGTTGAATCAGAAAACTCACTATTTTTGGGAATGGTGGGCATGCATGGATCCATAGCAGCCAATCAAGCTGTTGACCAGGCCGACTTTGTTTTAAATATTGGTTCGAGATTTGATGATCGTGTTGTTACGAATGTTGATGATTTTGCAAAACATGCAACCATCGCTCATATTGATATTGATGAAACGGAATTAGGGAAAGTGCTACCAACTGCTCACGCTATACATGCTAGTGCTGACGATGCGTTAAATGCAATCTTGACGGAAATTAAAAATGCCAAAATGACAGATACGTCAAAATGGCAAGAAAGTATTCGTCAAGCGAAAAGAGATTCAATGTTTTACTATCAGAAGTCAGAAACAGCGATTATGCCACAAGCAGTGATTCAAGCGGTTGGCAAAGTTACTAAAGGTGAGGCGGTTGTGGTCACAGATGTTGGTCAACATCAAATGTGGGTAGCACAGTATTATCCATTCCAGAATAATTACCAGATGTTGACTTCTGGTGGTTTAGGGACAATGGGGTACGGTATTCCGGCAGCGATTGGGGCGAAGTTTGCAAGACGGGACAAAGAGGTGGTACTTTTTGTTGGTGATGGCGGTTTTCAAATGACGTCAGAAGAGCTAGCAATTTTAAACGATAATGACTTAAATATTAAGATCATATTGTTCAACAACCATTCATTAGGAATGGTGAGACAATGGCAAACACTATTTTATAATGGTCGATTATCTAGTACAGTTTTCAAATCACAACCACAATTTAATCAGTTAGCACAGGCGTATGGTATTAATTATGTTCGAATTGAGAAACCTGAGCGAATGCTTGAAGATTTGCAATTAGCTTTTCAATCGGACAAGTCAGTACTAATTGAAATAATTATTCCTGATGATATAAAGGTTTTGCCAATGGTTAATGCGGGTGCGCCTTATCGTGACATGATTACCGAGGAGGATGCTTAATGGATAAAACATTTATAACACGTGTGTACAATCGTCCTGGATTGTTAGTAAGGTTTGCGAGTGTGTTGACACGGTTAAATCTGAACATTAAATCACTAATGGTGACGCCAGATGAAGATCAAAAGATTTCGACAATTTCATTTATCTTTGAATCTCAAAATGACAAACAAACAGCAACGGTACGACGTAACTTATTGAAGCAATTAGATGTATTAACGGTAAATGATGGTTTTTGCCATTATTAATTAGAAAATGAATTTAAAATCACGGAGGATTTTATTATGACTACAAAAATGTTTTATGATAAAGATATTGATACAACACCATTGGAAAACAAAAAGATTGCAGTTATTGGCTATGGTGCACAAGGGCATGCTCAAGCGAATAATCTACGCGACTCAGGATTTGATGTCATCATGGGATTGCGCCCAGGAAAATCTTTTGATAGTGCTAAAAAAGATGGGTTCGAAGTTTACTCAGCTGCTGAAGCAACGGCACAAGCGGATGTTGTTATGATGGAAACCCCTGACGAATTACAAGCGGCAGTTTGGGAGAAAGAAGTTGAGCCTAACCTTAAGGCAGGTTCTTACCTTGGATTTTCTCATGGGTTCAACATTGTTTATGGTTTGATTAAGCCCAATGCTGATATTAATGTCATGATCATTGCGCCAAAGGGTCCAGGAAACATTGAACGTCGCCAATTCGTTGAAGGGGGTGGGATTCCTTCTTTGTATGGTGTTCATCAAGATCCTACGGGTGATACAGCTGAAGTGGCCAAGGCCTATGCGAAAGGTATTGGTTCAGGTCGCGCAGGTATCTTGGAAACGACTTTTGAAGAAGAAACAACAGAAGACTTGTTTGGTGAACAAGCTGTACTTTGTGGTGGCTTAACACAATTGATTGAGGCAGGATTTAACACATTGGTGGAAGCAGGTTACTCACCTGAATTGGCTTATTTCGAAACATCTCATGAAATGAAGATGATTGTTGATTTGATCTTTGAAGGTGGTTTCGAGAAGATGAGACACGATTGCTCAAATACTTGTGAATATGGTGAAATGTTGAACGGACCACGTATCATCACTGAAGAATCAAAGCAAGGAATGCGTGATGTTTTGAAGGATATCCAAGATGGTACTTATGCTAAGAAGTGGTTGGCAGAATACAATTCTGGTTTGAAGGATTTGGAAAAGATGCGGACAGAGTATAAGAGCGGTTTGTACGAGCAAACAGGTAAGAAGGTTCGTGCTATGATGCCATGGATTTCAGATGCAGATAAGTACTCGACAGCAGCGGATACTGAGCAATTCTCAGCAGCAAAGTAACAAAATGAGAAGCATTGACCGAAATGGCGTGCTTTTCGTACATAAAATAAATTAGTAATTGGAGATGAATACATGACGACTGAGGGAAAGCTAACGGCTGAAGAAATAGATGAGGCGCATCGAGTCTTGTCAAAGGTAGTAACGCATACGCCATTGGCGTATGATGACTATCTATCAAAAAAATATAGAGCTAATGTGTATCTTAAACGAGAAGATATGCAACGGGTTCGTTCGTTCAAAATTCGTGGTGCCTACTACAATATCATTAAGGCAGAGAAAGAAAAACTCAATAATGGGGTTGTTGCTGCTTCAGCTGGAAACCACGCGCAAGGCGTAGCCGATACATGTCATAATTTAAAGATACAAGCAACTATTTTTATGCCAGTCACTACACCAAATCAAAAAGTAGAAGCGGTTAAACGTTTTGGTAGTCAATATGTTACGGTAATCCTAGTCGGTGATACCTTTGACGAAGCACAAAGTGCAGCGTTTGAATACACTGAAAAACATAATATGTTCTTTGTAGCACCATTTGATGATCGGCGTACCATGGCTGGGCAAGGCACGGTGGCGGTTGAGGTATTTGAAGATGCTGTAGAGCAAAATATTAATGTTGATTATTTGCTTGCTTCTGTTGGTGGTGGCGGTTTAATCGGTGGTCTGTCGACCTATTCTAAAAAGGTATCACCACAAACCACAGTAGTAGGTGTCGAACCAGAAACGGCACAGTCAATGAAAGCGGCTTTTCAAGCTCAAAAACCTACCACCGTCGAGAATATTGATCACTTTGTTGATGGTGCTGCCGTTGCGCGTGTCAGTCAGTTTACCTATAATCAAGCACAGCAGTATGTTGACAAACTGCTGGCTATCCCTGAAGGAAAGGTTGCTCAAGCAGTATTAGACTTGTACACTTATGAGGCGATAGTTGCCGAACCAGCTGGAGCGATGCCTATCGCTAGTTTGGATTTTATGGCCAGTGATATCGTAGGGAAAAACGTCGTTCTAGTTGTTTCTGGTGGAAACAATGATATCGGCCGTATGCAAGAAATGGAACAAAAGGCATTAATGTATAAGGGTCGCCAACAGTTTTACTTAGTTGAGTTTCCGCAACGACCCGGGGCATTACGGCAATTTGTAAATGATGTTTTAGGACCAAACGACGATATTACTCGTTTTGAATATACTAAAAAAATAAACTCTGAAACAGGCTCTGTCATGGTTGGTATTCTGCTGGATCCTGTTACGAAAGTAGATGACTTAACAGCCCGTTTAGCAGCTTTTTTTCCAAAATATATCAATTTGCAAGAAAATACTGTGCTTTTCAATATGTTAGTTTAGGAAAAGAAAAAACTTGATTTATTAAATCAAGTTTTTATTTCATCGCGGTAATTTCAATTTCTAATTTAGCATTTTTAGGTAAAGCAGCTACCTGAACGGCTGAACGGGCAGGAAATTCCTCAACAGAAGTTGTATCGAAGTATTGTGCGTAGATATCATTAACTAATGCAAAGTCTGCAATATCATCAAAAAATAATGCAGCTTTTACGATATCATTTCGTGAAAATTCAGCTTCGTGTAAGATGTTATCAATGTTATCAAAAATTTGATGTGCTTGTTCGGCTGTCGTAGCGCCAGCAAATTCGTCGGTTTCTGGATCAATACCAATTTGTCCAGAAATGTACAATGTATTGTCATTTAGAATAGCTTGCGAATAGGGTCCGAGTGCTTTGGGCGCTGTAGTTGTTGAAACGACTTTCTTTGACATGGATAATGTCCTCCTGGTTGATATTTTAATCTAAAAATCTATATTATGCAATCTTTGTAGAATAAAAAAACGAAAAGATGAGAATAAGAAGGAAAAATTATGATGTATAAATTAGCAATATTAAAAGGCGATAAAGAATCTAGCAGTGTAATTGACAGAGCCTTGGGAATCGTTAAGTCATCTGTAAATGATTCAACTGCATTCGAGGTGACGGAACTTCCTTTTGGTGTCAACGCAGCACTTTCATTTAATGAACCGTTACCAAACCAGACGCTTCGCGAATTGAAGAATTATGATGGCATTTTGGTTGGCGCACTGAACCAAGAGGTAGGGACGGATAGTTTACTAAGCGTACAAGAATCGCTTGTGGCATTGAGAAAATATTTAAACATCACACTTGCTTGCAAAGTAGTTCAAATTTCTGATAATAATGTTGATGCCTCACCACTCAAGAATCAAATAGTCAGGGATACGGATTTTATAATTGTACAAAGTGCTAAGAGGGCTAATGATCACGTGGATGGTAATATTTCGGTCGATGATTTCGCACAAGACACAATAACGCATGAACAACGTGAAGTTGAGCAAGTTATCACGGCGGGGTTTGAGCGAGCGATGAATCGAAAAAGGGCGGTCACAATCGTCACCCCTTTTGATTCGTTTTATACATCAAAAATATGGGCACTAACTGCTGAAAAAATTGCTAAAATATATCCCGATGTTGTTGTAAACTACGTATCATTATCATGTGTGATATCAACTGTTATTCAGCAACCAACTAGCTTAGATGTTGTTGTTGCTCCTAAATGGGTTGACCAGATTTTAAATGAAGAAAGCCAAAAAATTACGGGTCTACCTGAAACAGTGCCGGTATCTATGAAAAATAATAGCGGGCAAATGCTATATCAGTTACCACAAATCAATGTAGATGATAAGAATTTGATGATGGCAGTTGGAGAAGATACGGCTAAGCTTATTTTAAAAGAATGTTTTAATCATTATGATAATTTGCAAAAAATTGGTGTCTAATCACCAATTTTTTGTTGTTTATAATGCAATTAATAATATACAAATTAATGTTTTGAATGCGCTGCTGTTTGGTATAATAATAGTATCCCTAAAAATGGAGTCAAAACATGTCAGAGATAAAAATTGTGTCTATCGATATTGACGGCACATTGATTAACGATGAGCGTCAAATTCCGTTAGATGTAAAATCTGCAGTTCAACAGGCACTTGCACAAGATGTCAAAGTTGTTATTACAACCGGTCGACCACTTCCTGGTGTTCGCAATATATTAGACGAGTTAGGCATTGTAGGCAGCGAACAGTATGTCATTACACATAATGGTGGCTTAATGCAAACTGCTGATGGCTCTCAAATTTTGTTTCATGCTGCACTAGATTTGGCAGAGTATAAAGAGCTAAATACCTTTATGCGTGAGCAAAAGACGTATATTCAAGCTGAGGATCAGTTCGCGGCTTATACGACCAATCGTTTAATTCATCGTTGGGCTAGTTTTGAAAATTCTCTTGTAAATTTGCCGTTACATATTGTTAATAATGACAATGAGCTGGAGCATGTTGAAATTATTAAGGGCATTGCCAACGCTGAATCTGACGATTTGGATAACGTACAAGCGAATGTGCCAACAAGTATTTCTGACAAAATGTCAGTGATTCGGTCAACTGCCAATAACCTAGAGTTTATCAACAAAGATGCTTCGAAAGGCAATGCACTTGAAGCTCTGGCAAAAGCATTAAATGTTGATATTAAAAACACAATGGCAATTGGTGATCAAGAAAATGATTATTCAATGATTGAGCGCGCAGGATTAGGTGTTGCCATGGGTAATGCAATTGAAAAAATTAAAACAATAGCTGACATCGAGACAGCAACAAACAATGATTCCGGTGTAGCGCGGGTCTTAGAAGAATATGTTCTTTAAAAGACAGTTATATTTTAGTTTTGACACAGCTGCAGTTATAATCTGTGTAGATTACTTAATTTAAAATATTCCGATATATAAGCCAAGGAGGCAAAAAAAGATGAACGTTCTGTTAAATGGTAATAAAGTTGCATTGGAAGGCGATCCCCTTAAAGTTGGTGATGAGGTGCCTCATTTCAAATTAGTTGACCAAAACAATGAAAAAGTTAAGACGGCCGATTTGTTAGGAAAAGTGATGTTGCTTTCTGTCGTTCCGGATTTAAATACAGATATTTGCTCATTACAGACACGTCGATTTAACCAAGCTGTGGATCAATATACAGATGTTAATTTTGTGACTATCTCCACAAATACAGCAGCAGAGCAACGTGATTGGTGCGCAGCTGAAGGGGTACACAACATGCGTATGCTTTCAGATGAGCAAGAATCATTTGGATACGCAACTAAGTTATATGTACCAGACACTGGTTTTGACACACGATCGATTTACATTATCGATGCGGCAGGCGTGGTCCTTTATTCGCAAATTGTACCAGAAATTTCTGATGAACCTGATTATGATGCAGCTTTGACAGCATTATCAAATGTCATAGCATAATATCTTATTTAAAACTTGTAATAAGACCTGTATTTAAATGTTTTTTTTGGTAAAATGAATACAGTAATACTACAATAGCTACCTATAAAAACTCGGAGTTAGACATGCCAGAACCTAAATTGAAACTTTTTTCACTCAGCTCAAACGAACCACTTGCGCAAAAGATTGCCGATTCGGTTGGTGTTCCGTTGAGCCGTATTTCCGTTAAACGCTTTGCTGATGGTGAAGTGCAAATTAACATTGAGGAAAGTATTCGTGGCGATAATGTTTTTGTTATTCAATCGACTTCAGCACCCGTGAATGATAATTTGATGGAGCTATTGATTATGATTGATGCATTGCGTCGTGCAAGTGCAAATCAAATCAATGTTGTTCTGCCGTATTATGGCTACGCACGTCAAGATCGCAAAGCGCGTTCTCGTGAGCCAATCACAGCTAAGTTGGTAGCTAATATGTTAGAACGTGCCGGAGCTACACGTGTATTAGCATTAGACCTTCATGCCGCTCAAATTCAAGGTTTCTTTGATATTCCAATGGATCACCTACAAGGCGCCCCATTATTAGCAGATTATTTGATTGAATCAGGCATTGCTGATAAAAAAAATGCGGTTGTTGTTTCCCCTGACCACGGTGGGATGACACGCGCGCGTAATTTGAATAATATGTTAGAACTTGAGTCACCAGTTGCAGTGATTGATAAGCGCCGTCCAAAACCAAACGTGGCTGAAGTTGGCAGCATTGTTGGTGATGTTGAAGGTAAAACGGCTATCATGATTGATGATATGATTGACACTGCTGGAACGATAACGCAAGGTGCTCAACTTGTTATGGAACACGGTGCCAAAGAGGTTTATGTAGTAGCATCGCATGCTGTTTTCTCCGGGCCAGCCATTGAACGTCTACAGAATTCAGTGTTTAAAAAAGTTATTCTAACTGATTCAATCAATTTACCAGAAGATAAGAAATTTGAGAAATTAGAAATTGTTTCTGTTGGAGAGCTGATTGGTGAGGCAATTACCCGTATTAGCAAAAATGAGGCGATTAGTTCTTTGTTTAAAAATCGCTTCTACCGACGTGGACATTAATAAAATATTGTTGCATTTTTATGAGAACAAGTGACATTGCTTGTTCTTTTCGTTTACCCGAAATGTTATAATGAAAAGAAACGACACATATACGATAGGAGTTCTGCCATGAGTAAAGTATTAGTTGTGGACGATGAAAAACCGATTTCTGATATTATTAAATTTAACCTAACCAAAGAAGGCTACGATGTAGTCACCGCTGCGGATGGGCAAGAAGCATTAGATATGTATAATGATGAAAATCCTGATTTGGTTTTACTAGATCAGATGTTACCAGAAGTAGATGGTATCGAGGTTTTGCGTCAAATCCGTTCTAAGTCAGATGTGCCTGTCATCATGGTGACCGCTAAGGATAGTGAGATTGATAAGGTTCTTGGTTTAGAAATGGGAGCCGATGATTATGTAACTAAACCATTTTCTAATCGTGAATTGGTTGCACGAGTTAAGGCTAATTTGCGAAGTCGAAAGTCTGTTTCGCAAACTTCTGAAGAGACTTTTAATAGTACAGAAGATATTCACTTAGGTGATTTAGTAATCCATCCCCAAGCCTATATGGTTTCAAAGGATGGTGCTGATATTGAGTTAACGCATCGTGAATTTGAATTATTATATTATTTAGCACAACATATTGGACAGGTGATGACACGTGAACACTTGTTACAGCAAGTTTGGGGCTATGATTATTTTGGTGACGTACGTACAGTAGATGTTACGGTTCGACGATTACGTGAGAAAATTGAAGACAATCCTAGCCATCCTAATTGGCTAGCAACACGTCGTGGCGTCGGATATTATTTACGCCCATCAGAAGAATAAATGAATGAAATTTAAGTTTACGCGTACATAATGAGGGGAAGAATGCTCGCCATTGAGCATAATGAAGATGACGTCAATTACTAAATTTTTCCAATCTATTCGTTTTCGCATCACACTTGTTTTTGTGCTGCTAATGATTATCGCACTCGAACTTTTGGGTGCTTTTTTCGTACGCCAAATGGAACGTCAGAACTTAAGGACATTCCAACAACAGATCACCTTACCTAAATATGTTACTGATCCAATTAACACTGCTTTACGTAATAGTAACTCTGATGAAGGCAATCATGAAATCCAAGACGTTTTGTCAGGATTAAACAATACCAACATTGAAGAAGTACAAGTTATTGATAAAACTGGAACAATTCGAGGAACGACTTCTGTATCAGGTCAGCAAACGATCAGCCAAAAAACGACCGACATTAATGCACAAAAGGCGCTTGCTGGGGACCAGTCGTATGTTGCCACTCGAACGATCAATGAAAACGGCGAGCGTAAAGAAATCATGACGACACCTCTAGGGGTGACTACGGGGAGATTAAAAGACGTCTCCGGTGTTATTGTTGTAAAAGCCAGTTTATTGCCAGTATATAAGAATATTAACAGTGTCATGCGACTGTTTATTATTGCTGGCTTGATTGCACTAGTTGCCAGTGTGGCGCTGGCCCTATTTTTAGCAAGAACCTTAACAAGACCAATTGAACAAATCAGTGAACAGACGACTAAAATTGCTGAAGGTGATTACTCGATGGTGAATCACATTTATGGTTCTGATGAGTTAAGCCAATTGGCATTATCGGTTAATGATCTATCTACGCGTATCGAAGAGTCAACAGAAACAGTCAATGCGGAGCGTAATCGTTTGGATTCCGTTTTGACACATATGGCGGATGGTGTTTTAGCGGCTAATCGCCGTGGTGAAGTCACCATTATTAATCAGGCTGCAGCAGATTTTGTAGGGGTTAACCGGGAAGATGCCCTTGGACAAAATGTTGTTAGTCTCTTACGTTTGGAGGGCAAACGTACATTACGTGATATATTGGAAAATCTAAATGATTTTAGAGTAGACTTATCAGATGATAGTAAAGAACTGTTAGTCCAGACCTATGTTTCTTTGATTAAACGCCAATCTGGTTTTATTTCTGGATTAGTTGTGGTCCTACATGATATTACCGAGCAACAACGTATAGATTCTGAACGGCGTATGTTTGTTTCCAATGTATCGCACGAATTAAGAACACCTTTGACTTCAGTTCGATCCTATGTGGATGCTTTGGCAGAAGGCGCTATTGATGACCCAGAAATGGCGCAAAACTTTTTGGGTGTTGTTCAAGATGAAACACAGCGTATGATTCGAATGATTAATGATTTGTTGGAGCTATCGCGTCTAGATCAAGGCACGATGGAGGTCAAGCTAGAAGTTATTAATTTAAACAGTTTGTTTAACTTTGTTTTGAATCGTTTTGATATGATTTTGGAAAGTGACGCTAAAAACGAAAACACAATCACTAAAAACTATAATATTTTGCGTGAATTTACCAAGGAAGATGTTTGGGTTGAAGTTGATCCGGACAAGTTTACTCAGGTATTAGACAATATCATGAATAATGCGGTGAAATATTCACCAGACGGCGGAACCATAACAGCCCGACTGATTAAGACAAAAACACGTGCAATCTTAAGCATCTCTGATCAAGGGCTAGGCATTCCAAGAAAAGACTTGGATAATATATTTAATCGTTTCTTCCGAGTTGATAAATCAAGGTCCCGTGCGCAGGGTGGAACAGGGCTAGGATTGGCTATTTCTAAGGAAGTGGTTGAAAAGTTTAATGGTCGTATTTGGGTTGATTCAGTTGAAAATAAGGGCTCTACCTTCTATATTTCGTTAGCTTATGTTGACGAAGAACCGGAGGACGATTGGGATGCAGAATAATCGATCAGTCCAAGGTGTTATGATCAATATTTTATTGACGATTGCTATTATTGTTTCTATTGTACTAACTGCATTAATATTCATTTCAGCAGGCAGTCAAGAGGCGCCGACACAAACGGATCAACAATCGCAACAAGCTTCCGAGTTGTTTAGACCTACGAACTACATTGTGAATGATAAAAGTGGCAAACAGCATATGGTTATGCACACCACGAATGCGCAATATAAAAGTATTCATCAGTATTTAGCAAATTCTAGAATGACGAATCCTACGCAAAGAAAAGCAACTAATAAGCAGATTAGTCAATTACTGGATAAAACGCAAACTGCCTTGTATCACTATCCAGACGTTGTGCCAATTGAATATTTTAATTCTTATTATTCTCAGCGTGTATCAACGCATAAAAGTTTTAACTTTAACTATGTTGTTGTGCCACTTAACCATTCTAAAAAAGCATATTTTGTGAATACACAGTCTAAAACGATTACGACAGTTACTATTAGCAAAATTGATACAACTGAGGCATGGAAGGTCGCTGCTCGGTTGCCCAAAGCTTTAACGGTAAACTTTAAAGTGGTTAACGGACATGTGATGTTGAACTACCCAAAAGAGTTTAAATTACCTGTGTACTCTTATTTAGTGAATCATCGTGATCCAACGACTTATGTATCAGCACTCTTAGGGACTACAAATCAGTTAACCCAGACCACTGAGAACAATAAAAAAATTTATACTAATAAATACAGTAATCAACAAATCATTTATGATCCAGATTTAGAAACAGTGACCTTTACAGATAATCGAACGACTGGTACATTACAGCGCAGCTATTACAATCGGTTGAATGTCGGTTTTTCGCAAATTAATTTGTTACAGTTAGATCTCTCTGATACGCGCTTTTACCAGAGCCGTGATAATGGGAAGGATATTACTTATCGAACGTTTGTTGAAGGGCTACCAGTTTATTACCAATCAAAAACTGGTGCTATTCATATGACGTTAGATAAATACGGTAACCTAACAAGTACCTATTCGCTAAATGAGTTGGGTGTGCCGGTTCCTAATACGCAAGAAGATGTTACTTTACCAAAAGCAGCAGATGTTTTGGCTAAGTTACAACAAGCTGGTGTCAAAAGTAGTGAGTATTATTCTATTGCACCAGGCTATGAATGGTTGGCTAACAAAGAAAATAACGTTTCAGTCAACATGAATCCTACATGGATGATTGAAACGCCAACGGGTTGGATGAGCGTCAATACGTTTCTAGCTAATCGAGAATAGTTTCCAATCAGGATGATTCAGGGTTCTGAAAACTATGAAAGGAGAAATACGTTTTTATGCAATTTAGACGACTAAAAATATTAATGACGATGTTATTCATCTTTTTGGACGTGTTTCTCTTTTTTTGGTGGCGTAGTAATCAGAGACCAAGTATTAAAGTAACCGACGCCAATGCGAATATCATTAGTGAGATTAAAAATCAAAAAATAAAAGTAGCTAACTTTAGTACTTCGGTTACTTATGCTAGTTATTTAGCTGGTAAACGATCAAATAGTTTAATGTCAACGATTGATAAGTTGTCAAACTTCAATGCAAATATTAATAATCAGACGCTCTACGTGACTTTCAATAAAACATCGCAACTAGGTAGAGGGAATACTAGTAGTAGCAGTAGTGGTAAGAAAGCTGCGGCGGATGACGTTGAGGCGTCAAAGATAGCACGTAATGCAGGATATCGATATAATCCTATTCTGTCTAAAGTTAATGTGAAAAATCGTGTAACCTATTCTCAGTATATTGATAATTTGCCGGTCATCGCTAAACAAGGGCTGATGATCTTTAACAAAGATAAAGACCGTAAGGTAACTGATTTTACACAAACTAAAATAACTAAGGTTACAGTATTGCGCGATGAACGTGCAACAATTACAGAGGAAGCCGCAATTGTCGCTCTCTATAAATTCAATGAGCTAAATAGTGGTGATAAATTATCAAAGGGCGCTCTATCATATGATACATCGGTAAAGGTTAATGGCTATGACATTTATTTACCGGTATGGGTATTTGTTGTAACACACGCAAATGGCAGCACAGGGATTTTGAAAATCAATGCCTTTACGAGCGACAATTTATCAGAATAATTTAATTTTTGCTTAACTTCAAATTGATAAAATAAAATAAATATAGTCGAGAGGTGACTAATGGTACAATCAGCATTAACAAAAACGTTGTTAACTGGCGTCATTGCTGGTGTTGTTGGTGGAGGAGCAATTTTGTATGGGCAGCAGGGTGTACAATTGTTACAAAATCAAAATCAAAAAGTGAGTACGACAGCAACAAGTACAAAAACGATTGCCAAGAATGCAACTGCTACATCAGCTTATAATAAGGTATCAGATGCAGTTGTATCTGTATTGAACTTTACTAAATCCAGTCAAGGTAGTTATCAAGAATCGTCAGAAGGTTCTGGCGTGATCTATAAAAAAACGGATGGATCGGCATTTATTGTAACCAATAATCACGTAATCACTGGAGCGGCTAAAATTCAAGTTATGCTGCACAGTGGGAAGAAAGTGACCGCTACATTAGTCGGCAAAGATGCGATGACTGACTTAGCTGTTCTGAAAATCGGCGGCACAGACGTTACAACAACTGCACAATTTGGCGATTCAAGTAAAATAACTGTTGGTGAAAACGTCTTGGCAATTGGTTCGCCGCTGGGATCTGAGTATGCTTCGTCAGTGACGCAAGGCATCATTTCGGCCAAGAAAAGGTTAGTTGAGGCAACATCTGAAAATGGTCAAAATTATGGTGGATCCACGGTTATTCAGACGGATGCTGCTATTAATCCTGGTAACTCAGGTGGACCATTAATCAACTTTGCAGGACAAGTTATTGGTATTAACTCAATGAAGTTATCAACATCTTCTTCTGGAACGAGCGTTGAGGGGATGGGTTTTGCAATTCCTTCTGATCAAGTCGTTGACATTGTTAACAAATTAGTCAAAGATGGTAAAGTCACACGACCAGCAATTGGCATTAGTTTGATTAATTTGTCAGAAGTAACAGCTTCTGAGCAAAAATCAACATTGAAAATTCCAGATAGCGTTACTGGTGGTGTTGTTGTAATGAGTTTGACTAACAATGGCCCAGCAGATAAAGCTGGATTGAAGAAGTACGACGTTATTGTTGGCATTAATGGTAAAAAGGTCAGCTCACAGGCTGATCTGCGAGAAGAACTCTACAAGCATTCGCTTGGGGACACAATAACATTGACTTATTATCATCAGGATACTAAGCAAAACGTCAAGGTTAAATTAACACAGAAATTAGCAAGCTAACAAAAATGTTAGCTTTTTCTTTACTCTTGTTTGACTTTTATTAAAAAATATGTATTTTCTGTAAATGTTGAAAACAAGCTGAAAATGTTGACAATTTGTGGACTAAATACCAGAAAATGTGGAAAAGACGTTTAAATACGTGGATAAGTGCTTTGTTTTTATAAGAAATAATAAATATTGGTAATTTTAGGCAATATTTAGGGAAAAATGGGCAGTTTTTAGACGCATATCAGCAATGTTCGTGTATTGAAGCGATTAAAGAAATAACACTGATGCAATGCTATTTAGAATATATTTTCCGAACAATGTAAAGAAAATTTACTTTAAACATTAGTCGAACGCGTGTGCTTATCCACAATTGTGTACAACTTTGTGGATAACTGTGGATAACTTGCGGGAAAATATCTATAATTTGTCTAAATAAGAGTAAAATAACGTTTATAAAGTTATCCACATTTTTTTTGAAATTAAAAAAAACAGTGGATAACTTAAAAAGCGAACAGCGAAAAGAGTTGGTATAAAAGCTTTTTCAGAAAAAAATATTTTTTTTGTTCGTGTGGATAACATCGGATATAATGAATATAGGTAATCAACCAAAAATATTAAGAAATTGTAAAGAGTAGGTTTGAAATGAATATTAAATTAATCACGGTCGGGAAACTAAAGGAAAAGTATTTAACAGAAGGCATTGCGGAGTATACAAAACGATTATCTCGCTTTTGTAAAGTTCAAGTAGTTGAGTTGATTGATGAAAAGACGCCGGAAAATGCTAGTGAAGCACAGAATAATCAAATTATGGCTAGAGAAGGGGAGCGAATTCAAGCGAAAATTGGTTCGCGTGATTATGTTATTGTGCTAGCAATAGAAGGGAAACAGTTTCCTTCCGAGGAATTTTCTCAAAAACTTGAAGCCATTGCGGTTAATGGCTATTCGGACATTACTTTTATTATTGGTGGTTCTCTTGGATTATCTAAGGCAATCAAGCAAAGGGCGAACCTAAAGATGAGCTTTGGGTTGCTGACCTTGCCACATCAATTAATGCGTCTTGTACTGATTGAGCAAATTTATCGTGCTTTTATGATTCAACAAGGATCACCGTATCATAAGTAACATGTAAAAAAATGAAAACTATTGTTGCATTTTCATCTTTCCGTGTCTATAATATATCCATAGATAAAAAATATACACGAAAGAGTGCGAAGTATGAGGAAGTTTTTTGAGAATTCAGAATGGAACCGTGTTCGAAAAATCAGGGGGTTACCATTATTATTGGTTGGTATTACACTCATTCCGAGTTTATACGCAGTCATTTTTTTGTCGTCACTTTGGGATACTTATGGTAGAGTGGACCATCTTCCAGTTGCGATTGTTAATCAAGATAAGACCGCAAAGATTAATGGAAAGTCACAGAATATAGGCGATGATTTAACTAAAAAATTGCTTGACAGCAAGCAATTAAAATTAACTAAGACTTCGGCTGAAAAAGCTAAAAAAGGACTTGCATCTGGAAAGTATTACATGACCATCACGATACCGAAGTCCTTTACTAAGAATTCAGGTACGCTGTTGGATGCTAAGCCAGTCAAGCCTGAGATTAAAATTGCGCATAATACAGGGCAAGGATTCATTGCTGAAAAATTAACGGCTTCCGCGGCTGATAAAGTACAGGCAAATGTCTCAAAATCACTGCAAGGTGTTTATAATAAAACAATTTTAAATGCAACAGCCTCCTCAAAAAAAGGTTTTCAATCGGGATCTAAAGGTGCTACACAACTTGGGAGTGGTTTATCACAATTACAAGATGGTACTAAAAAATTGCAAGATGGTACAACACAGCTCCAAACTGGTACTTCACAGTTGGCAACGGGCTTGTCACAGTATACAAATGGCGTGTCGTCCGCTAATACTGGTGCTCAGCAGTTAACTTCAGGTGCTCAACAACTTGCCACACAGCTCCAAAAGGTTTCTGACGAGATTAATACAAAGCAAAGTGCTAAGGCGGCTGATTTAAAGCAGCTTGATACAGGCTTGACGCAACTGACACAGGGCTTGCAAAAACTAAGTAAGGTTGAATCACCAACGGTAACTGTTGATTCAACAAAGCTTAACGAAGCGTCCGAAAAGCTGTCAGCTGGATTAACTGGTGCTGGGAAAGACGCAGCTGCTTTCAAAGCATTAGCTCAAGATGCTGATTTCCAAAAATTTTTACAAGAAAATCCTACTGTTGCTGCTAAATATCAAGCAGCATTAAGTGATTTGGCTGAAAATGTGCAATCAAGTGCAACAGCAGCCACTACAATTCAAAATCAATTAACTACATTAAAAGCTATGTTGCCACAATTACAAGCGTTGCAGGCAGAAATTCCAGAATTACAGAAACTCGGTCAACAAGGATCCATTGCCACTCAAGGCGCGCAAACAGCCATTAAAACACTAAATGACAGCTTAACTACCGTCAGCCAAGGAATAGCTAACCAAGCAGTACCAGGTGCTCAGCAGCTAGCGCAAGGATCATCTCAATTAACTACAGGACTTGGACAGTTAGCCGCCAAAAACGATACACTTAATAGTAGTGTTTCGCAATTAAATGATGGCACGACACAGTTACTTACTGGTGAAAATCAAGCTAGTGAGGCCTTACAGCAGGCAGGTACTGGTGCAACCACTTTAGCGAATAAATTAGCTGATGGTGCTGTGAAATTGTCAGCTATACACAATAAGAAATCAAATGTGGTAGCATTATCACAGCCAGTCAAGCAAAAATCATCTAATTTATCAAAGGTTCCTAACAACGGAACTGGAATGGCGCCATATATGATGTCTGTTGGGTTATTTGTTGGTATGATCACATTTACGACCATATTTGATTTCATGACGGTTTCTAAAAAGCCAAAAAATGGTTTCACATGGTGGGCTAATAAGCAGTTAATTAATGCGCCAGTTTTTATTGGACAAGCACTGATTATGACTGGTTTACTCTTCTTAGTGGATGGCATGGAAGCGCAGCGGCCAGCGATGACATTTGTTGTAGCCTTAGCAGCATCCTTTGGGTTCAATCAGTTTGTTGTCTTGTTTAATGTGCTAATTGGTAAACTAGGGTCAGGGATTATGCTGGTTTTGATGGTATTACAACTGAGTGCTAGTGCAGGATCTTATCCTATTGAGTTGTCAAACAGCTTTTTTGAGGCAATTCATCCATGGATGCCAATGAGTTACTCTGTCCATGCCTTCCGCGAAACAATTTCTATGGGTGGCAGTGTTGCATCAGACTTAACTGTATTGTTATCCTTAGGAGTGATATCAATGGTACTAACATGGTTTGTGTACCAAATGAAATTAAACCATAATCAGTTAACTTTTAAGCATTAATTTAAAAGCAGTCGGCAGACTGCGTACATAAAGAAATGAAGTTGGAAAAATAAATGAAAATGTCTAGTGCAGTTGAACAAAGTTTGGTTGTCTTGGTTATGTTAGCTTTGCAAAAAGATGGCTTACCTGTTAAAAGTCATGTTTTAAGTGAACACTTAGAAGTATCTGAATCGTACTTAAAAAAAACAATGCGCAAATTAGTTGTTGCAAATTTAATAAAAGCGATCGCTAGTAAGGAAGGTGGTTTCAAATTGGCTCGTAATACCAATGATATTACGTTATTGGATGTTTATGAGGCGATTGAAGGAGAAGATAGCTTTATTCATTCTACCCAATTGGCAGATCGCGTGTTTCCTGCCAAAACTGCTGTCGCTGAAGGAACAAAAGAAGTTCTATCTATTGTCTATGAAGCAGAAAAAGATTTTAAGAAACGGTTAAAACGTACATCAATTGCTGATTTGTTATTGTTTGCTAAAGAAGGAGAAGAAATTGTTGATTGGCGATGAAGTGACACATATTGACTAAAAAAACAGTTTATTAATGCCAACCTGGCATTAATAAACTGTTTTTATATTGTGAAGTATTATATTCTATGCAACAGGTAGCGTCTCCTGTAAACTGAATTCAAAATCATCTGGAATAAGCATCCCGACATCTTTTAAAATAACATTTCCGGAAAGGTAACAACCATTCTGTTGCGTTAAACCAACCTTTGTGAAGCCGAAAGTGACTGTAGTATGAGCTTTAAGAGCAGCGCCACGTACCTCTCCCGTTGTTGCATCAATACCAGTAGGAACATCAACAGCAATGACAGGTTTATCAATGTGGTTGGCCGCTTTAATCATTTTTTGTAAGCCTTCAGGTAGAACGTTGTTCAATCCAACTCCAAATATCGCATCAATAATTAAAGTTGCCTCATTAAAGTCACTTTTTTCAGAACGAACTAAGCCATGCTTTTCAATGATTGCCAGTTGCCGTTTCACACTGTCTTTCGCACGGCTAACGTTTCCGACAAATTGTAATGAGACATTTACGCCTTGAGCGTACAAGAGACGAGCGATTGCTACGCCGTCAGCACCATTATTACCAAGACCAGCTAGTACTAACACATGACTCAAATCGAATCTACCGGCGCCGATAACATCAAGCACTGCCATTGCGGCCCGTTCAATTAATACATCCTGTGGCATACCAATAGTCTCAATCGTGTAATTATCTATTTGCTGCATTTCTGTAGCTGTAACAAGTCGCGTCATAGTTCCCATCATTTCATAAGTTATTAAATTCATTATACGGTGATTTGACAGTGTTATCAATCAAACAAGCGTAAAAATATTGAATTTGACAAATAAAAAAAATTAGAATACAATAATAACAATTTAAGAATCATAGAGGTTGCTGCTGACATTAGTCGCTTGCGGAGTGCTTACAGGTACAATGAAACAGGTTAAAGGGGATGTAGCCGAAGCATTGGTGCTGTGACACCAAGTAGCTGGGCCAATCGGTGAAAAATCGTTGGACTGTCGCGTAAGCGGGGTGCTATGTTATAGATTGCAATTAATTGGGATCCATGGCTGCTACTTGTGCGCTGTGGATTTTTTAATAGAGGAGGTATGCATTCATAGATATCTGTGAATGGGCTAACATATGGTAGAGGCAATAACACGTCCAACACGTCTTGAAGTTTCCAAGAGCGCTGTTGAACATAATATAACGACCGTTAAAAATGTATCAGGTGCAGACAAAGTCTTTTTGACCGTTAAGTCAAATGCCTATGGATTTGGTTTGATTCCTATGGCTCAAGCTGCTGTGGCAGGAGGTATTTATGGCTTAGGTGTAGCTGTTCTTGATGAAGCTATTGCACTGCGGCATGAGCGCATAACCGCACCAATTTTAATTTTAGGTATTTCACAGGTAAAGTATGTTGAACTAATGGCTGTCCAGCATATCATGGCAACTGTTGTTTCATTGGACTGGCTGGAGAAAGCAGAACATCAGTTAACTGGTGAACAGCGATTACCTGTTACACTAGGTATCGATACTGGCATGGGTAGAATTGGGTTTAGAAATCGTGAAACTTTAGCGAAAGCGATACAGTTTGTTTTGGATCATGCTGATAAGTTTGAATATGTTGGACTATCGACGCACTTTGCCGAATCTGATTCATCAGATACCAGGTACTTCCAAAAGCAATTAACACGTTGGCATCAATTGACGGATGACTTGCCAAAACCAAAGTATTATCATGTTGCTAATTCGGGTGCTGCAATGTATCACGCAGAAGAGGTTCCCCATGAGGTTGTCCGCGTAGGAACGGTGCTTTATGGGATTGAGCCCTCTCGTGGTGAACTAGCAGATGGACGTAACCTGAAACCCGTCATGGCCCTTCGGAGCGAGGTAAATTTTGTTAAACGCTTACCTGCTGGTGAAGGTATTAGTTATTCACACAAATATACGACAACTCAAAACGAGTGGATAGGCACTGTTCCTATTGGTTATGGGGATGGTTGGCTACGCAAATTAATGGGGTTCAAGGTTATTATTGACGGTCAATACGCCCCTATTGTAGGGCAAGTAGCAATGGATCAGTTAATGATACGTTTGCCTCGTGAATATCCAGAAGGTACAACGGTAACCTTTATTGGTCAAGATGGAGACTTAGAGAATACAATCGAGGACGTTGCACAGTTTGCAGGTTTGGCGCCCTGGGAAATCACAACAGGACTACAAGATAGAATACATCGTATTTTAGTAGATTAGGAGAAGATAATGACTAGAGAATATAGTGTTGCCATTCTTGGCGCAACAGGTGCTGTGGGCACACGACTTATTGAACAATTAGAGCAATCAACGATTCCCGTGAAGAATATAAAATTGCTTGCTTCGTCACGTTCAGCAGGTAAGACACTTCAATTTAAAGGTACAGACGTGGTTGTTGAGGAAGCAACTCCAGAAAGTTTTGATGGGGTTGATTTAGTTTTGGCTAGCGGTGGTGGTTCAGTTTCAGCACGATTTGCACCCGAAGCTGTGAAACGCGGCGCTGTGGTTGTTGATAATTCAAGCCAATGGCGAATGAATGATGATGTCCCGTTAATTGTTCCTGAAGTTAATGAAGCAGATTTGAAACAACACCAAGGAATTATTGCCAACCCTAACTGTTCAACGATTCAAATGGTTGTTGCTCTAGCGCCCATTAAAGCTAAATATGGTTTGACACGTGTTATCGTGTCAACTTATCAAGCTGCTTCTGGTGCGGGACAATCTGCATGGCAAGAGCTAGTTTCAGAAACTGATGCCCACAATGCTGGTAAAGAAATGCATGCTGAGATTTTGCCGGTTAAAAGTGCTAAGCATCATTATCCCCTAGCTTATAATTTACTGCCACAAATAGATGTTTTTGAAGAAGACGGTTACACTCATGAAGAATGGAAGATGATTCATGAGACTAAAAAAATTATGTTCGGTGATAAAAATTCTAAAGCAGTTAAAGTGACAGCAACTGCGGTCCGGGTACCTGTTCCTATTGGTCATGGCGAGACTGTTTATTTTGAAACGGATGCCGGATCAGGAGCGACAGCCGCTGATATTCAAGCGATTCTGAGTGAAGCCCCAGGTGTTGTTTTGGAAGACAATCCAAAGGAACAGTTGTACCCACAGCCAATTAATGCCGAAGGAAAACGCGAAACATTCGTCGGCCGTGTGCGTCCCGATTTGGAAAATGATGATAGTTTCCATATGTGGGTTGTCTCAGATAACCTGCTTAAAGGTGCTGCTTGGAATACAGTGCAAATTGCAGAACGTCTTGTTGACTTAGACTTGGTCAGAGTCCCAGAAGACGCAGCAAATAAGTTTATCACAGCATAAATTTTTTTAAGAGCGTTCAGCGCTCTTTTTATATCTCAAAAAGCGGTGGCACAACTATGTGTAAAAGCAACGTGTTACAATAGCTTTATGATAGCAATTCTAACAATTTTAACTTTAGCTACAAGTATGTTTTCTTGGCTACTTTGGCATCAAATCAGGATTAACCCGGCAAGTTTACGACTGGGATTTTATGTATTGATTATTGTGATTTTTTTATTTATTGGTCTGCAGGTGATTCAGTTTCCAAGTATATCAGTTGTTCATATAATTAATGAAGCTAAGCTGTTCGTTAAATGGGGGAATATTGCGGGTCTGTTTTTGGTGATTACACTGGCCTATCACAGTTTTCAAAGTTGGCGTAAATGGCAACATAGCCTGCATCAGTTAGTTTTTCCACTAGTGTTGCTTGTGTATGCTATTGCTGATATTGGCATTTGGCTTCTGAATGATGGGTTTCCAATATCTTTAAAACCCATTCTCGTTGTTATCCCATGGTTGTCACTGTACGTTCTTTGGCAATTTTTACAGTTTATTAGCAGTAGTATCTTGTATGGATTGGTGGTTAAACGACCAATCCATGGTCCGATTGTTGTCTTAGGCGGTGGGTTAGTTGATGGACAATATGTTGGTCGAATTGTTGGTAATCGTATTCAGGCAGCTGTTAAAGATGCAACCAAAATGTCAGAGTATCCAACTATCATTTTTTCGGGTGGTCAAGGGAAAGATGAATTAGTTTCTGAGGCAGAAGCTATGAGAGACTTTGCTGTAAAAAGACTAAATGTTCCCTGTGAAAAGACAATATTGGAAGAACATTCTAGAAATACATATGAAAATTTGAGGAATAGTGCTAAATTAACTAACAGTTCATTCACATTTTATACAAGCGAGTATCATGTTTTTCGTGGTGTTTTACTCGCGAAAAAACAAGGAGTTAATGCGCAAGGTCGAGGAGGGTACACGCAGTTTCCGTACCGTGGTATAGCGTTTTTGAGAGAATTTGCTGGCGTGATGAACTTAAATCCAAAACAGCACATTATATATGGTACTGTGTGGTTTGTTAGCAGTGCGATGGTAATTTTAATTAATTTTATATGAATAAAATATAAAAAATCTTTTTAAATATGGTATATTATTTAGATAGATTTAATGAATTATGGAGATTTATACAGTCTGGGAGAATCTTATGACTATTTTTGGCAAATTAATGTGGTTCTTTAAAGAGCACAAACGACTATATATGTTGGGGCTCACTTTTTTGTTTCTGACAGAAGTATCACAAATGGTGTCCCCAGCGTTAATCGGTCGTTTCACTGATGTGATAGTATCCCGACAAATGACGATGCATCAGCTATTTTTCTATGCTGGTGGTATTTTGCTTTTTTCTGTGTTGATGTACATATTTCGTTATACGTGGATTACACATATTTTCCAAGGTTCGGCACTATTAGAAAAAACATTGCGGCAACAATTGTTTGATCACTATTTGAAAATGGATACTACATTTTATCAGCGTCGACGTACGGGAGATTTAATGGCACATGCGACGAACGATTTGTCAGCAGTGCAGAGAGTGGCATCTGGTGGCGTACTGATGCTAGTTGATTCGATTGTTATTATTATTTTTACGGTTATTTCAATGACCCTTGTGGTTGATTGGCGTTTGACGTTGATTGGTGTTTTACCTTTACCATTATTGGCGGCCGGTGTTTGGTATTTATCACCTAAAATGCGACGTGCATTCACATCATCTCAAGAAGCCTTTTCACGATTATCAAACAAGTCTCAAGAATCGATAGCTGGAATTAAAGCTATTAAAACATTGGGGCAAGAAAAACAAGATGTTGATGCTTTTGATGAGGAAATACAAAAGACGATTCAGATCAATAAAAAGGTAGCCGCCATTGACTCCTTGTTTGGACCAATGGCTACGCTGGTGATGACAATTAGTTATGTTGTGATGATTACTTATGGTGGGTCGTTGGTATTGAATGATTCAATTTCAATTGGGCAGCTTGTCTCATTTTCAACTTATTTAGGGTTACTTGTATGGCCGATGTTTGGTTTAGGGCAGTTGTTTAACGTATTGGAACGTGGTAATGCTTCATATATGCGTGTCCAAGAAATTTTATCTGAAAAATCATCAATTATTGAAGATGAGCAGGGCTACGATAGCATATCACATGGTGATGTTGCTATTCGGATTGATCAGTTTAAATATCCAGATGATCAATCGGAAGTTTTGAAAGATATTTCATTGAATATTCGTGCTGGCGAAACTGTCGGTATTGTTGGGCGTGTTGGTGCTGGTAAAACAACCTTAATCAAGCTGTTGCTGCGCCAGTTTGATGGTTATACTGGTCAAATTAGTTTTGCTGGTAAAAACATTAAAGATTATAAATTAAGTGTGTATCACAGAGCGATTGGCTATGTTGCGCAGGAAAATTTTTTGTTTTCAACAACAGTGAGAGATAATATCCGGTTTGCTGATGTCAATAAATCACAAGAGGAAGTGGAAAGTGCTGCTAAAATGGCGGCCTTACATGAAGATATCCTGAACTTTCCGGAGGGATACGACACACAAGTTGGCGAACATGGTGTAAGTTTATCGGGCGGTCAGAAGCAGCGATTGGCTATAGCTCGTGCCTTAATTATCGATCCAGAAATTTTAATTTTAGATGATGCTTTGTCGGCCGTCGACGCACGGACGGAAAAACAAATATTGCATACTTTAAAAACTACCCGGCAAGAGAAAACAACGGTTATTGTTGCTCACAGAATTAGTTCCGTGATGAATGCTAATGAAATTGTAGTCTTTGACCACGGTGAAATTGCTGAACGTGGTCGACATGAAGAACTGATTGCGCAACAAGGATGGTATGCCCAAATGTATGAGCAACAACAATTAGCAACAACGTTTCAACAAAACTTAGAGGGAAAGGGGGATGATGATGACAGAAAAAAATAATTCTGTTTGGGCAAAAAATATTCCTGTTAGAGAACAACTGCATGTTATTTGGACGTTGATTAAAATGGCAAAACCGTTTCGGTCAATGTTTATCGTGGCACTTGTAATTGGCGCGGCTTTTGCGCTATTACAAGCTGCTGCACCACGAGTCATTGCTTACTATATGACGACTTATTTGCATCAAACAAGCAGTGTTCCGCTGAGAATTACGATTAGTTTTGCTGTTTTTGTGGCAGTTATTCGCGTGTTGCAAGCTGTGACAGATGCTTTGAATGCCTACTATTTCACTGTGGCTGGTGAATATGCTTTAGAAGATATGCGATTACGCGTATTTCAAAAGTTACACACATTGGGTATGAAATTTTTCGATGAAATGCCTGCGGGTTCACTGGTAACACGGGTTAATAATGATACGGCATCGTTGACAGATTTTTGGCGATTCTTTATGCAACTTACCTTTGCTGTGATGAGTATGATTGGTGCCTATATTGGCATGTGGACAATTGATGTGCATGCAACCCTCCTTATGATGATTGTTGTACCATTCATTGTGGCTAGTATTATCATTTATCAACGCTTTTCATCACGACTATTTCGCCATATGCGCGAACGTTTGTCGGCATTGAATGCTAAAATTGCTGAAAGTGTCACCGGAATTGATATCATTCAAGAATTTTATCAAGAGGATCGCTTTAAAAAAGAATTCGGCAAAATTAATGGTGAGTACTTTAATGCTCGTTTTAAAATGATCAAGGCTGACGCACTGTTATTAGAACCTATGATTGACATGTTGTTAGGTGGTGCGACGGTTTTAGTTTTATGGTATTTTGGTGAACTTTCCATACAAACAGTTGTCTCAGCAGGTGCTATTTATGCATTTACTACTTATTTAAACAATATTTTTGGCCCCTTGGAAAGTATTATGAATTTATTCAGTCCTTTCCAAGAAGGTTTAGTATCAGGATATCGCATCCTTGGCATCCTCGGTAACGACACTTATGCTCCGGCGCAAAACCCGAATGCTAAGGGAGACATCACTGATGGAAAAATTGAATTTAAGCATGTTAATTTTAGCTATGATGGTCGTCATCCAATCCTAAAAGATTTAACATTTACTGCAAACCCGGGTGATACGGTTGCCTTGGTAGGACATACTGGTTCTGGAAAAAGTTCTACCATTAATACATTAATGCGTTTTTATGACTTTCAATCAGGTGAAATTTTGATTGATGGTCAGGATATTCGTGATATTGCGATGGACAAATTACGCAGCAAAATGGGACTAGTGTTACAAGACCCATTCATGTTCTATGGCGATATTGCGTTTAACATTCGTATGTACAATGACAGTCTTACGGATGAACAAATTAAATTAGCAGCTGAATTTGTGGGTGCCGACGATTTCATAGAAAATTTGGACGGCGGGTATCAAGCTAAAGTACAAGAAGGAGGAAGCAGTTTTTCTGCTGGTGAGAAACAACTGATCAGTTTCGCACGCACAATTGTAGCTAATCCTAAAATATTAATATTGGATGAAGCTACTGCGAACGTGGACACGGAAACAGAAGCAAAAATTCAGAACTCACTGGTTAAAATGCGTCAAGATCGAACCACGATCGCAATTGCCCACAGACTTTCTACTATTAAAGATGCTAATTTAATTTTGGTGCTGGATCAAGGAGAGGTCGTTGAACGTGGAACCCATGATGAACTGCTTGCAGCACGTGGAAGGTATTATGACCTTTATCGATTGCAAGGCGCACAAAGTGGGATAGCGGTATAAGTCAAATATCACAGTGAATGGCTATAACTTCTTGTTATAAAACCTCACATACAGCTTTGACTAAACAGACTAAGTATGCGTAAAATGGTAATTAGAAGAGACTAGTTTTAGATTTTATGTTAGGCTAGTTTTTGCTACCGTGTGCACTGCGGTGTACACGCTCAGAAAAAGGAGAATTAAGTCATGTCAATGATTGAATTTAAAAACGTCGAGAAATATTATGGGAAGTTTCATGCTTTGAAGAACATTAATTTAAAAATTGATGAAGGTGAGACTGTTGTTCTTATCGGTCCTTCAGGGTCTGGAAAGTCAACTTTGATTCGTGCAATTAATGGACTAGAAGAAATACAAGAAGGTAAGCTTCTGGTCAATGGATTTGATTTACATGATCCTAAAACCGATATCAATCGTATCCGTAAAAACGTTGGCATGGTTTTTCAGCACTTTAATTTGTACAATAATAAATCAACATTGGAAAACGTGATGCTTGCACCACGTCTAGTTTTGAAGCGTAGTGAAGACGAAAATAAGTCTACAGCAATGGCTTTGTTGGATAAAGTTGGTTTGGCAGATAAGGCAGCTAATATGCCGTCTGAATTATCAGGTGGTCAAAAGCAACGTGCAGCTATTGCTCGTTCACTAGCGATGCAACCTAAAGCCTTGTTGTTCGATGAACCAACATCAGCTTTGGATCCTGAAATGGTTGGGGATGTGTTGGATGTTATGCGTGATATTGCTAAGGACTCATCGATGACAATGCTTGTTGTTACCCATGAAATGAGTTTTGCTAAGGCTGTGGCTGATCGTGTTATCTTTATGGCTGACGGTGAAATTCTTGAAGATAGTACAACCGAAGAATTCTTTACTAATCCTAGAGAACCACGTGCTCAACAGTTCTTGAGCCAAGTTGATCACAAATAAAATTTAGATTTGGAGGAAACGCGTTTTTGGAAGTTTCAGTATCTTATGATATGAAATATTTGAAAATAAAAGCCATTAACGCTCTGTTACTATGGAAAAAGCTAAAAAAAGACAGTTTGGTATCATTGCCACAATCGTTTTAGCTGCTGTTATTGTCCTCGGTTTATTGTGGGCAACTACTGCTGCTGAGAAAAATGAAGAGCATCAAGATACATTACAACGTGTTGAAAAATTAGGGCGAATTATTTGGGGTGTGAAATCTGACACCAAATTATTTGGTTTAATGGACACAAAGACTGGTGTTTCTAAAGGGTTCGACGTTGATATTGCTAAAGCATTAACAGTTCAGATATCAAAGCAAACCGGTGTTCCAATGTCTGCGGAATTTGTGCCAGTGTCTTCATCTTCAAAAATACAATTATTGAAGAATACTAATATTGATGGTACGGTATCAACAATGACAATCACACCTGAACGTGAAAAAATTATTGACTTTACGAATCAATATTTTGATGCCGGACAATCAATTCTGGTTAAAAAAGACTCAGGCATTAAGTCAATTAAAGATATGAACGATTCAAAGTATAAAATCATCGTTGTTGTTGGGACCACGGCTGCCGAAGAAACAAAGAAATTTGCACCAAAGGCCAAGTTGCTAGCTGTTCAGGATTATGCCACAGGTATGCAAGCCCTTAAGGCCGGCCAAGGTCAGGCAATGTCAACTGATAATGCGATTTTGTATGGATTTGCTACAGAAAACCCCGATTATCAAATTGTGGGCGGTACTTTTACCCACGGACCTTATGGTATTGCTTTTGATAATAATCAAGGGCCAATGGTTAGAGAGACGAACAAAGCGCTTGCAACAATTAAGAAAAATGGTACCTATAATAAATTAATTAAGAAATGGTTCAGCGATGTGCCAGGACTTGATTGGCATGAATTGGAGGCGAAATAATGACGTTATTACAAAATAATTTCCCAACGTTCTTGCAAGGATTCGGATATACTTTACTATCAAGTATTATTGCGCTAATCATTTCTATGATTTTGGGCACGTTCTTTGCTATTTTACAAATTTTGCCACAAAAATGGGCGCAAAAAATTGGTAATGTATATGTGCAAGTATTTCGTAACATTCCATTATTGATTATCACCTTCTTCTTCTTCCTAGTTGTTGCTAAGGTTATCCCAATGAACGGGTTTGCAGCTGGAACCATCGCATTATCATTATATACATCAGCTTTTATTGCTGAAACTGTTCGTGCCGGTATCCTTTCCGTTGATAATGGACAAATGGAAGGGGCGCGTGCTAATGGATTATCGTTTAATCAAAGTATGCGGTACATTGTACTGCCCCAAGCCTTTAAAATAGCACTACCATCACTTGGAAACCAATTCATTAATTTGGTTAAAAATTCATCAATTCTAGCCTTTGTTGGTGGATTGGATTTGATGTATCAAGGAAATATGGTTGCAGCTACTACGTTTGACACTTTTAGCACGTATATCATTGTGGCACTTTTCTATTTGGTAATTACACTGCCATTGAGCTACTACATGCAAAATCTCGAACGTAAACTAAAGCACGCAGCATAAGGAGGACAATATGGTTACATTAGGAATTTTTGACGCCTTTACACCGCAAAACGTCCAATATTTGTTGGGTGGATTAGGCATTACAGTTGGTGTATCAATTATCTCGGTTATTCTAAGTTTTATTGCTGGATCAATCATTGGAATTGTTCAATTTGAACGTATCCCATATTTTTCTAAGTTTGTCGGTACAATTAATAATATTATTCGTAATTTACCGTTACTATTAATTATTTTCTTCGTTTATTTTGCTTTACCAAAGCTAGGCATTCATTTACCTATCTTTTGGGCAACTGTTGTTGCGATGAGTACTTTTGAATCTTCCATGCTCGCTGAAATTGTGCGTGGCGGACTAGAATCAATTGATGAAGGACAGTTTGAAGGTGCACGTGCTAATGGACTAACAAATATCCAGACAATGATCTACATTGTCCTGCCCCAAGCATATAAGAAAATGATTCCACCAATCATTTCACAGTTGATATCATTGGTTAAGGACACAAGTCTTGCTATGGGTATTGTCTTAGCCGAGATGACTTATCGTGGTCAGATTATTTATGCACAAAACTCTACTTATATCATTCCGGTTCTGATTGCGATTACGTTAGTATACTTCTTGTTGAATTATGGCCTATCGTTAATTGCCAAGTGGTTTGATCGTCGCTTAGCCTAAGTACAACTTATAATTTTTAATAAAAGCATGGTTTTCTTTAAAAGAAATGGGGTTCACACGAAATGTGAAGCGTTTAATATATTTCTTTTGTGAAGTAAGAAAACGATGCTTTTTTTATTTTTATTCTAAGCATGCTATAGTTTTGCTGTTGCAATGATTAAAAATTTTGTGACGAATGAGGTGTTTTTTAGCACAAAAAAACTTATTAATAGTATAATTTTGTTAGTATTCCTGACATTTTAACGAAATGCAACAAAATATTAAAATCTAATATAAATGAGTTGCAAATGAGAAATTAACATGGTAAACTAAAAAACATCAACATATTAAGTATATCGGGAGGATATATCTTCATGGATACATGGAAAAAATGGGCGATCGGTGCAGCCGTTGTGGTTGTTGCTGGCGCTGGAACGCGTGCTGCCGGTCTCTGGGGTGGTTCGAACGGATCATCAAGTGATACACTCAAGTTTTCTTTTCCGACAGAAATTCAAACTTTAGATATTTCAAAAAATACGGATACTTACTCAGGAACAGTTATTGGTAACACCGGATCTAACCTGCTCCGTGTTAATGCCAAGGGTAAGACTGTTCCAGAATTGGCTAAGTCAGTTAAGGTATCGAAAGATGGATTGACTTATACTGCTACATTGCGCAATGGATTGAAGTGGTCAGATGGATCAAAGCTAACTGCTAAAGATTTCGTTTATTCATGGCAACGTATCGTTAACCCTAAAACAGCTTCGCAATATGCTTACTTGACATCCGGTGTTAAGAACGCGGATGATATTGTTGCAGGCAAGACAAAGGTTAGCGAGTTGGGTGTAACTTCTAAAGGGAATGTGATTACATTTAAATTAGAACGACCAATTCCGCAGTTTAAGTATTTACTGACTTTTGCTAACTTTATGCCACAGAAGCAAAGCTTTGTTGAAAAACAAGGTAAAAAATATGGTACAACTTCAGCTAAGCAACTGTATTCTGGTCCTTATAAGTTTGAAGGTTGGAATGGAACTAATAATAATTTCAAACTTGTTAAAAACGATAATTATTGGGATGCAAAGAGCGTTAAGACAAAGGAAATTGACTATTCCGTTGTTAAGAAGACAGAGACAGCTGTTCAATTATATAAGCAAGGTAAGCTTGACCGTGCGTCAATTTCAACACCAGAATTATATGCTGCTAACAAGAACAATAAAGATAAGGTAAAGGCTCCTGAAGCAACAACAGCCTATATTGAGTATAATCAAACTGGTAAAAATAAGTTCCTAGCAAATACAAAAATTCGTCAAGCTTTGAACTTGGCAACAAACCGTAAAGAACTAGTAGAACAAGTAACTTCTGGCCTATCAACTGCAGCAACTGGTTTAGCACCTCAAGGATTAGCTAAGACGGCTTCTGGCGAAGATTTGGCAAAGTACGTTGCTCCTGGTTACAAGTATGACACTAAAGAAGCGGCTAAATTGTTTGCTGAAGGTTTGAAAGAAGTCGGTGAATCAAGCATGACATTGACAATTACTTCTGATGCTGACAGCGCCAGTGCAAAAACTACTTTGGATTACTTGCAAGGCTCATTACAAAAGGCTTTGCCAGGCTTGAAGGTTGAAGAAAAGTTTGTGCCATTCAAGCAACGTTTATCTGATTCAGAAACGCAAAACTTTGATGCGGTTGTTTCACTTTGGGGCGGCGATTATCCTGAAGGCTCAACTTTCTATGATCTGTTCAAAGATGGTTCTTCATATAACAACGGTCAGTTCAAGAATGCTGCGTACACAAAGGCAGTTAACAGAGCAGAAACTACAAATGCTTTGAATGATTCTGCTCGTGATGCGGACTATAAGGAAGCTGAATCAGCTTTGTATAAGCAAGCTAACTTTAATCCACTTTACTTCCGTTCAGGCTATTCATTGGCTCGTCCAAATGTTAAGGGTGTAATTATTAACACAACAGGACTAAATATCGATCTAAAATACGCTTACCGTAAGTAAGAAATTTATGATAGAATTAAACTACATTTAATCAAAATGAGAATTGACGTATGTCAATTCTTATTTATTAGGAAGACAAGACTATGGTGAAATATATTTTAAAGCGATTGGCGCTTCTGATTTTCACGTTATTCTTGGTGATTACTGCTACGTTTTTCTTGATGCAAGTTATGCCAGGAACACCGTTCAATAATCCTAAATTAACGCCGCAAATGATTGCCCAATTAAACAAAGCATACGGATTGGATTTGCCTTTATGGCAACAATACCTGAATTATTTGGTAAATGCCTTTCGTGGTGATTTTGGAACATCCTTCCAATATCAAAATCAAAGTGTCAGCATGTTAATCGGACAACGGTTACCAATCTCAGCACAGCTGGGTGCCCAAGCACTGGTTATCGGTGTTGTTGCTGGTCTGCTAATGGGTGCAGTATCAGCTCGAAATAAAAATAATAAAATTGATGGCACATTAGGTGTGGTATCAACACTAGGAATTTCGGTTCCAAGTTTTATTTTAGGAATTATTTTCCTATATTTATTTGGATTTAAGTGGCCGCTATTTCCAGTCTCTGGTTGGGGGGATTCATTTTCTCAGTCAGTTTTGCCAACCTTAGCATTAGCTGTTACACCGGCCGCCGTTGTGACGCGCTTTGTCCGTTCAGAAATGATTGAGGCTTTAGGATCAGACTATGTACAGTTGGCACGTGCTAAAGGTCTTAGTGAAAAAGAAATTGTCAATAAACATGCTTATCGTAATTCAATGATTCCAGTTTTGACATTAGTTGGACCGATGGCTGCTGGTTTGTTAACCGGATCAACACTGATCGAAAATATTTTCTCAATTCCAGGCATTGGGCAACAATTCGTCTCATCTATTCCTACAAAAGATTTTCCAGTTATCATGGGTACAACAATTGTTTATGCTGTGATGTTGATGGTAATGATTCTGATTACGGACATTTTGACGGCAATTGTTGATCCACGTGTTCGTTTGCAATAAGGAGGCTCATGATGGCTGCAAATACTGAAGATTTTGTCATCGTTGGCGCACAAAGCTCTGATGCCAACGAACATATTTCCAAGCCAGCACTGTCATTTTGGCAGGATGCTTGGCGTCGTCTGAAATTAAATAAATTAGCGGTTGTATCAATGTGGTTTTTGGTATTTATCCTTGGATTTGCCATTATATCGAATGTTTTTGTGAAGCAAAGTGACGCAAACTCGTTTGATTCTGACAATGTCGGTAAATATAAAAATTTACCACCAAAGTCTGGACTACCAATTCCTGGCTGGAACGGTAAAATAAAATCACCAGGATCAACAGAAGCGACCGATTCATATAGTGATAATAATGTGAAGCAAAACTTTTTGTTTGGTACTGATAACATTGGCCGTTCACTAGGAAAACGTGTTATTGTCGGTATGCGCATTTCTCTATTAGTTGCAATCTCGGCAACAGTCATTGATTTAGTTATTGGTGTGACCTATGGCGTCATTTCTGGATGGAAAGGCGGTTGGGTCGATGTTGTCATGCAACGAATCATTGAAATTCTCTCATCTGTTCCAAACCTAATTGTTGTTACAATGTTTGGTTTGTTACTTGGTAATGGTGTTACATCGATTATAATCGCGATTGCCATTACTGGTTGGTTGAGTATGGCTCGTCAAGTTCGTAATATGACACTTTCTTTGAAAGAACGTGACTATATATTAGCCGCAAAATCATTGGGTGAGAGTTCAACAAAAATTGCTATCAAACATTTGATACCAAATATGGCTGGTACAATTATTGTTCAAATTATGATGACAGTGCCAAGTGCCATTATGTTTGAAGCAATATTATCAGCGATTAACTTGGGTGTTAAACCACCAACAGCATCATTGGGATCACTGATTTCTGATGCACAAAGTATGTTGCAATTCTATCCTTATCAAGTTTTGATTCCTTCCGGTATGTTGGTGTTAATTTCGTTGGCGTTCATTCTATTGGGTGACGGACTTCGTGATGCTTTCGACCCACGTGCGAGTGAAGATTAAGAGGTACATGTATAATGAGTAATCCAATTTTAAAAGTTGAAAATTTACACGTCAACTTCAATACTTATGCTGGTACCGTGCAGGCGATTCGTGATGTTTCATTTGATTTAAATGAAGGTGAAACATTAGCAATTGTTGGTGAGTCTGGATCAGGAAAATCAGTAACAACAAAAACTTTAATGGGACTAAATGCTAAGAATGCCATCATTCCTGATAATAGTCGATTGATATTTAAGGACAAAAACTTATTAGAGTTGAAAGAAGAAGAGTGGCAACACGTTCGTGGTAACGAAATTGCTATGATTTTTCAGGATCCAATGACGAGTTTGGATCCAACAATGAAAATTGGTCATCAAATTGCTGAACCATTGGTTAAGCATCGTGGCATGAAAGAAAAAGAGGCTCTGGCTCGTGCGCTAGAATTGATGAAAGGTGTTGGTATTCCTGATGCCGAAGAACACATCAATGACTATCCACACCAATGGTCAGGTGGAATGAGACAACGTGCGGTTATTGCAATTGCTTTGGCAGCTGATCCTGAAATATTGATCGCAGATGAACCAACAACTGCCTTAGATGTAACCATTCAAGCGCAAATTTTGAACTTGATGAAAGAACTACAGAAAGAATCAAATTCATCCATTATTTTCATCACTCATGATTTAGGTGTTGTTGCTGGCATGGCCAATCGAGTGGCTGTTATGTATGCTGGTAAAATTGTTGAGTATGGCACTGTTGATGAAATTTTCTTCAATCCACAACATCCATATACATGGGGATTGTTGAATTCAATGCCAACAACAGATACTGAAGAAGGATCGCTGCAAGCCATTCCAGGAACACCACCTGATTTGTTGGAACCTCCTGTTGGGGATGCCTTTGCGGCACGTAATCAATACGCATTAGCAATTGATAGTCGTGAGGAACCACCATTTTTCAAAGTTAGTGAGACACACTATGCGGCCACTTGGTTGTTGGATGAACGTGCGCCTAAGGTTACCCCACCAAGACAAATTTTGAATCGTTGGGCCCATTGGCAAGAATTACAAGGGCAGGAGGCTTAATCATGACCGAAGAAGCACCAAAGAAATTGGTTGAGTTGAAAGATTTACAGTTGTATTTTAACAAAGGTAAATCGAATGAAGTTCGTGCTATTGACCATGTCAGTTTTGATATTTATGAAGGTGAAGTATTTGGCCTTGTTGGTGAATCTGGATCTGGTAAAACAACAATTGGTCGTACAATTTTAAAATTATATGAACCAACGGCTGGTTCAATTACATTTGATGGGGAAGATGTCACTAAGTTAAAAGGAAAGCATCTTTCTGAATTTCGTAAGGATTCACAAATGATTTTCCAAGATCCTCAAGCTAGTTTGAATGGACGTATGAAAGTACGTGACATCATTGCTGAAGGTATCGACGTGAACCATTTAGCGAAGTCCAAAGAAGATCGTAATGCTAAGGTCCAAGAGTTGTTGGACTTAGTTGGTTTAAACAAAGATCATGCTTCTCGTTATCCACATGAATTCTCCGGTGGACAACGTCAGCGTATTGGAATTGCGCGTGCACTTGCGGTCGATCCTAAGTTCATTATTGCTGATGAACCGATATCGGCGTTGGATGTTTCGATTCAAGCGCAGGTTGTTAATTTGATGAAAGAATTACAAAAGAAACATTCATTAACTTACTTGTTCATCGCTCACGATTTGTCGATGGTAAAATATATTTCAGATCGTATTGGTGTCATGCATTGGGGAAAGCTGCTTGAGATTGGAACGGCAGACGCCGTATATAATCACCCCTTGCATCCATACACGAAAAGTCTATTATCAGCTATTCCGGTACCTGATCCGGAAGTTGAGAATAATCGCCAACATATTGATTACGATTCTAGTGTTGAAACAGACGGCAAAGAACGTACAATGTTGGAAGTTAATCCAGGGCACTTTGTTTTGGCAACTGAAGAAGAAGCCGCAACTTATAAAGTACAACAGAAGTAATATAAAAATCGAACATGCAATATTGTTCGATTTTTATATTTTAATGAAACTAGTATATAATGTTTGTTAACAAATTGAGTGTATTAAATGAGAAGGAGTGATTTAATGGTTCGAATCCAAGATGATTTTTATGAGGCAATAAATGGAGAATGGGAAAAAAAGGCGGTAATTCCATCTGATAAACCTCGCACTGGTGGGTTTAGTGATTTAGCCGATGATATTGAGCAGTGGTTACTAAAAACGACATCTGGCTGGCAAAAAGGTCAAGATTTACCTGATGACGATATTTTGAATAACTTTGTGAAATATCATCGATTGGCATCTGATTTTGCAACACGTGACGAGCTTGGTTCGTCTCCAATACGACCATTTTTGAAGCAATACCAATCCTTTTCGTCTTTTGCTGACTTTGCTTCACACATCGCTGATTTAGAAAAAGCGGGATTACCAAATGCGTTTCCGTTTGGTGTGGAACCTGATTTCAAGGACGCACGTACCAACGTTTTGTGGGCGGGTGGTCTAGATATTCTTTTGCCAGACACAACATACTATGCTAAAGATCATCCACAGGCAAAGGTGTTACTTGCTAAGTTTCGTGAAGAACAAGAGGATTTGTTGCCAAAATTTGGCTTTTCAGAAAGTGAAACTAATGATTTGATTGACAAATATCTTGCATTTGATGCACGGGTTGCGACCGTGGTATTGAGTCAAGAAGAGGGGCACGAGTATGCAAAGCTATACCACCCATATGAGTGGGAAAAGTTTGTCCAATTATCACCGGCGTTACCCTTAAACGATATTTTAAATGAATTGGTTGGTCAGATACCGGATATGGTTGTGGTTCCAGAAGAACGTTTTTGGCAAGCGGCTGATCAATTTTATTCAGAAGAAGCATGGCCATTATTAAAAGCATACCTGCTTGTGGCATTGGTTAATCAATTTACACCATATCTATCGGACGAAATTCGCATCTTGGGAGGAGTCTATCAACGAGCATTAAGTGGTCTTCCTGAAGCGATGAGTCAAGAAAAATCAGCCTTTTATCTTGCATCACGCCCGTTTAACCAAGCAATTGGCTTATATTATGCATCAGAGAAATTTTCTCCTGAAGCCAAAGCTGATGTTGAAGAAAAAGTTGCTTCAATGATTGATGTTTATAAGAATCGGTTGCAGTCGGTACAGTGGCTAAACACAGAAACGCGCAAGAAGGCAGTTACTAAGTTAAATACCATTGTGCCACACATTGGCTATCCAGAAAAGTTACCAGAACGCTTGAAGAAAAAAGTAGTTTCTAGCGATGTAACGTTGTTTGAAACAGCTTTGAAATTTCGAAAGATAGAAATTGCTTATGCTTGGAGTAAGTGGCATCAACCAGTAGATCGTAGTGAATGGCACATGCCGGCTCATTTGGTTAACGCGTATTATGATCCACAGCAAAATCAGATTGTTTTTCCGGCGGCTATTTTGCAAGAACCATTTTATAGCTTGGCACAATCATCTTCGGCCAATTATGGTGGCATTGGCGCAGTGATTGCTCATGAAATTTCTCATGCATTTGATACCAATGGTGCTTCATTTGATGAATTTGGTAGTCTGAATAACTGGTGGACAGACAAGGACTATGAGTCATTCAAAGTAAGGACGGATCAAATTGTTGCGCAATTTGATGGTTTAGACTCATACGGTGCAAAAGTCAATGGTCACCTAACTGTTTCCGAAAACGTAGCAGACTTAGGTGGTTTAGCAGCCGCACTAGAAGCAGCTAAACGTGATGATGACTTCTCTGCAACTGAATTCTTTGAAAATTGGGCTGCCATTTGGCGAATGAAAGCACGACCAGAATATATGAAGTTACTAGCCGCATCAGATCCTCACGGTCCTGCTAAATTACGGGTCAATATACAAGTGAAAAATTTTGATGACTTCTTTGCGACATTTAACGTGAAGCAAGGAGATAACATGTGGCTTGATCCCCAGGAACGTGTACAAATTTGGTGAATTTATTTTTAAATATATGTTACAGTTAAAAAGCGCAAAATGGGCGCTTTTTTTTGATACAATAAAAAAGATTAATTTTGAAGTGAGAGAAATATGTTTCCTGAAAATTTCATACTGTATAGTATACAAATACTACTTGTTGTTGTGATGATAGCAATGATTATAGTTGTTATCAGATCTTATCTGCTCCATAGACAACCCATTTTTAAGCGATTTGGTTTAGGCATGTTGATTGGATTTATAACAGATTTTGGAGATACACTGGGTATTGGTTCATTTGCAACAACAACCGCGGCATTCCGGATGACACATTATATAGATGATGATCGCAAATTACCGGGAACCTTGAACGCGGTTCATGCGATACCAGTAATGTTTCAAGCTTTATTTTTTATTACGGCTGTTAAAGTTGAATTGACAACGTTATTACCTATGACAACAGCTGCAGTGATTGGGGCTTACGTCGGGACCCATGTCACAAAAAAATGGCACGCACCTACGGTACAACGTGTGATGGCTGTAGCGTTATTAATTGCTGTTATTATCATGGTAGTACGTATGATTACTACCCCAGGAAGTAATAATTCAATGGGTGTGCATGGGTTACATGGCTGGTGGTTGATTTTGGGAATTGTTTTCAACTTTGGTATTGGTGTATTGATGACTATGGGTTTGGGTAATTATGCGCCAGAATTAATATTCTTCTCTTTGATGGGTGTTAATCCCGCTGTTGCTTTCCCTGTAATGATGTTAGATGCAGCATTGATTATGCCTACGACAGCTTTAAATGTAATCAAAATGGATCGGGTATCATGGCGAGGGTTTGCTGGAGTGGCTATAGGTGGTGTTCTAGGTGTGATTGTTGCGGCTAAGTTCTTTACTAGTATGAATGTCGATTTATTAAACAAGTTAATTGTTATTGTAGCTCTGTGGACAATTTTTGGGTTGGTTCGTGATTCTATGAAGAAGAATGTTTAAAAAAATTATGAAAAGGTATTGTCAACGGCCTGATTTTCTGGTATTATAATATAGTTGTTTGAGATATGGGAGTGTAGCGAAGTCTGGCTAAACGCGACGGACTGTAACTCCGTTCCTTCGGGTTCGTAGGTTCGAATCCTACCGCTCCCATTGCCGATAAAAGCTAACGGCAAAATAAATTAGCTATTGCCCCTTCGCCAAGTGGTAAGGCATCGGTTTTTGGTACCGACATGCGCTGGTTCGAATCCAGCAGGGGCAACTAATATAAAAAGGAACTTGGGAGAGTTCCTTTTTTTGTATATAATTATCCATAACAGATAAAATGTGAGGCGATAATTATGAACTTTTTTGTGAATAAGGCAATTGGAGAAAGTAATAGTGGCGTTGAACACGCACAGTTTTATCGTGCGCACTGTTTTCGTGAAAAAAAGATTGAATTTAAGTTTATCTTCACTGACTTATTGCCACAATTACACCATCATATGCAATTGTGGTCCCTACCAGAAAATGAAGTTATCGGATTATATGATTTGTTGTTAAGTGATGATCCAGATCGATACGCCAAAACTGGTTTAACGGAAATTAATGAATATTCCACTAACTCTTTGTGGGACTTAACGAACACTCAGCGCACTATCGTGCATCAAACGACGGGGCAATATACTGAGACCATTTTTCGTTCTAAAAGTTATTCTGAAGCGAAAAAATTATTCTTGATTGACGATGATCGTGTTATTTTAAAAAATGGTATCCATGAAATAATGTGGCACTATCGAGATAGTGGTTCACGTGGAAAAATTGCTACAAATATTCATCTACGTAATTTTCGTGGTAAAAATTATGTTTTTTCAACAAAAGAAGCATTAATTGATTTCTTTTTTATAGAAATGCAACATATTTTTCAAAAAAATATTTATTTTTTAGATCGTGGGACAGCGTGCGAAGAATCATTAGTACGATTAAAGCGCATTGGATTACCCTTGAAAATTGTGGATATGATTCATGCTGAACACCTAGTAACCTATCAAGGTGGGCACCCTTTATGGAACAATTATTATCAATATATGTTTGATCATCTGGATGATATGGACTTAGTCGTAACAGCTACAGAATTGCAAGCTGAGATGATAAAAAAACAACTTACTCAAATGAATATGCGAGGCGCAGATAAAATTTGTGCAGTACCGGTCGGTGGGGTAGCTAAATTAGAAAATCCACGTCGCTGGCACGGCGGTACAGCTAATTTCGTCACCGCCTCACGCTTACATCCAGAAAAAAATATACTACAAATCATAAAAGCGGTTAAAAAATTACGCGATGAGGGGATGGATGTCACGTTAGCCATCTACGGTTCAGGAAACGAAAAAGAAAATATACAAAGAGCAATAGCGGAATTAGACTTGCAATTTAGTGTGCATTTAAAAGGTTTGAGCCAAGACATTATTCATGATTTTCAAAAATATGATGCATTTGTATCAGCCTCTTATTCTGAGGGGTTCGGATTAACGTATATTGAAGCCATTGGGGACGCTTTACCGATAGCCACCTATGCTAACTTATATGGTGCCCAAGAGCTTGTGTGTGAGGGAGTGAATGGGTGTCTAGCTGATTTTGACAGAGACAAAGCGCAAGAGCGTGCTAATATTTCCAATCTTGCTGATGCGATGCGACGTATTTTCGATAATTATGATCACTTATCTGTTGGTGCTCACAAAAAGGCACAGGAATATCAGACAAATAACATCGCTGATCAGTGGCAAAAGATATGTGAGGTGCTAATATGAAGATAGAGATTATCAATTCCCTCACAGAAACCAATTTAAAGGGAGTTGCTTGGCAAATAGAGCAAGTAAAGTCCGGTAATAGTGATGAATTGTGGTTGGCTACACCACATGAAGATGCAGCGCATCTCATTAAAAAACTTGGTCTAAATCCTCATAGGGTGTTTGATATATATGCGCAGTCTTATTTAAGTGAGATTGATGAAACCAAAGGCATCTGGTGGGGTGAATTGCCAGTGCCCAACGAAGCGCAATTGATTATTAACAAAGACTGGACTAAAAGTATCGTTAGTCGTGGGCAACAGCTATCAACTGTACGTTGGTTTGGTGATTCTAAACGAATCGTGCAGGCAGTTGTTTGGCAGGATTCAGATGGTAAAATAGACTATAAAGATATTTATTTACGGGATGGACGTTTATTTGCAAAACAATATTTTAGCGAAGGAAAGTTATTAGAATCCGATTTTTATTTTGGTCATCCTGAAGTGGTGGTCAGTGATTATTATTTTGAAGGTAAACGTAATTTTGTTTATGTTGCTGGTCAAAAATATGCTAGTGCTGAAAAATATATCATGAACACGTTAAGTAAATATGCTGGAAATGATTATAATGTTACGCAGTTGCAAAGAGAAATGAGCTACGTACCTAAGCGAACAACGTTAACAATTCTTGACGAATTATCAAACGAAAAAAGAGATATTTGGAGTCAATTAACCGCTATTTTAAAAGATAATCAACATGAAATAACACGGATTTTGGTGGACCAAAAAAATTATTTGAAATTACGGATGACGGGATTGCCTATGAAAAAGGTTCACCGTCGAAATTAATCGTGCAGTTTCTCACACGCGAACAACACAAAGACAAAATTTTGTTTTATAATAGACTTGTAACTATAAAAATTTGGAGGCTATCATGGCTAAATTGACTGTTTCAGATTTGGAACTTTCAGGTAAGAAAGTATTGATGCGCGTTGATTTCAACGTGCCTATCAAGGCAGGCGTTATCGGAAACGATAACCGTATTGTGGCAGCTTTGCCAACAATCAAGTATGTTTTGGAAAACAATGGTCGCGCAATTTTGTTCTCTCATTTGGGACGTATTAAGTCTGAAGACGATAAGAAAGAATTGTCATTAGCACCAGTTGCCGCACGCTTGGGTGAATTATTGGGTAAGGACGTTAAGTTCGTGCCACAAACTCGCGGTGAAGAATTAGAATCAGCAATCAACGCTTTGCAAGATGGTGAAGTTTTGATGGTTGAAAACACACGTTTTGAAGACGTTGTTGATGGTGAAGTGGTCAAAAACGAATCAAAGAACAATCCTGAATTGGGTAAGTATTGGGCATCATTGGGTGATGATTTGTTCATCAACGATGCCTTTGGTACAGCTCACCGTGCCCACGCTTCAAACGTAGGTATTGCTTCAAATGTTTCACAAGCAGCTGCTGGCTTCTTGATGGAAAAAGAAATCAAGTTCTTGGGTGATGCTGTTGCGAACCCAGTTCGTCCTTTCGTTGCTATTATCGGTGGTGCAAAGGTTTCTGATAAAATTGAAATCGTAAAGTCATTATTGAACAAGGCTGATAAGGTTATCGTTGGTGGTGGAATGGCCTATACATTCGATGCTGCTAAGGGTAACAAGATTGGTAATTCATTGTTTGAAGCTGATAAAGTTGAATTGGCTAAGGAATTGATGGCAGAAGCTGGCGACAAGTTGGTTTTGCCAATTGATTCAATTGCTGCTGACGCATTTTCAAATGATGCAAAGACTGAAGTTGTTGATGCTGAAGATGGTATTCCTGACGGCTACATGGGTCTAGATATTGGTCCTAAGTCTGTTAAGTTGTTGCAAGACACATTGTCTGATGCAAAGACTGTTGTTTGGAACGGACCTATGGGTGTGTTCGAAATGTCTAATTTTGCAAAGGGTACTTTGGCAATTGGTGAAGAATTGGTTAAAGTGACTGAAAATGGTGGTACAACAATCGTTGGTGGTGGTGATTCAACTGCTGCGGTACAACAATTGGGTGTTGCCGACAAGTTGACCCACATTTCAACTGGTGGTGGTGCTTCACTTGAATACCTTGAAGGTAAGGAATTACCTGGAATCGCTTCAATTTCGGAAAAGTAATTTCAAAAATAGCGCGAGAGCGCTTTTTTTGTACAATAATTTAAAAATTGTTAAACGTTTGATTGATTAATTACTGTATATATGGTTTAATAATTAACGGACAAAATAACGTTTGCCAGTGAGCAGACATTTTGGAGGAAAACAATATATGACAATTAGTCAGTCCGAAAACGTAATGCAGCAAGATCAAGTAGAGACTGGTGCTCAAATGACCAGCGAACAAAAGGTGGTTCTTGGATCAACAACCCTAGGGTTTACTTTGGATCATATGGACGCAACATTCCTATCTTTCGCATTGGCGCCTATGATTGCCGAACTACACATTACTGGTGCACAGGGTGGAATTATTGCAGCAATGTCAAACTGGGGAGCACTATTAGGAAGTCTCTTGTTTGGTATTTTAGCTGACCGTATCGGTCGTGTTAAAGTATTGTCTTATACTATTATGCTCGTGACCTTTGCGACAGTTATCTTGGCATTTTTGGATAACACGCACACGATTTATGCAGCTCGTTTCCTTCTGGGGATGGGAACTGGTGGTGAGTATGGTGTAAGTATGGCATTGATTGCTGAGAGCTTTAGAGCTAGTCGTGTAGGCCGTATGAGCTCTATTACTGCAATTGGCGGACAAGTGGGTGCCATACTCGCGGCAATTTTAGCAACATTAATTATGCCTTTCTTTGGTTGGCGTGGTTTGTTTATGTTAGGATTTTTGCCACTAATCGTTGTATACATTGTGAGACGACACTTAAAAGAAACACCTGAATTTGAGCAACTGCAGGCTGACTACAAGACTGGTAAAAAGAAATTTAGTTTTAAAACGATTGCCAATACCCCCAAACGCGCTTATACTTCTTTTGTGTTAATTGTGATGTTGACTATTCAAACATCGGGCTATTACGGATTGATGAACTGGTTGCCAACAATTATGCGGAAGCAATTGGGTATCACAGAAACAATTACAGCAGGATACGTCAATCTTGGTATGATACCTATTATTATTGGTATGGCGGTTGGTATGCTTACTTTTGGTACGATTCTAGACACCATAGGTCCCCGACGCGCGTTTGCTATATTCTTAGTAGCTTCAGCGCTTATGATTTATGTCTTTACATTTGCATATAATATGTGGACATTAACAATTTTAGGTGCATTAGTTGGATTTTTCTCTAACGGCATGTATGGTGGATTTGGCGCAGTTATTAGTCAATTGTATCCTTCGGAAATTCGAGCAACTGCAGCCAATACCTTGATGGGATCTGGCCGTGCTATTGGTGCCTTTTCATCAGTTGTGATTGGTTGGATTATGGACAATTATAGTGTGGCAGCCGTGATGCTGAGTTTATCGTTAATGTACGTCATTAGTTTAATTTTTATGTTAACAATTCCTGGATTTAAAAAATTAAATACTGACCAATAATTCAATAAAATTAAAAGGAACATTTAATGATAATGTTCTTTTTCTTTTGGGTATTTATGTGAAACGAGTCACTAACAGAAGGAGATGCGTAGTAAATAATACTTTACAAATATGACAAAAAGCGGTAAAATTAATTGTAAATAAGTTCACATACAAGAAAGAGGTTAAAAATGAAAGCAGCAGTTGTTCGTAACGTAAATGATGGTTATGTTGATTTGATCGAGGATTGGCAGCCACGTGCGTTAGCATTTGGAGATGCATTGGTTGATGTTGAATACGTTGGCCTTTGTCACACTGATTTGCACTGTGCAAACGGCGATTTCGGTGACCCTAACAAGATCGGTGAACGTAACGGTAATTTTGGTCGAGTTATTGGACATGAAGGTGTTGGACGCGTGTCTAAATTAGGCGAAGGTGCTAGCGATTACCTTAAAGTCGGTGACCGTGTTTCAATTGCCTGGTTCTATGACGCTTGTGGCGTTTGTGATTACTGTGTCTCAGGAAACGAAACGTTCTGCCGTAAGGTGCGTAATTCTGGTTACACAATTGATGGCGCAATGTCACAACAAGTTGTTGTAAATGCTAAGTATGCAGTTAAAGTACCAGAAGGCTTAGATCCTGTTGAAGCGACCTCAATTACTTGTGCTGGTGTTACAATGTATAAAGCCTTGAAAGTCGGTGAAACTAAGCCTGGTGAGTGGGTGTCAGTTCACGGTGCTGGTGGTCTAGGTAATTTGGCTGTTCAATATGCACACAGTGTTTTCGGTGCTCACGTTGCAGTTATTGATGGAAACGATGATAAATTAGCAGCCGCAAAAGCTAATGGAGCGGAAGTACTAGTTAATCGTAAGAAGGAAGATGTTGTAGCTAAGGTGAATGAATTAACTGGCGGCGTTCACAATGCTCAAGTGACAGCTGTTAACGATGCTGCATTCTCCCAGGCTGTGAATGTGCTTCGTCCAATGGGCAAGCTTGTAGCCGTTGCTTTGCCACAAGGTGATATGGCTTTGAATATTGCTAAAACAGTCCTTGATGGTATTGAAGTTCGCGGTTCATTGGTTGGAACACGTGCAGACCTAAAGGAAGCTTTCCAATTTGGTGCTGAAGGAAAAGTTAAGCCAATTGTTGAGACAGTTGCCTTCCAAGATATGAATGAAATTATTGATGAAATGAAAGCTGGTTCAATTACTGGTCGTAAGGTCATTGATTTTACAACACTTTAATAGTAAAAAAGCGTAAACAACTTATAATAGCTGTTTACGCTTTTTATTTTGATCTTAAGCATTGGCTTCTAAAACAATTAAATTATCTTCGGAATCATGTATTGATAAGGCAATTTTGTTTCCAAATCTTTTTTCTGGCTCGCCAATAATTGGGATGAAATTGTTACGTAAGTGTTTTACCAAATCGGCTTGGTGATCACGAACGAGCATTTCTAGGCGGTCAGTTGGTTTGCCGGTGACAAACACAATATCTTCGCCATCAATCACAAGGTGCCGACCACTTTGGTGACCAGATTGCGGCAAATCAAATACATCACGCCAAAAGCGATAAGCACGGTTGATGTCAGCAGCTGGAATAGTTTTGATGTTTAGTTTACGTGGTTTCATAATAATTATAGTATAGCGGATTCTCTGGTTTTTTCAACCAGTTCCATATCTTGTTGGCGAGTTAAGATTGTATAAATGGTAATCAGTGATGCGACAAATCCCATGAAGAACCAAGAAATATTTGGTGAATAGATGTTTGCGGTGCCGAGAAAAATAATTTGACCAAGTGGCGTGGCCGACATAACGAATGTATTAATTAGACCAGAAACACCCGCCAAGCGATTATGATTGGTTCGCTTCATTAAGATTGCTCCTAATTTTGGATTGATTTTAGCTTCAATGTATGAAAATAAAAAAATGATTAGCATCCATAAAACACCATTTGGATAAAAAAGGGGTACAGCAGCAATTAATACAATACCAATACCAGAAATGCCAATTAATTGTTTTGTTGTTAGTTTCTTGAAAAAATCATTGGTAATCAAAGATCCAGTTAATAGGCCAATTGAACTTATTGCACCAAAAATAGCTACGGTCGTCCCAAAGTTACCAATTAATAATGATTTGTTATGTAATAAGGTCAGGTTAAAAACACCATTAAAAGAGGTACCGACAAAATTAATGGCGGTAGCGAGTAGTAAAATTTGAAAAAACAAATGATCCTTGTAAACATAAATAAAAGTTGATTTTAAATCTGAAAAAATTGATGTATTGGTATTTGGCTTTGTTTCTGCTTCAATATGTTGTTCGGCTTCCAAAAATTGACGATGATTAAGCGCCATAATGGACCAAGCAATAACAAACATCCCAGCATTGATAAGACTAAATCCAGCGTAATTTTGATGCAAAATGCCAAGTAAAGCGACGCCGGAAAAACCACCAATTAAGTTGACGGCAACACTGACAGTTTGCTCCAAGCTCATTGCTTCTTGTAGATCAGAATCGCTTAAAATAAATCTAGAAACTGGTTTCATTAGTAAATTACTATAAGATCCGACTACCGAAGAAACAAAGACTAATAATAACAGTATCAAAAAACTCCAAAATTGACCGTCAAAGAAAATCAATATCACAGTAATAATCAAAAAAATTATTGATTGAGAGAGGCGAGCAATACTCCAAGACCGAAGGTGATGCTTCGTTTTATCAGCAAAGTTTCCAACAATAATGGAGAATAGTGTTGGTAGTATTTCTGTAAATGCAACTAATGTAACACTAAGTGTTTTGTTTGGCAGTGTTGCAGCATAAACTAAAAAAACAATATTGAAAAAGCTGCTTCCTAAGTTATTAACGAACTGTGATGTAATCATTACTCGAAATGCTGTATTATTTTTGGCAACGCGCATATAAGAACTCCTTTTTTTAATGATAAATTGAATAAATATAGCATACATGGTAAAGTCAGTTTGACAACAAAAAGAGAATATATTCTATTTTTTAAATAATGAGGGTAATGAAAATGAATTATGGTGCGACTTTTAAACGTTTACGAGAAGATAAGGGTTTAAAAATAGTTGACTTAGAACAGCCTAGCATATCTCGATCACTGATTGGAAAATTTGAAAAAGGGCATACTCGTATTTCAGCGGATCGACTAGATAAATTATTATCAGATATGGGTGTTAGTCATGATGAATTCTTGTTTCTTGGTGGAGAAACCAACAATAATTATATTTATATGTTGCTCCGTGAAATGGGTGTTCAATCCGGGAAACCACAAGAAAAGAAACAATTAGAAGCAATGATTTTGAAAGCTACAAATGATATGCGTCAAGGTCGTGGCGGTATCAGTGCACGCTTTATACGTGATTTTGGTTTAATGATACAGGGCGCACTTGCCGAAGAAGAGAATTTACAAATATATGACATTGATATTGTGAAAAAACACGTCAGACCAGCAGTTAATTTTTTAAAGCAAGCCGAAACGTGGGGACAAATTGAATTAGATATTTTTACTTTGTTTTATTTTGGTATGTCTCCAAGTGACCTGTTAATTTTAAGCCGCTTAGCTATCAAACGAGCAAAATTTTATACACAGTTACGTACAGAAAAAAAGCGATTAGTAGATATTGCTTATACAGCCTTTAATGGACTGCTTTTTGTAGATCTTAAAGGTGCAGCTGAAATGTTAACCTTATCAGAACAAATATTGAGCGATGCTGACCAGTTTATATTAGATTGGACTGGTGAGCGAATTCGTTTGAAATTTGGAAAGGGTTTATTAATGATGATGCAAGGAAGTGTGGAAGAAGGCTATCAATTAGCTCATTCGGTTCTTACTGTTTACGAAATTACTGACCAAAAAGATAAAGTGAAATATTCCAAAGAAGTTATCGAAAAAACACGAGACGCTGTTTTATCGGGTGAAACGCAAAAAATACCTCGTACATACTCAATGTTGCTTTAAAGTATGGTAGACTTATAGTTATGGCATTATTAGAAATTTCAGGCCTTTCAATGGCCTACGCAGAAAAAACTTTATACGAAGATGCAGCATTTGAATTACAGGCTGGAGAACACATGGGCATTGTTGGCCAAAATGGTGCTGGTAAGTCAACACTTATCAAGATCATTACCGGTCAAGAACTACCTCTCTCTGGTAAAATCGAATGGCAAAAAGGCTTAAAGGTCGGCTATCTAGACCAGTATGCAGAAATTCCTGAGGGAATGACGCTGGTTGATTTTTTGCATACGGCTTATCAAGATTTGTATGACAAACAAGACCGTATTACGGAACTGTACAATGAATATGCAGAGAGCTTATCTGACAAATTGTTAGAACGCGCCGGACGCATGCAAGAAGAGCTAGACGCTGCCGGATTTTATGACGTGGACACCAAAATTGAACGCGTGATTTCTGGATTGGGATTGGAAGCCATTGGGCGCACTCGGGCACTAGAATCAATGTCTGGTGGCCAACGTGCCAAAGTCATTCTGGCTAAGTTATTGTTAGAAAATGACGACGTTATTATCTTAGATGAACCAACAAACTATCTAGATGTGGCCCATATTGAATGGCTTGAAGATTTCCTACAGTCTTTTGAAGGGTCAGCGATGATTATTTCGCATGATTTTGACTTCCTGGATAAGGTAACCAATGCAATAATTGACCTATCGTTTGGTAAAATTACTAAGTTCCGTGGCTCCTTTAAAAAGGCAATGCGTCAAAAAGACGAGCGAGCTGAGCAACAGTTACGTCAATATGAAAAGCAACAAGGTGAAATTGAGAAAGCGCAAAAATTTATTGCCAAAAACAAGGCACGTGCGTCAACATCAAAACAAGCCAAGTCACGTGAAAAAATGTTGGCAAGAATGGATCGAGTTGATCCACCGTCAGAGGCATTGCAAGCTAAGTTTAATTTTCCCTATGTTAATTCTCAGTCTGCAAACGCACTAACAGTGAATGAACTTTCTGTTGGTTATGTAACACCTGTTTTGGAGCCGGTGACCTTTTCGATGACATCGGGTCAAAAGGTTGTCTTCAAAGGTTTCAACGGTGCTGGTAAGTCTACACTAATTAAATCTGTTTTGGGTGTTATTCCAGCACTTGGTGGTGAAGCAGAGTTTTCACCATCAGCAGTTGTGAATTACTTTGATCAAGATTTAGAATGGGACAATGATCAAAAAACACCACTGCAAGAAATGCAAGATCGTTTCCCTAAATTGGAGCCAAAAGCTTTACGTACTCGGTTAGCTGCTGCTGGTATTAACGCTGAAAATGCGCAAAAACCAATGAAGCAGCTTTCTGGTGGGGAACAAACCAAAGTTAAGTTGGCCATTATGGAAATGAAACCAAGTAATTTCTTGATTTTAGATGAACCGACAAACCACTTGGATGAAGGCACAAAAAATGCTTTGCGTGCAGCTATCGACAAATTCCCAGGAAACGTGATTATTGTTTCCCACGAAACTAGCTTTACAAAGGGACTAGGAGATAAAGAATTAAACGTTGCCGCATTAAGCTATAAAGAAGAAGCGGAATAACAATCAAGAGTTAACAATTTCTGTGCACCCGTGTAATAGATGAGCAGGTGTTTCCAGATATGCGACGGTTAACTTGACCGAATGTAATTAAAAAAGCCGATACGGACTCTATGTGAGTGTCTGTCGGCTTTTTAAAAGCAACTAAAGCAATCTTTCATGGAAAACCATGGCATTGAAATACGGTAATTATGATAGTACTATGAGTCTTCGCTCATGAACTGTTTATTGAGCGCAAAAAGCAGTGTTGACGGCATTTTGGGTATTGCTATCCGTTCTAAATTCTGGTATATTAGTTATTGTTATGGAGAAGTACTCAAGCGGCTGAAGAGGCGCCCTTGCTAAGGGTGTAGACGTGTTAAAGCGTGCGAGGGTTCGAATCCCTTCTTCTCCATTTAGCATTTCATGGCGTTGCATAAGGTTTCAAAAACCTTGATGTAGCGCCTTTTCTTATGAAAAACGTTGCACTGTATTTCATAGCATTTCACACAAAATGGGAAACTTTTTGGGAAACATTTTAAATACGCAAGTAAGCAGTGTAACGGCATTTAAGCCGTTTTTTATTTGGAGAAATGGTACAAAAACAGTACATACTGTCATGTTCCTGTATTAAGTGCATAATTGTATTTAATATACGCATAAATAGTTGTTATAATTGCATATATACATAAAAGATAAATAGGAGCATATATGACGACCACATGGACTAATCGTGAAATATTAAAAAGCTATTTTCGAGGTATAATAGATTTACAGATTGAGTACATGAACAATTATCCAGATATGAATAACGATTATAGACGTGAAAATGAAGCTTTTATAAAGGCAGTTAAAACAGCTTTAGATGAGTTTAGTTGTAAACTGTCGCCAGAGTTAAAAGAGATGTATGTAGCCAAGTATAGAGACAATAAGCCGTTTATAGAGTTCTATAATGTTGTAGCGCCTACTGGTTATATTATGGCTTTAAACAAAGAATTAAACGCATTAGTCAGCAAGATAGAACGACCTAAGGAAAGATTATATGCGTGATATACTGATAGTAGAAACAAGTAATTTAGATATTCTAACTGACTATTTTACAGAAAGATACACAGCTTACTTGGATTACATACAATATGCTGACGAACCTGTTACTGATAAAAAACGTTTTGTATTAGAAGTTATGAACAAATTAGATCCATTGGTTAATAAGATGGAATCAGAGCTGTTAAGTATTTACGTTGATAAATACAGGACACATAAACCTTTCACGTTTTACGCTAATAACTTGGCACAACAGGCCATCATAAATTCACTTAATAAGAAATTGAGCAGACTGGTTAAAGACATTAAAAGGCCACAAATAATTTGTAAATGTAAGTCAGCAAGTTTGCTATCACAGAATGTTATAGCTACCCCGTAAGCATTACAAGCGTAGTGCTTTTTTGTTTACAATAAAAAACACCCCCGCCCCTATGTTGTGGGAGGGAGCGTCACAAGGTGGCGTCCTGAAATATTACGAATGCAGAAATCAAAACTTTTTATATGGTTATTTTTGAATTTTGAATGCTGATATAAAGGCATTTCTCACTAAAAATTGGCGTTTAAGGGTAGCACAAACATGCCACAAAATTGTTGATTTTGATGTAACTTTTTGTTTTGAGGATGACCACATATCTATAAAAGTAGGGTAGGAATAAGGGGTACTTTTTACGGTAGTTTGGGTGAAAAGTGACTTAAACCCTTGTGGCTGTAGTGCCAAACTGTCCCCGTTTTAGAAATCAATACGCTTTAAACGTTGATATAACGACATTCCTATATCTCATAGTAGATTTTATAAACGCTATTATATCAACGTTTGTGGCATAGCCCCCCTATAAAAAAGTTTTCAAAATTCAACATTTTTATAAGACGACGATATGTGTACGCTCTTTAATCTAACGAACAAGGGCGGGGGTATTTTGTATTTAGCTAACCTGATTAGCAAATTACTCGCTATCGTTTGAAACGATAGCGAAATCCGTTGTCAATATAATTGATATCGAGGTCAATCAGATTGACAGCGAACAGTGTTTATAAAACCACGGTTGTTAGAATTGCTGTTACATTCACACCTAAAACATGACGACACATAAAAAGGGGTCGGTAAAATACAGATACCTGACGTAGCAAATTGCGACACCAGCTTAAACTAAATACATATGTTATTGAGTTGCATATGATAGTGTATATCTTACTAACAAAACACAAGTGTAGGTAAAGCTATGGTTGTTCATATTAGCCATGATACATTTAATAAGTTTCATCCCCGAACACGTTCGTATAGTATATTTGCTGATATTTAATACACGCTACGTAAAAGACGGAGATTAGTATACAAACGAGTATATTTATACTAAAACAATTAACAACGCTTAAAACGGCTCTCACAGATTAATAAAATATATAATAAAAAGGCACGAACTAGATAATATAAGTTCTTTCCTAATTTTCCATGCTATTAATGGATATATGGGAATGAAGTACCAAAATCTTGTTACTTTACATTTTTTATGGGGTTTGGGAGTTGCAAATACAATTTTGAATGAAGGTGTAAATATAAATTAATATTCAAAATGTAATAAATTTGGTTCATTAGTAGTTATAGCAGTAGCATTTTCCATAATGTTATTGTTAATAAAAATAGTATTTACATTGTCCATATCAAAATCATAAATTGTTGCCACAAAAGTTTGATTTTCACTGAAGTGTTTTTTTAAAATATTGGCTGTTTTTTCAACATTTCTTTCTTCCACTTCTCTTCCGTGAGGTGAGTCCAATACTATGGGATTATGATCATTTAAAATATTATCGATTTGGCTTACATACGCCATTTTAAAACTGAATACAATATTATGTAATACTGTGCCACCCAGTGATTTTAAATTACTTGTAAACAGATAATTATTTCTCTTCTTTTCTATTGAGTCTAAAACATCGAGTTCATCGGCAAACAACAAAATCTTTTGCTCTAGATTTGTTGCAACTTGTGTAGTGTTAATGAATGTGTTTACAACCTTGTTTAGTTTATTGTTTTCTTTCTGTAATGATTTAATGTTTTCATCTAAAACTTGTTGATCTATCTCTTCAACATGAGCAGATTTCAAACTGTCGATTAGATTAAATTTATTTGATTCAAATAACTTAGTTTCATCTTCAGCGTAAAGTTGTCTTTCTAAAGCATCTTTTTTGAATTGTAATTTTTTTAGTTCTGTATCTAAAAATGCAATGCGAGCACGAATATAATCGTAGTTTTCGGCAAAATATTTAATGTTGTCCATAGAAACAGGAATAGACTTTTTTTCGTTATATGGATCTTGAATACGTAATTTCATTTTTCCTACAAAACGTTTAAAATTTGCTTGCTCGCGTTGGATTTTCTTAATATCATTGATTTCCTGTTTTTTCATCGATATTTGAAATAAAATGTTACTGTGCTCTTTTAGAACGATTTTAGAAGATGATTCTCCTTGTGTTTGTTGACTGTTTTCTTCACCTAGCTCTGTTATATTACGAATAACTTTCAACTTTTTAATTTCTTCGCTTATGAGTTTGCTTTGCCGTATTGTTGATAAAACATTTTCGTATTGTTGAGATTGTTTAGAGGAATCATTTGTCAATCCCAATATTAGTTCATCAATATTAAAGTGAATATTGCCAATTACAGTCCCTCGATTAAGTAAAGTCCAACCTTTATCTTGATCTAAATAAACAGCTCCTAAAATATTTTGAAGTAAAAATGTAGAGTCGGTTTCCCAAATGTTAGAAAGTAGTTCATTCTCTTGCATAGGTAATGAATATGGAGTCTGATCACCGCTATTATTTTCTATAATAGCCATGTTTTTTGAAGGGCGAAAAATTGTTAGCGTATCACCATTTTTAAGAGTGATTTTAATGTATGTTTTTATTTTAGTAAAGGGAAATTTTACAGTGCCAGGCACTTGGTATCCTAGAGCAAAAAACATAACTCTTAATAAAGTACTTTTTCCAACACTATTTTTTTCACTTTTTATAATATTATGTTTTTCAAACATAAATTTTTTTCTATGGTCATTATGTTCGATTATCAACGAGTTAATATACATTATGATAAACCTGTGCCTTTTTTTATTTTAGAAATATTTCTTGATTTTAACACTACTTTATGAGTCAGTATTTTGGCAATGATTCGATACTCATCTGCTGTAAAAGTATTGTTATGTTTTTTTAAAACGGGTATTAGGAAGTCTATTTCTTTTAAAATAAAACTCCTGATAAACTGTGCATCAACTGTAACATTATTTGCTATTTTGAATTTTTCAAAATCATCTAAAATAGGCAAAAATATTGAATGGTTTTCAGAAATGTTTTCTATGAAATCACCATAATTAGTTGTAATTAATTCAACGTCAAATTCATCTTCGTCAATTCTCGTTGCAATATTGGTCATCGGAATGTTTCTCATTGTAAAAATAAATAAAGGATTAATAATATCAATTTTTTTTATTTTTGCCCGATGCATTTTTATAAAAAGATGAGATGTAATAATCAAAAAGATTTTTCTTCAGTCCAGAGGAAATCTCCATTTCTGCTAAATCAATTAAGATTTCTATTTTATCAAATAATGTTTGGTACTGAGTTGCATCGTTTGCACCTGTATCATTAATGGTAGCTATGATAAATTTTTCCCAGTCAAAAAATTTATCGTTGTATTCATAACCGTTGCCTTTGTTACTATCGTGTAACCATAATTGAGCCTGCATAAATTGATATGCAATCTTTTCTTGGGCAGATTGTGGTAAAATAATAGCATTTTGTTCAATTAATTCTTTTTTGAACGAAAAATAAGCTTCAGAATTATCGAATTTTATGGGATCTTGAAAATTACATGCATAAACTAAATTCGAATATTTTCCCTTTGTTTCAATAGATGTAGTGAGTAAAGAGGTTAACGCTTTTTTTAGGAAATCCATACGTTTTGGTGTTTCAGATAGTTCGCTATGTTTTACTTGAATATACTTTGGAAGCACATTATTATTAAAATAGACTTCTATATCTTCCTTTTCACCTTCAACTTTTATATAATCTAGATTCATGATTGTATCTAGAGCGCATATAATAGCAGTTATTATTTGAAAATACCATCCGGCCGCACTAGGCACTGCTGTTGAATTCTTCACATCTCTATTTCCAAGCGTTTTTATATCTTTATCTAGGATATTGAACTCATCGTCACTACGTTTATCTTTTATATATTGTTTAATGTCCATATTATATTCCATATCTGTATATAAAAATTTTTAATTCTTTAAATTATGACATATTATATTTGTCACTTTTTTAATAGCACCAACTAACAACACAAAAGAGTATGGTATCTTAGATGAATATTTTTTAATATTTGACGTTACTAAAAGAATCAGTACTACAAAAGTAAAAACTATTAATTAAGTTGTTTATGAAGTGTTGAAATGTAAATGTTTTTTAAAACAGCACTCTCAAGCGACATAGGTATACCAAAATACGCCATGAAGTCATAGATTTTACTGTATCTGTCTGTACTTTCATCAAAGTAGAAGTCAGCAAGCATTTTTAGTGCATAAGCATTAGCACTAATTTCTGCATCATTTTTGGCCAAAGGAGAGAAAGCATAAGTTTTGTGTTGTTCGCCATTCAAAATATGTTGTAACTCGTGAAACTTCCTAAAAGGTAGTGAAAACTTTGTCTTAAAGTTAGGATTAACAATAATCAGGTTATCAGACGGCAGAGCAACATCTGGATCATATATAGACCCGTTCATTTCAGTAATCACAATCTTGTCATGGTTACTCCTAGCAACGCTATAGTCTTCTACCACGTCATTAAAATAATCTAACGGGGATGTATAGTCGAGGTATTCATATATTTATTTTCTTTCCTCACGCAACATCTTAACGAATGCAAGAATAGACTTTTTATAGTCCTCTGATAGCTCCTTACCCTCAAAAGACATGATTAACTCATCATCTGATAAATTAACTCGCTTTTTATTATGGTCCACTTATTGACGGGTTTAAAATTTTTTGTTGATTTTTCTCTGTGCAAGCACATCAAATAGGATGAGACTACTAATAGTTATTTTGATTTAAGACTGATGAGAAAAGAACCACGAAAAGTAAAAAGTATAGTACTAATATGGCGATTGTCAAAATAAACTGCACCAATCCAGCACGATTCCATGTGGCCTGGACAGCTTTAAATGTTTCGACGTCTGTGTAATCACCTTTTTGCCAGGCCCATTCATTGCCTTTAAATCCACAAACAAAGATCCAAATGAAATTAAATAAAGGGATTAGGCATAGTAAAGGTAAATAAGTTTTGTTACCAATTCCCCAAAATATGTTATACATGAAGGCGCCCCAGTTCCAACCTTTAATCTCAACAGGTACAATTTTACCATTCTCATCCATAATCATTCTCCTAATTCTTTTAACGTGAGTCATACACGTTAACTTGTTTATGTATGCACTCAATGAGTGCTTTTATTTTTTATTGTTGCCTTGCATACCAGTCTTCTTGGAAAATCGCATAATAGTCTATATCAACCCATTTGCCGTTGTAAAAAATTTCATTTTTGTCTGTGCCTTCCTTGACGAATCCCGCTTTAGTGTAGGCTTTTACAGCGCCAATGTTGAAGGGGTATACTGAGAGCTTAATTTTGTGCATATTGAGATTATTAAAACCGTAACTCAATATTAGGGATAGAGCTTCGGTGCCATATCCCTTTGATCGGTCTTCCTTTTTGGGGAAGCCAATCCCAAGTTCGCAGGAATGATTGCGTACACTGATATCAGATAGATCGACAAACCCAACTAAACTATCATCACTAACTTTTCGAATAGTAAATTCAACATTTTCGTAGCTGTTGGAAGCATCCCTAAATATTTTTTCCCAATCTTCCGCGGTATAAGGGTGAATCATATCACTAGCTAACGGCGTTACAAAATCTTCGTCCCATTGCCAACTAGCTAACTTTTTCCCATCTTCTTCGTGGTAATGCGATAGTTTTACATTGTTACCTATAAACATGTTTTTCTCTTTTCTTTAATATGCATTAGTGAGTTTCCTATAAACAATTAAAGAAATATGCGGCCTAGTTCATCTTACTTGCAGTCATAATGCAACTCCGTTGATACATCTTTTATCGTGGATAAGTATTTGCACGTTGGTATTTGGAACAGTTTACTTTGCTTATATAGTATCAAATAGTAAAAGGACACAAATACTATTAGAAAAACCTTAAATAAATGTTAACATGATGAAGCTGATGGGAATAACAATAAAATCTGATGTTTCCTTACTAAGTCTGTATAATAAATACAATAGGAGTGAATCGCAATGAATAAAATTTTAAAAGATCAGTTCATGATTGATCAATTATCTGATAACCAGAAAGAAACCATTACAAATATAAACAGTTATATCAACAAGAGCATTAAAGGGAATCAGCATGCTGTGGCAGTTATTCAAGGGGCTGCCGGCACGGGTAAATCAGTTGTTTTAATGAATTTAGTCACAAAATATATGACGAATAAACGTTATAAAACCGCGTTAGTTGTTAATCATCCCGAATTATTTAAAGCTTATCAAGACCTTGCCCATGATATTCCCGGCATGAAAGAAAAGGATATCTTACGTCCCACAGCACTCATTAATCGTGCCCAGAAAAACAATTGGAAATATGATGTTATTTTCGTAGATGAGGCACATTTATTATATTCAAAACCAGAGCCTTATGCACACTATCGAGGTGAGAACCAGCTCACAGATTTAATGAACTTAGCCAAAGTTGTTGTGGTGGTCTATGATTTTGCACAAGTTTTTCAATCTAAAATGTACTGGTCACAAGATTTATTACGTCAGACCGTTGGTAGTCATCCATACCGACAATTTGATATGGATTTTCAATATCGTATGGTTGCTAGTTCAGAACAGGTACAATGGATGGATGACTTAACAGCACAAAAGCCATTGATGTCTTTTCCTCGTAATAGTGATTTTGACTTTAAAGTATTCTCAACAGCAGGGGATTTATATGAGGAAGTTAAAGCTAAAAATCGCGAAGTTGGGTTGAGTCGTGTAGTCGCAACTTCTGGATTTCCACGCATCAATGGGCGTCACAATGTTGAGATGGACACCTTTTCTTTACCTTGGGATGAATGGGATCCACAACGTACACACTGGGCTAAACGTGAATCGTCTATTACACAAGTAGGCACAATTTATACGTTACAAGGATTTGATTTAAATTACGTGGGCATGATCATTGGTCCATCATTTGGCTATGATGACAAAACCGATAGCATGACTATTTTGCCAGAAAAATACTCACATAAAGAGATTTTTAAGAAGCGCAAGGACATCAAATTTACAAGCAAAGAATATCAAGATTTTATTGCTAATGTTTTGAATGTTTTAATTAAACGTGGCAAATATGGTATGTATTTAACAGCTTATGATGATCAACTAAGGCAACGGTTGGTCGATTTGTATCAAAATGAACGTTAAATTATAGTAAAAAAAGCCATGATAACAGTATATGTTATCATGGCTTTTTGTTTATTTAATCAACGCTAATTTTTTCCACTTACGAATCTTGGTTCTAAAAGTTTTAAAAGGTGCTACCGAGTTGATGTGAATCCATTTCCATACTGGCCACTGGGCTGGAGTAGTTGCCCACTTTCGCTTATTGGGCTCAAATAAAATGTCATCTGGTAAAGAACTTACAAGTTCACAAAGTTCAATAACACGTCTGTTTAGTAAGTTGATCTGTTCTTCAAGAGAAAGGTCAGCATAATCATCATAAAATGATTGATAGAGTCCGCCTAAATTATTCCATTTATACCCCTTTGCTGGCACAAAGACATCTTGACCAGCTATTTCATCTTTTTCCCAGTTCAATAAGGCGGTAATCCATCCTAACTGGTATGAAATATTTTCGCTTGGTGTGCGATCAACATCTTGTATCCGTTTATTGCTAAGTGAATTTGGAATATTTGTAAATTCATCAATGTACTTTTTATAACTGGTTTTGATGGCCTCGTTTAATGCGGACTTGCTTTCATATGATTTCATCGGATAGCGTTCTTTCTATAGTATGATGGATTATTTGAGCGACCTGATGCAACATTTGTTTTGATTACATATATTTGTACGTTTTTTGTAAAACTTATAATTGATCCAAAAATTTTTCTATCTGTTTTTTGTTTTTTAAGATAACAATATTTTTAGATTGATCTATCGTTTCAAACATGTTCATGATTATAACTTTTTGTTTATTGGGAAATTGCCAAATCCACTTGAGAAAATCCCAATCAATTTTTTCCGAGCAATCGTCTTGCATATCTGGACGTGAGGTACCTCTATACTGCAGAAGACGTTTAAAAACTTGATAGATACATACAAATCGACTTCTATCCAAGAATACAATGGTATCGGCAGCAGCAACTCTAATATCTAGTGTGCCATTATAATTACCGTCAATAATCCAGCTATCTTGACGCACTAAATTGTTAACAATGATGGCTTGTTCAGGTTTTGGCGTCATTTGCCAATTCGGTTTCCACAACAACTTATCTAAGTGAAAAGCTGTAATGTTTAGTTGTTTGCTCATTTTGCGTGCTAACGTTGATTTTCCAGCACCGCCTGAGCCAATTAATAAAACTCTTTTCATGATTTCCCCTCACATTGCTTACTATTATAACTTTAAAACGATCAAATATAAATGACATTGTTGGGAGAAAAAATCAACTGTGATGAAAATTAGAGGTCATCAAAAGCGAATATAGAATTAGTAAAAGTGGAGCTCAGCTTTTTATGAGTCACTGTAGTATAGGAAAAGAAAATTCTAATTATGCTGGTTGATAAACAGCAAATAATCGGCTTTGAATTAAAATTTTTGCTACATCGCTTGGCGTTTCAGGATTAGCTTTTTGTAACCAATGATCAATGATACTGACAAGGCTACTGGTCAATAACTCAATTGTGTAGTCACTTGGTAAGGCTTGCAATATATGGTCACTAGTATTTGTGTATAGCTTTTTAAACAATTGGTCGAGAAGGCAGTTCATTTTGTAAATAAATTGTTTATCACCGTTTTCGGATAGCAGGGTTTGAAAGAAAAAGCGGTTATTACCCAGATAATTGAAAATATTAATCAAACTAAAATATGGTGAGGAGGGCGTAGATAGTATATCATCTGAGGGATTGTCTAGCCAAGAAACTGTTTTACTAATTGTTATGGTGGAGAGTGTTTCAATGTGTTTTAATAAATTATTTTCTACTTTCTCCAAGAGATCATATTTATCCAGAAAATATACATAGAACGTACCACGGCTGAGGCCAGCTTGTTGAGTAATATCTGATATCGTTGTATTAGTAAAACCTTTTTGGTGGACTAGACTTATAAACACTGTGGTAATCTTTGTTCTGGTCAAGTTTTTCTTATCTTGTCTATTCATGCGTATATCCTTTTCCATAAGTATCAAAAATCAAAAGTTCGTTGTAAGTAAGTTTAAGTATTTGGTATCTGAATAAAACCTATTTGATGTGTTACCAAGAGTTATCATAACACCAACATTTAAAGCATGCAAGTAATTGCTTTCTTTAAATGTTGGTGTTGTCAGGCCGCGAATAAACAATGATAAGTAAAGGGAAAATTGTTCAAAAAAGTAGTTTAGCAGTTGTATCACAACAAAAAAATTTGGTGTTAAGATGTATTAACGCTGAATTGCGATATTTATAATGAGATAGAAAAAACGCGGGATAACATTATGTTATTTCGCGTTTTTTATCCATGATTATCATTGATACTCATTTTGGGAAGTATACCAGTCATTTTGGAAGATGGCGTAATGGTCAATATCGACCCATTTTCCATCATAGAAGACTTCGTTTTTAAAGGTACCTTCTTTGGTAAATCCATTCTTTTTGTAGGCTTTCACGGCTGGTGTGTTAAATGGATAGACGGTGAGCTTAATTTTATGCATATTCAAATTGTTAAAACCATAATCTAAGATTAAGCTCAAGGTTTCAGATCCATAACCTTTTAAACGATCTTCCTTTTTAGGAAAACCAATCGCTAATTCGCCAGTATGATTGCGTATGTTGAGGTCAAACAAGGCAACAAATCCGACCAATTCATTATTCTCTGTTTTTCTAACAGTAAATTCAACATTTTCTTTGCTTTTAGATGAACGTCTAAATATATTTTCCCAGTCCTCAGCAGTATGGGGGTGAATCATATCATCTGATAATGGGTTATTGAACGCATCATCCCACTGCCATTCAGCAAATTTTTTACCGTCGCCGTCATGATAGTGTGATAGTTTTACTTTTTTTCCTATAAACATGTCTGCTTTGATCTCTCTTCTTTAAATTGTCATGAGCTTTATGATCTGCAGCAACAATTCAAACGTGATGCAGATTAGTTATCTTTATTTGCAATCATATGCGACTCCATATTGTCAACACCTTTTAACGTGAATAAGTTGTTGCACGTTCGTATTTAATATATTTTAATGATACCAAATATAGCAACAGATTAAAATATATTAATTTAATATATTATTAACCTATCAATTGCTGAAAGATGTATTGATGAATAATGTGATTTATAATAAAAGCAGATATAAGAAAATTCTGATTATGTGATGTTGTATTTTGCTTTAACAGTGCTTAGTCAGTTTTCTATCGTAAAACATGTTGTGAAGGAGTTTTATTGCAGTACGGAATGGGTAGAGGAGGAATCAATGTATGATGTATAACGATGACGCGGTTAGAGAAACTGGGAGCAAATATCTTTTGATCAGAATGATGTTTATTATGTTGATTGTTGGTGGTGCATTGTGTATCAATAGCACGATCGTTCATGCTGATGGTGTGCCACAGCCGTCTCTCAAAATAAAAAATGGAGTCTTGTATGGTTTTTCGGACAATTCATCACAACATACAGGTGCAAAGGTTGTGATTCCTAATAATGTTACCAGTATTGCTAGCACTGCTTTTTACAATCAAGGCATTACGAGTGTTGATTTTAGTTCAGCAACTAACCTAAAATCTATCGGAGATTTTGCTTTTGCTAAAAATCGTTTAACAGCTGTGCAGTATCCTAATCTAAATGATAATAATTTAGGATGGTATATTTTCTATGACAACGCGATCAGCTCAGTCACGTTTGCTAGCGGTGTGACACATATTAACGATGGTGCCTTTGCCAAAAATACTAATCTGACATCGGTCACCTTTCCAGCAACAATTACATCAATTGGTGATTGGACATTTGCCGGTGATCGCTTAAAGACGGTTGATCTAACAACGATAAAAAATACGAATAGCTTAAGTGTTGGCTCCGGAGCTTTCTATGGAAATCAAGCCTCACATGTTGCGGTGTTGTCCAATAATGTATTAGATAGTAGCGGTAATCATCCGGTTCGCTGGTATGGTTATGAAACTTTTGGACAAAATACTGGACAAGCGGATGCCGTTGCTAAGCAATATGCATTGAAGCATCAATCTTATGGGAAAGGAGTATCTGGTAGCATAAGCAACCCACAAAGTTTTACTTATGATCGCAATAATTCCACAATAGTGACAGGTGTTAAATCAGGAGTCGCCACACTAGGTAAAACTATTGTTATTCCCACGAATGTGACAAAGGTTGCTGCTAATGCGTTTAAATCACTAGGCATTACGGGCGTAGATTTCTCCAAAGCAACAAATCTGAAACAGATTGGTAACTTTGCTTTCTATGATAACCAAATTTCAAACACATTAACTTTACCAAACAGCTTAAATGCTGATATATCCGGTATTGGCTGGTACGCATTTGCGTCAAACAATATAGCAAAAGTTAATTTACCAAATAATAGTCTGACAGCATTGAATGATTTTGTGTTTGCTAGTAATCAGCTTACTAGTATCAATTTGCCAAACACTTTGAAAACAATGGGGGATGGTACCTTCATTGATAATCAAATGACAAATATAATATTACCATCTAATATTCAAAGGGTTGGTTCTGGATGTTTTGCGGGTAACTTAATTAGCAGTACACGTGCAACAGAACTAACTGCTACAATTAATAGTACAAATTCCGAAAAAAGTTTTTCAGCCGTATTATATCCTTTTGGTATAACTGATACTAATCAGTCGCAAGCAACTAGTACGATTAAGAATCGTTTTGTAGAAATGAATGATGGCACTTGGAAGTACTTAGACAGCAATGGGGTACCTTTAACAGGTAAGCAGATTATTGACGGGCATACCTATTATTTTAAATCTGATGGTACACAAGTAAAGGGCTATTCTATTAAATTCAAGGACGGTAGTGTCCACTATTTTGATTCGAATAGCGGCTATATGTTGAACTAAAACGCCATCGTTTACTATTGCGTTTTGATAAAATAAGCGCTGTGGTTGATGACTCGGGAAGATTACTTACGCAAACTAATTCCCAGTATGCCTACTATAATTACTAGGACACCTACGAGTTCCCAACTGAGTGAAAAGGGGTGATGGAGAAAGATTGCACTTAATAGGATGGAAAAAACGAGTTCCATCGCTTGAGTAGCTTCAACCTTCGATAACGATTTGATTTCTCGGAATACTAAGGAAGTTGCATGAAAAAATATAGCGGTCGCTATAATACCAGAAAATAGTGCCACTAAAAGAGTAGACACCATTGTTTTGGCACTAGGGGCACCACTAATATAGAAACTAACAAACGCCAAGAAAATCCATGTTGGGTAGGTACACAGTAGCATGCCCCACATTCTTTCGAGACCGGTAACTTTTGGCGCAGTCATCATAACTTTTCGGTTCCCAAGTGGATAACAAATAGCCGCAACCACTATCGCTAGTATTGATAAGTATATTTGGTTAGAAATGCGAATGGCACCCAAGTACTGGAGGATAGTTAGGAAGACACCTAAAAGAATAGTGAACATCCAAGGTAAACTTTGCCAAGGAAAAGGAATCTTTTTTGAAGGCTTACCGATATTTAGTAAAGGCGTTGTTAAAACACCACAAACAATAGTTACCTGCCAAACACTGGCGATTAGCCAACCAGGCAGATAAGTACTAGCTAGGCATAACGGAACATAAAATAGAACAAAACAGAAGTGGCTCCAGACCCACCAAGATAGAGGCTGTTTGCGTATTGATTGGTTAACTCGCCTAAAGGATCCGCCCAATGGAATGAATATCAAAGCAAGCATCGGCAGCATCCATAAATATCGTAAGGAGGCAGACCAGAGCCAAAACCCATTTTTATTAGCAATAACTTCATTAAATATAAATGTAAGAGAGAAGAAAAAAGCCGCTATCACGCCTAATATAATTGCTTGCACACTCTTTGATAACTTATTCATCATTCAATGTAACCTCACTCTCTCAATGGACAATTTATAAGTATAAGGCTACCAGTAATTAAATAAGCATACAATAAAAAAATTGTATGCCATATAATTTTTATTGTGCATAGATTAGTGTATACTGATTTTTAATGAACAGATATTTTAGTGGTTACAGGTGTTGATGTTGATAAATTTTATTTAGGAGGCTGAACGGGGTGAATGATTATGAATTGTCATGGGTACCGAGCAAGTTACCACTTGAGAAACCTTTCTATAAAAGTATTTATCAATCCTTATATGATGATATTCTGACGGGTGTCCTTAAGCCACACGACCAGTTACCCTCGCAACGTGAATTGTCATATTTTTTGGATATTCACTTCACCACAGTGACACATGCCTATGATCTTGGTTTGAAAAATGGCTTATTATATACCGAAAAAGGGCGAGGTACTTTTATATCGCCTAATGGCATTTCTGATCATACTATTCAAGGAAAAGAAGGCGTAAATGATTTAGGTATTTTGAATGTAACTTCAGTTGAAAATAGTTCAGCAGAATTTTATGTGAAAGAAGCTATTAAAAATATTCCCGTTAAAAAGTTACTACGGTATTTCACAAATTCATCCTTAGATGAGAGTTATGCTAGGGCAACACAAAAATGGTTTGAATATTTAAAAATAGATGTATCTGACGATATGGTCAGTCTAATAACAAATGGCGGGCAGAACGCACTTGCCATCATTTTAACAGCTTTATTCAAACCTTCAGACACTATAGTTGTGGATGACTTCACATATTCTAATTTTATTGAATTAGCTAAAACGTTACATATTAAGTTATTGTCAATTTCACAAGATGACGAGGGGATGAAGCTTGATCAGTTGGAAGACATGTTGACAACGCATGTAGTTGCTGGTGTTTATGTCATGCCTTTTCGGTCGAATCCCACTAATGTTGCCATGTCTATTACGCGGCGCGAAAAGTTAGCATCGCTAAGCATTAGCCATAATTTTTTAATCATCGAAGATGATTACTTACGATACTTGGATGTTGAAAAAACGAAAGCCATAATTAACTTGGCACCGAGTCATACAATCTACTTATCTAGTTTCTCTAAAATAGTTGCTCCAGGAATTCGCGTAGCGCTGATATTGTTTAATAAAAAGTTTGAGCAGAAAATAAAGCATTCATTCACAAATCTTAATTTACAGGAACCAACCTTAGATTTTGAAATTATTAAGCATTTAATTAACCATGACTTTGTTTTAAAGATAATTGATAGCCAAATGAAGCAGATAAAAACTAGTTTAACTTTATTTGAGAACATCTTTGAAACAAAGGCGCCGTTAAGTCCATTTCAATGGGTTAAGATAGATTCTGCAATTAATATTAAACAAGTGAAAGAGCGTCTGGACAAGCTAGGAATACATGTATTGTACAGCCCGCAGTTTCAAGCAGGTGGTTGGAAATCAAATAACGACTATTTTATTAGAGTATCGATAACTGCCATTAATGATTTAGTAAAACTAGAAAAACTGTTGCTAACCATTAAACGTACGATTTCGTCGAGCTAAGCTTATAATTCGTGTCATTGATTTTGAAAAAATAAATATAAAACAAAGAGAATATGCTAGTCACATATTCTCTTTGTTTTATTAATTGCGGTGTCATTGTCACTTTAGGGAAAAATGACTGAGACTTGATTTGTGTTACAAAAATTATTTTACCTGGTAAGCAGCCAGTATACGACTTCTAATCAAAATTTCGGCAATTTCAGCTGGAGATTCAGGGTCATCTTTTTGTAACCAATGACCAATAATGCTAATGAGCGAACTAATTAATAGATCATGTGTATAGTCACTGGGAATAACTTCATTACCATCTTTAAAAATATTTTTGTAATGTGAGTCAATTTGTTCATCAATCAAATGACGTAACTTGTAAACAAATTGTGAATCACCATTCTTAGAGAGGAGTGTCTTAAGCGTAAAACGGTTTTTATCGAGAAAATCAAAAGACTGAATGAAACTACGATACGGTGAATAGGTATCTAACTCAGCCGATAGTTTATTATTATCAACATCGTCTAGCCAAGATATTGTCTTATCTATATTAATTTGCATTAGTTTTTCCATATTAGTTAGTAAATAGGTCTCAATTTTTTCTAATACATCGTATTTATCAAGATAATAAATATAAAAAGTGCCACGACTTAGTTTTGCTGTTCGTGTGATGTTGGAGACGGTTAAGTTATTGAAGCCTTTTTCGCTCACTAATTTCACGAAAGCGTCCATAATTCGTTGCTGTGTTAATTTATTTTTTTCCTGCCGATTCATACTATTCTCCTCATAAAATTAGACAAATCCCTTAGTACTTGTACATTGATTTATATATAACCAATGCTAATATAAACTATAGCTACAAAAAAAGCAACACGTTGTTAAAAAAAGGGGAGTAACATGCTCGGAATAGAATGGAAAAAAATATGGAAAAATAAATTTATGGTGGTTGTTCTAATTGCTATTGTGTTGATTCCGTCAATTTATGCGATTGGGTTTCTGAAATCGATGTGGGATCCTTATGGCAAAATTAAAGATTTGCCCGTGGCAGTTATCAATGAAGACAAATCTGTGCATTACCAAGGAAATAAATTAGCAGTAGGAGCTAAGTTAAAAGATAATTTAGCGGATTCAGATGCGATGAAGTTTAGTTTTCCATCGCAAAAAGAAGCTAAAAAAGGATTGTCCAATGGCAAGTACTATATGGTCATGACAATTCCAAAGAACTTTTCTAAAAATGCGACAACATTACTGGACGCGCATCCCAAAAAGATGTTAATTCACTATACAACAAGCTCAGGGCACAGTTTTATCGCTGGAAAGTTTTCAAAATCAGCGGCTGAAAGCATTACAAACACAATTTCCAAACAAGTGACAAAGACCTATGCTGAGACATTGTTTAAACAAATTAAAACGTTAGGCAATGGTATGGGCACAGCGGCTAACGGTAACAAAAAGTTAGTAGATGGAACTGAACAATTACAATCTGGAAATCAGACGGTCACAACAAATCTACGGACACTTGCTTCAAGTGGTTTAACTTTCAGTAATGGTACGAATACACTGACAGACGGGTTATCACAATACTTTAGTGGTGTGAGTCAACTTGATGCAGGAAGCTCAAAGTTAACTGCTGGTTTGGGACAATTAGGTGAAAAAATGCCTACGTTAAGTAATGGTGTTTCACAATTATCTACAGGATCATCGAGTTTAAACAGTGGTTTGCAGCAATATACAGCAGGTGTGAGTCAACTCAATACTGGTGCCAATGCTCTTAATACTGGTGCGCAAAAATTAGCTCGTGGTAGTAGTAATTTAGCTACTGGGGTGAATAAATTAACTAACGGATCGAGTTCTTTGACCAAAGGCGTTAGTGCATACACAACCGGAACAGACGAAGCGTATAAAGGAAGCCAAAAAGTTTCCGATGGCTTGACACAAATGAATGAAGCTTTAAATAGTGACGACGCCAAAAACAAAATGACGCAATTGCAAACAGGGCTGCAAAGTTTTCAGACAGGCTTGAACCAGTTGAAGACCTCGTTGGACAACAGTAATCAAAATACTGAGCAAATTACTAAATTAACAAGTAGTATGAGTAGTCTTGCAGCAAACGTTACTACGATTAGCAATTATATCAGCGGTACGCAAAGCAAAATCGAATCTGTGGCTAAAACACAAAAGCTAACTGACACGCAAGTCAGTGCATTAGAAACGGCACTATTACCAACAGATGACATTAATGATTCACTCAAATCAGCAACAACAAATTTAAGTGAATTACAGACTAACTTAACCACATTAATTAAATCAAGTAACACAAGTATGTCACAGTTAAAAGCAGCTGTGAATACACTAAACACTAGTTATGGGACTAGTGACGATACAAAAACGCTGTATGGTGGCATAAGCAGTTTGGTTGGCTCACTTAATAAGGTCGGTGATTCAACTGCGCAATTAAGTACTGGGGCAACAAAATTAACTAGTGGGCTGTCACAACTGAGCGGGAAATCAGCACAGTTAATTAGTGGTTCAACACAGCTACAAGAGGGGCTTGAACAACTTAATACGAATGTACCCTCACTCACTAGTGGTATTGAAAGCTTAGCTAGCGGTAGTTCTAAGCTGAGCGATGGTACCCAAAAGTTGTCACAAAACAGTGATAAGTTAAATGCTGGATCCCAAAAAATTAGCAGCGGCTTATCATCACTAAATGAAAAGATGCCTGCTTTAGGTTCAGCAACGTCAAAGTTATCGTCAGGAAGTAGTCAGTTAACGTCAGGACTGGATAAATTGGCTGCTAATAACAGCAAGTTGTTAAGCGGGTCGACTCAATTAGCTAGTGGTGCCACAAAGATAGCAGATGGCAGTGCTAAGTTGGCTGATGGTTCAGCAAAACTTGGTGATGGGCTGACGAAAGTTAAAGATGGGAATGCAACGCTTGCTGACAAGCTAGGTCAAGCAAACAACAAAGTTAATAAAATTAACTCAAATAAGTTAACCTATAATCAATTAGCTACCCCAGCAAGCACCAAGCATGTGGAAAAAGACAAAGTTCCTAATAATGGTACAGCTATGGCACCTTATATGTTGTCAGTGGCATTGTTCGTTGGTGCCGTTGCCTTTAACTTGATGTTTGATTTAGTGACACCTCTAAAGTATCCTAAAAAGGCTATTAGTTGGTGGGCAAGCAAAATGTCTGTGCTTTATCCATTCGCATTTCTGCAAGCAGCAATTATGTACTTTGTTTCTATTAGTATGATTGGCATCAAACCAGTTCACTATGTCGCAACTTTCTGGGTACTGATTCTGGTATCATTTACCTTTATTAATGTCGTAACATCCCTTAACTTGTGGTTTGGTAAAGTTGGTTCATTCCTGGCAATGATTTTGATGGTTATTCAATTAGGTGGTTCCGCAGGAACATATCCAATTCAATTGTCAAATGGTTTCTTTGAAGCCATACACCCATATTTGCCAATGACTTATTCAGTCAATGCACTGCGAGAAACGTTGATGATTGGTGGATCCGCTAAAAGTGATGTGATGGTTATGTTTGGCATATTTGTTGCCTTTACATTGATTATGATTGGTTTCTATATGTTCAAGCAATTAAAAATCAAGAAGATTAATTATAAGCACAGTTAATATTTAAAAAAAGGAAATTATGAGTATACTCAGTGATGAAATAAATAACCGCATCCAAAATTGCCAAAGATTCTTGCAAGAAAAAGAGTTAAGTGCATACGCAGTAACAGATGTAGAGGACATATGGTATCTGACCAATATTGATTATAGCCCTGAGCAACGGCCGTTTTTCTTAATTATTTATCCAGATAAGAAACCTTTAATGCTGGTACCAAAATTAGAAGAATCACATATTGATGTTGACTATTTTGATTATGATATTCAAACGTATTTTGATGTTACGTCTGAAGTTGGTCAAAACTGGTACGAGGTGGTTACAAAAAAGTTTGACGGGTTGGATAAAATTGGTATCGAAAGTAATGCGCTTTTAGAAATAACTGCAAAGGCACCTACAGTAGATTGGCAACCAAATGATATAATCAAAAAATTACGTGAAATAAAGAGTGCTTACGAAATTGACAAAATTTCAACGACTGCAAGAGTATGTAGTCGAGTTGTTCGTGCAACGTTAGGCCAAGTGAATAACGACTCCAAAGTGATAGACCTTTATAACCTTCCGTTTAAGGTAGTTGGTAAAGAAATCGCGGATAATTTTAGTCTCACAAATAGAGTAACAAACGGTGTATGGCCGTCAACTTATAGTTTCATGCCCCATAGTATTCCTGATATGGCGGCAACAGTTGATCATGGACCAAATGTTAACGTCGCTGTGTTTAGATTAGCGGGCTATGCTGCCGAATGTGAACGTACCTTCTTCATGGAGAAACCAACAAAAGAAGAAGAATTACACTTTAATCAGATGATGACGGCTAGAAATATAATGCTCGATATGCTGCGACCTGGTGTTAAGGCATCTGAAGTAGAGACAAAAGTGCGAGATTACCTTATTGACCAGCATCTTACGGCTAACATTCTTCATCGACCTGGTCATGGCATCGGATTAAATAACCATGAAGAGCCAACTTTATCATTAGGTAATGACACAGTTTTGAAAGAAAATATGGTTGTATCGGTGGAACCAGCAATTTATTTTGAAGGTCAAGGCGGTTATCGACATTCAGACACGGTGTTGATAACGAAAGATGGTTATAAATTACTAACTAACGCACCGGTTACTTTGGAAGAATTAACCGTCGAGAATTAATTTAAAGAGTGTTCAACTCAATATGAGTTGAACATTCTTTTTATCTATCATTGTATTGAAATGCCCTCATATCAACATGTTAAAGAATACTTGCTCGATCTTTACGTGACAATTTCGTATACTTAAGTTTGTTATGAAAGGGGAAGCGACATGGAGCTCGGTCAAAAATTAAAAGAATGTAGATTAGCATTAAATAAAACACAACAACAAATGTCCACAGAATTGCATGTTACGCGGCAAACGGTGTCACATTGGGAGAATAATGATACTTATCCGAGTTTGGATATGTTGGTTACGTTGAGTGATTACTTAGGTTTTTCTTTGGATACAACGTTAAAAGAAGAGGGGACAGATATGATTGATAGCATTAATAAGGAACTGACAGCGGGAAAAAGATACAAGAAAATTGTGTGGCAACTAGCTATTTTAGCAAGTGCGTTTTTATTTTTTATCGCTATATTAACTTATGGGCGGGCGACACAAAATCAATTAATTGACCGGTTTAATCCCTTTCTAAAAGAAACGTATGGCTACGCACTGCTACCTGAAAAAGTTGCCACTAAGAAAGTTAGGGGAACACAACAAAGCACAGATGCGAATGGAAAAACCACGACTAAAAAAGTGGTCTTGGATATGTCCCAACCAGTAGATGCCTATGTATATAGTGACATTTTTGGTGCGGGAGAGTGGTTGAAGTTTCAAGTTGGAACTATTCCTAAGGGATATAATTATGCTGTTGTGTTGCATAAAGGATCCTACGTGAAACGTGCTCGATTAATTACAAAGGACCAAGTACCAACTTTGTATCGCAGTAATATAGGTAGTGAGGATCAGTATTTAAAGTATGACAAGAAAAATTTTGGACCGCGCAACTCAATTAATCCATTTTCGAACAACGGCGTTTAGAACTTTTAAGTAGATAGTTTTTTAAAGCTTTTTATTAAAGGGACTTTTTTGTTTTCTGTTTCCTATTTTTCAAGATAAAGGTATACTGTTAGTATTCAATGTTTATCAGAAAGGTATCAGACAATGGCTGAGAGTGAAAAAGTAGAATTCAAAACATTAACAAGTATTCTTAAGAAACTTGATATTAGTAAAGCTACGTATTATAGGAGAGCAAAGGCTTGGAACATCAATCCTAGTCAGCGTGAATTTACACAGGAAGAACTAAAAAATCTCGAGTCAATGCCTGAAAATGTTGATAATAATCATTCTGATGCTGTTTCAGAAAGTGTCAAGACTTTGTCAGAACAACTCAAGACAAAAGATGAACAAATTAAACAACTTCATAAATTACTCGACCAGCAACAAACGCTATCTCTTGACTTACAACATAAAATTGACGTAAAAGAACAGCAATATCTTGAAGTTTCAGACACTTCTGAGTTTGTATCAGAAATTGATAACTTAAAAAATGAATTGCAAAAAGAGAAATCGAAAGGCTTTTGGGCAAAAGTCCTGAAAAAATAAGCGCAACCTACTTAATGCTTGTTATCGAGGTATAATATGTATCTTACGCAATCTGTGTTTGCGCATTTTTATGTTGCAGATTGCTATTTTCACTGATTTAATTGCTATCGTTTTACAAGATTCTGTTGAATAATTAAGGTATTAAATACACTTAGGAGAGTAAATTATGGAGATACAGTTTCCGATACAGTTAAAAAAATTACGCACTAATTTGGATATGTCTCAAGAAGATGTTGCTGGAAAATTGTACATATCGCGTCAAGCTGTTTCTCGTTGGGAGTCTGGAGATGCAACCCCAGATATGAGCAACTTAATTAAGTTGGCTGAAATATTTGATTGCTCGCTTGATACGATTGTTTTAGGCATTGAACCAAAAGAGGACAATATCGAGGATAAAATAGATAAAAGTGAATTTGTATTTGATCCACGTAAGGGAAAATATATTCGTAGAAGAAGCGAGCACATGAATTTCTGGGAGTTTGCAGCGGCTTATTGGTGGGCAGCTATACCGATATTAGCAATTCTTGGTGGTACGATTCCTGATATTATTCAAGCACTTAAATAATTTTTTTTGAATTTCCATCTGCGGAGTATTAATTAGGCTATGTGTATTTTAGATAACAGACTGTTGCAATAATTATTAAGTTGATTCAATTTATTGTAATTGTTTTTTAGTAGTAACAATATAAATTAAAATTGCCATAAGACGAGGATGACTATTTATATGTGTTATTGGGCGGGTTGGGCAATGATTAGTCGCGGAAGTGTCCCTAATAATTGTCACTCTTGATAAAGGAATCCTGCATAAATTGAAAACTATGCTACACAAATTTTATCTAAACCAGAACAACCAACAAAAATATTCTTCGACCCTGATGTACCACGCAACTCTACTGGTAAAGTAAAGCACATTGAATCGGACGAACAATTATTACAATAATCATAAAAAACATCTTTCATTGTGAAAGATGTTTTTTGGTTAGGTTCCATTACAAACGATTGTCAATTACTAATTTTTTTTTAATCAATGGTATAATATATCAAGGAGTTATACTAATACATGAAAAATAGAATACATAATTTTGTTGGATCTATCGGAGCGTTAATTGGAACAATGGTTTTTATAGCCTATATTCCACAGATAATAGCAAACTTATCCGGTGACAAAGGGCAGCCATGGCAGCCTATTGTAGCAGCTTTTTCTTGTTTGCTTTGGGTTGTTTATGGATTAACTAATGACCCTAAGAGGGATTATATATTGATTATTCCTAATACAGCAGGAGTTGTGCTTGGTACTTTGACATTTATTACATCTTTTTAGTTATTATATAGCTACTTAATGTATTTTTAATAAAAGTACGCAATTTTTAATAAAGAATTGTGTGCTTTTTATTATTTTAGGTAATCTATTTCAATGGGGTTTCATAAGGAACAATTGGTGTTGTTAATCCGACATTGCTTGCAAAAACGAAATTCAAATCATCTAGACTTTTCAGATTATCAGTTTTACCAGTGACAATAACACCACTGAATTTCGCGGTGCTTAAGTTTGAAGATAGTTGTGATTTAATTGATGAGATATAGTTTTTGTCGGAAATATGCGACGCCAATTGTAAGGATATTGAGTCAGTTAACGCTTGTTTCAATCCCTTGTAGCCAGTGTAGGTATTTTTTTTTGTACTACCTTCCTGCAAAGAACCTTTCCCATCATCGCTAGCATTCAAACCGATATAATTGCCAGCGCTTGCTATTGTTGATGTATTACTATTTCCGAAACCTACCCAATAATAATTAATCATGACATTATCTGGAATCATTTTTTTTATTTCACTATAAGAATAAGGTTTATCAAATGTTAAAGCTACTTCTGCTAATGTGTTTTTCATTGTAGATAATGTTTTTGCTTCATGCGTGGGTGGTGTATATAACGTGGGTTTTTTTGAATTTTTATATATTGACTTAGCAGAACGACTAAAAAATATTGGTTCTTTTTCTTGTGTTTTCGTGTTTTTAGCAATAATCGAAGGGTTGGCTTTATAAACATCAACGTCATCTCGGGAGAAAGTCTGCGTTCCAGATAGACCAAATTGTAAAGTTTTTTCAGGATAGTAGATATGATAGCCATCAATATTTTTAATCCGGGTTTCAGTTATTGTTGATTTTGTCCATGCGATGGCAGTAGTATGTTGTCGAGTTGTGAATATATTTGGTGAAAAAGCGATATTTTCGATATTTAGTTTTTGATTTTGTAATTGTAATTGCTTACTCATAGTATTGGATACAAATAAATTTGCGCCGACAAGAATGATAAGAAACACGATGATTGTAGATAAAGAACTAATAAGTATGCCTTTGAGCGTATTTTTTGTTTTGGTTTTTTTGATTAATTTTTCAAATGTTTGATTATCATTCATTTTTATATTTCTCCAATAATTTTTTGAGATGCGTTCTCGTTCTAAATAAATCAATTTTAATTTTAGCTTGGCTAAAATGCAGTTCCTTAGCAATGAATTCAATACTACGCAGTTCATTGTATTTTAAATAAATGAGCTGTAATTGATAATGACTGAGTTGATTGAGTACTTCGTAAGGTAATTTATTATCACTTAACTTTGTATAGTCTGTGTTTGATTTTTCCGTATGGTTATATAGTTCATGCAAGATGTTATCATATCTTTTATTTCGTCTATGTTTGTCATAAAATTTTGATAGCGCAACTTTATAAATCCATGGCCGTAGTTTATTCTCTTCTAAAACAATATTTGCTTCGATTAATTTAACCATTACGTCTTGAGCAATATCTTCGGCATCCTGTGTCTTAGCGCCTTTTTTGACTAAAAATCGAACAACTTCCTGTGCAATATTTAGAACTATGTTTTCATATTGATTAATCTCCATTATTTTCTCCTGTTATATATATAACGAATAAGGGGACAATTGGTTACAAAATGGGGTTAAATATTTATTTTTTGATGAAAAAATTAAAAACGTAAAAAAGCCTCTGTATAAATGCATAACTGATCAAGCAGTCAGTATTTATATAGAAGCTTTTTTTATTTTAAGCTAACGATAAATGGACCCAAGCAATTAGAACCATACAGGTAACAGCATGGCAGACATCGCGATGCTGTCGTACACTGTGGCGTCTCTTTTGATTTGATGATGAAGTTCGATTGCTGCTTCGGGTAATTGAGTTTTTGTTATCCAATAGTATTGAACAAGAGATTTAACCATTTTAGTAGCCACTAAGCCGGTATTTTGCGTTTTAGTCAACTCCTGTGCGTAATTGAAAATCATTTCTCGTAGTTCTGGTTGATTTTTAACATCCTCATCAGAAAAGGCGACACTCATTTGATCCAACATGGTTTCAACTTTTTCATCTTTTTGCATAGTTTTAAAATTCCCCTCAATTAATAAACGTTGTTTAATTAATGCTATTATTACGCTAAAGTGTTTTTCTGTCAATAATCTCATTTTTAAAGGCGACACTTTGTTGGGTTTATGAGATAATAAACTACAGTTTACTTTAAAAATATTGGAGAATAGAATGATTATTAGAACAGCTACACTGGAAGACTTGGATCATGTTACTAAATTGACATATGATGCTTTCCATGATTATCCTCTATTTAATGTCTCAACTGACAAGCCTCAATTACAGCAAGCACTATATTTTTTATTGTATTTAAATACGCTAGCGAATATTAGGCGTGAAGATTGTTTCGTTTGTGTTGAAGGGTCAGAGATAGTTGCTTCCTTTATTTTGAAAGCACCACAACAGCACCAGATTAGTTTTTGGACGTATGTTAAGGTTGGTGGATGGCAACTGCCTTTTAAATGTTCTCCTAAAATAGCCGGACGTATCATGCAAAATCTATCTCAATCAGATGATGTCATGCCCGAAGAATTTGGAAATTTTTGGTACATAGATACATTGGTTGTTTCACCAAAATATCAAGGCCAGAAAATAGGCTCAAGAACGATATCACAAATTATTGATATGGTTGAAAAAAGAGGTGGTAAAGATCTATGTTTGATTACTAATACAGCAATCAACAGTGTTTTTTATCAGAAAAATGGCTTTAATGAAGTCACTAGGTCGTCTTTTACTTCATTCGGACAAGTCAATGATACTTGGGTATTTAAGTACGAGTATACAATTGGATAACAAAATTTTATTTGAGCGAAAATAAAAAGAACTGCTGTGATTTATTTTCATAGCGATTCTTAATAGCGATTATTTTAATTCAGCGAGGAGCGGGTTTCAACAAAATGTGCTGTTAATAAACGACTCGCCATGAAGATGATGAGACCGACTAATATGCTTGACACAGTAACATCACTTAGCCAATGTGCACCAATCCGTACGCGACTAAGACCGGTAAGAATACCCATTGCAATCCCAAAAATTGTCATTTTCTTTTGCAAACTAATATTTCCTCGAGGAACAAAGAAAGTTAAGTATAAAAATAACCAGCCGGACATTGTGTGACCAGAAGGAAAAGAGTTATGACCATTCACACCGTTCAAATGATACCAAGGTGTAAATTCACTCATTGTGTTTCCGGAAATGGTTGTCATTTCGTAGGGTCGAACGCGTCCCCACAATGCTTTCATATCGCCGATTGTTGTTTGTGCGATGAAAACAACGGCAATTCCGATTAAAGCAGCATTGAGTAGATAGCTAATAGCGGCGTTGTTTTTATCTTTAAGCCAATTAAAGAATACAAATGACAGTAATATTGTTAAGATAATAGCTGCGCTCCAACGAAGCGGTTCAGGATAGTTTGCCACTGCCGAAGTATTGTTTGCAACGCCCATGGGAATTCCTTTTGATAAATTATTGAGCATGGAATACGTGTAACTCAACATATCTTGCAATATCGCTAGCATTTGATTAAAGGCAAATATCAAAGCGCCACCTGTCATAACATATTTCAAAATGTTTCCCTGAATGCGTCGCCATATTGTCCAGGCAATGATCTCAAAGGCAGTGAATAAAAGAATTCCTGCGCCTTGATCAGCGTAATTTTGGAAAATATTACCAAATATAGAATTCTGGTCCATTGCTGCAGAGGTAACATTTTTATCAAAAAATGTAGCGAACAATAAAGTCACGAATCCAATGCTTAGTAGCAATGTAAGTACTTTTTTTTCACTGTCTGTGGTCTCAAATGTACTTTGATTTTCACTCGGTAGTTTCACGTTAGTAGTTCTAGCAGCCCATTGCATAATGTTGTCCTCCAAATTAATAACTTTAGTATATTTGATAGATATTGTTATATCGTCAAAGTTATGTAAAGGGTTCTTATAGAATGCAAAAAACTGCGTAACCGCAGCTTTTTAGAAATAAAAATTAACTTTTTTCCCCAATGTTTGAATAGATAAAGATAATATTTATGAAAGAAATTTTACGAGAGAGGTCATTTAAGATGTTCTTTTTATAGGTTGTCAATTTTTTGGTATCGACCATATCTGTTCGACTGCTAACAGATATACAAGCTTTAAAAGACATACCAACCTTATAGATTTTGCAATCATCAATTGAAAAATCGGTTGTTAGGTGACTTTGAATGGCTCTTTCAATGAATGATTTTATCCCTTGATCTTGTGTTAGGCCGCCGCTAATCTCAATCAAAGCATTTTTCATTATACGCAACGGGATTCTAATAATAAATAAAAAAATAATCACTGTAATAAAGGAATCTCCAGTATATAAAAGAAAGCTTAATGGGGACTTTTTATCAATGAATAGGATGAAAAATGCAGCGACCCCAATTCCGGCTGACATGACACCATCAATCATCGCTCCTTTTGTTTCAGCTGATAGAAGTGTACTGATATTGTGGATTTTTTTGTTTTGTAATTGATAGAACCATGAGAGTGTTAATGATAGAATAACCATCACAATCTCATACGGTATGACAGGGGCAAAATTTAAAAGTTGCCCGTGGCTGTAGACAAAGTATTGATAGGCTTTTGAGCTGACAGTCATTAATGAAATCAACAATAGTACAATTGTCAATAATGACTGAAAAAATGCATATAGCGGTTCCAAAACGAACAGACCATTTGGAAAACGTTTGCTAACTTGTGTACTTATTTTTGAGATGACAATAGATAAAAGACCAGTGGTTAGTGTGATTAAAGTAAAGTATGCATCAACAAATAATGCTTCTAGTCGTGTTGAAAAATATGCTGTAAGCGCTGCAACCCCCATTGCAAAAAGCCATATACAACCAATGACTAGACTACGCTGTTCAATATTTTTTTGATTCATATTTTCTCGTTAATCTTGAACATAATCTTGTGTAACACTGTTTGTTCTTCAGGAGTTAATACAGAAATTGAATCTAGAAAAACCTGATCAAATAATTGACGATTTTTTTCGCAATTTATTTTCATTTCTGCACTTAATTCTAAGTATGATGTCCGTTTGTCGACTGTTGATGGTCGTTTAACTAAATATTTCTCTGCAACAAAGCGATGAATGATTCGAGTAGCAGCGGGTTTGGATATTTTTGCCTTATCCGCAAAGCTAGTTACAGTTGGATTTTCCAATGTATATAGGAGATCAATGTAATATTCATCATTTGAAGACAGATTAGGAAAGCGTTCGTTGCTATCAGACTGTTGCTGGTATTGCAACAATACTTTATCGTACAATTCTGAGAAGATGTGGCTTATAGGTTTCATATACTTCCTCCGATATATGATTAACAAAAGTAATTACCTTTGATAGCTACTTTTGTTAATCATATCCTTAATTATTTAGTTTGTCAACTGAATTATACTTTATTTTATCGGAAGTTATATGCGATATTTTATTTTATTTGAATGGTATCGTACTTTCATTATTCATTTTACTGTTCATTTGAAATTACTAAGCGTATAATTATTACATTGAAATCAAGAGAGTGAGACGCATTTTGAACGATAAAATTAAACAAGTTGAAACGCAGTATTTAAACAAAACCCTCAAGAAAATGAAAAAATCGTTGATTGATACCGAAGCTGAGATAAAGCGTTCTAATCGGAATATTAATGATGTATCAAAAAGCTGGGGAGATGTACGTTTAAAAACAGACACCTATTCTGGCATTGTCGAAACAGCCATGTCAGTACGTCAGCAGCAACAAATGCTTGCTGAACGTGAAAGTTCAAAAACACGAGCAGAAGCAAGATTTGAAACATTAACAAAGCAAATTAAAAAACCTTATTTTGCGCGTATAGATTTTAGTGAATCAGTCAGTGAAAGTGGCGAAGCAGAGACAATTTATATTGGGCTTGGCTCTTTTAGCGATAATGAGAACAACTATTATGTCTATGATTGGCGCGCACCAGTAGCATCAATTTATTATGATGGTGGTATTGGGGATGTTGAATATTTGACACCTGATGGCTCGCAAAAGGCGCATGTAACGCTGAAACGCCAATTTCAAATTGAAGATGGTATCATTGTAACCTTGTTTGATACGGAAGAGGCGATTGGTGATGCAATGTTGATGAACGCGCTGAATGGTGAGTCGTCAACGAAGATGAAATCAATCGTCACTACCATCCAAAAAGAACAAAATAAAATCATTCGTAATACAAGCGCCGATTTATTATTTGTCCAAGGAGCAGCTGGATCAGGTAAGACAGCTGCTGTTTTGCAACGTATTGCCTATTTGCTATACCGTTACCGCGGAAAACTAACTAGTGGACAAGTTATTTTGTTTAGCCCAAACCAACTGTTTAATGACTACATTGATCAAGTTTTACCCGAATTAGGCGAGCAAAACATGGTACAGATGACATTTTATCAATATGCTTCACGTCGTTTACCAAAAATTGCTGTTGAAACATTGCAAGAACGCTTTGAAATTGACAAAACCGATAGTAAAATTGCTCTTGCTAAAGGTAGCTTAATGATGTTCAAAGCTGTCGCAGCATATGCTGACAGTTTAAATCGTGGTGGAATGAAGTTACGTAGTATTGTGTTTCGTGATGAACCATTGATTCCCAAAGAGCGTATTGCTGAAATTTATTATCAATACAATGAGAACTACAAACTCAGCCAACGTTTGGAAGCAACGCGAGATACGTTGATGCGAATATTGAGCAGTCGTCTTGGCACAGAAATGCGTAAAGATTGGGTTGATCTTGAAATTGAAAATCTGTCAAAGCAGGAATATGATGAACTAGTGGGTGCCGGTCGTGTGCGCATGGGGGATAATGAAGAGGTTGATGCTGCGGCTGTTACACGACGTACGCAACTTGGTCAAGGTGAGCAAGAACGTGAGTTTTCTAGTGAAAAAGCTGAAAGGAAGTTCTTGGCTAAACAAATCGTAACGCGTGCCTTAAAACCTTTGGCACAACAAATTAGACGTAGTCGCTTTTTAAATATTAATGCGCAATTTGTGGATTTTCTACGTGAAGCTCACAAATATATTGATTTATCTGCGTATGGCATCTCAAATGATGAGTGGCGTGAACATGTTGAACAAGTGATTAGCAATTTAAAGAATCATCAAATGTCCCTCGCTGATACAACGATTTATTTATATCTTTATGACTTAATCACAGGGAAGCATGGTGAACGTGATATTCGCTTTTTGTTTATTGATGAGATTCAAGATTATACACCATTCCAACTTGCCTTCTTGAAGTTTAGTTTTCCACTGGCTAAGTTCACGGTCTTAGGAGATTTGAACCAAGCTATATTTACAAAGGATAATGCTAGCCATTTACGGGAAGACTTTGCAACTTTATTTGCGCCAGAGCGTGTTGAAAATGTTCAACTAACGCAAACCTATCGTTCTACACAGCAAATTACAGATTTTACAAAAGAAATTTTGATAGACGGTCAAAACATTGACGCGTTTAATCGAGATGGTGAGAAACCGGTAGTCTATATTGGGCAAGACGAGAACGAACTACTGAAATTGCTAGAAAATCAATTGCGTGAAAACACTGAAGAACAAGAATCAACAGCAATCATTACAAAAACATTGGCCGATGCAAAAGCTTTGTCACAAACGCTTAATGACAAAACAGTTACTTTGATTCAATCAGAAAACCAGCGGCTAGCTCCAGGTGTTATTATCGTGCCATCATACCTTGCTAAGGGACTAGAATTCGATGCCGTTATCATATGGCATGCAGATAAAACACGGTATAAGGAAGATAGTGAACGCCGTCTATTGTATACTGTTTCATCGCGAGCTATGCATCGCCTGACAATTATTGCAGAAAGGGCTACGACACCGCTACTAAATAATGTGTCAAAAAACCTCTATGAGGTTCGATAATGATTGATCTAGATAATTTGATTAAAAGCAAGTACGTTGCGCCATTTATGGTTATTGGTATTACAGGTTCTGTGGCCGTCGGTAAAAGCACATTTGCACATGATTTGGCTGATAAGCTTAGCCAACAGAATATCAAAACAACAGTCATCAGCACTGATGACTTTTTAATGTCTAATGATGAACTCCATGAGCGTGGTCTATTTGATCAAAAAGGTTTTCCACAGACATACAATCTTGATCTGTTGGAAAAAGTTATCACGCGCTTTCGTGCGGGGGAAAAGTCACTCAATATTCCAGTTTATACACAGGAACTTGCGGATATTCATCCAAACGAGACACAAATTATTGAATTACCTAATATCCTAATCGTTGAGGGTGTTGTTGCTTTGCAGTTACCACCCAAACATTTTGATTTGAAAATATATATAGATGCTGATTTGGCAGATATCAAAGAATGGTATCTATCCCGAACGCTTGAGGTCACAGCTTTAGCCAAGGATGATCCCTCTAGTTGGCGTTATGATTACGCCAAAATGCCGATCGACGAATTTACTCAGTTAGTTATGCAAGTTTGGGAAAACACTAATCAAAAAAATCTGGATCAGTATATTTTACCCACGAAATCACTTGCTGACATGATTGTTCATTTTGATAAACAACACCGTATTTTTGACATCGAATTAAAATAACTGTTATTTATTGTCAACTATGTTGACAATTTTTTGTTAAAGCGTAAAATAAGCATTTGAAGTTAAATAGTATCAAAGTGTTTTCTGTAAAAAGCAGGAATCGAATGAAAGGATTTACACATGTCAGATACAATTACAGATACACATGGTAAAAGCGTCAATCGCTTAGCTATGATGCTCGTCTTATTGGTTGGTGTCTTCTCGGTGATGCTGATGCAGACCTCACTTGGAACAGCACAACCAGCACTGATGAAGGCTTTTGATGTTAATGCCTCTACCGTACAATGGTTGACGACCATATTCTTAATGGCTAACGGTATTATGGTGCCGGTTTCAGCCTTCTTAACGACAAGAATTCCCACAAAAACGCTTTATTTATCAGCGTTGAGCTTATTTACAGCCGGAACTTTTTTGGCCTTTATGACACCAACAAATGCATTCTGGTTACTAATGGTTGCACGTGTATTACAAGCAATGGCAGTTGGTGTCTTGATGCCTCTGATGCAGGTCGTATCCTTGACGCTGTTTGATGCAGAGTCACGTGGAAAAGCCATGGGCTTGGGTGGTCTAGTTGTTGGTATGGCACCTGCCATCGGACCAACACTATCAGGGTGGATTTTGGAGAAAGATCATACTTTTCTGGGTTTCACGTTACAAAATTCTTGGCGCTCTATATTTCTAATTGACTTACCAGTCGTCATTATTGTTATTATTGCCTCATTCTTTGTATTCCACGATGTTTTACCTACTAGGAATATTTCTCTTAATGTGCGTTCACTAATCGAATCGACATTTGGGTTTGGATTGTTACTATTCGGTTTTGCCATGGTATCAACACATGGTTGGGGCGACCTTGGTTGGGTTATCTTACCATTAATAGCAGGTATTTTAATTATTGCAGAATTTATGTGGCATCAATCAAGAATGGATAAGCCATTCTTAGATATGTCAGTATTCAAAAATAGGCAGTTCACGATTACGACAATTTTGGTTTCTTTAGCTATGATGTCCATGATTGGGGTTGAAATGATTCTGCCAATCTTCTTACAAAATATTCGTGGCATGACGCCTTTGCACTCAGGATTAACATTATTACCGGGTGCATTAATGATGGGACTTATTTCACCATTAGCCGGTGCATTCTATGACAAGCATGGCGCTAAGCGTTTAGCTATTACTGGTTTTACTATTTTAATTATTGGCACACTACCATTGTTTTATATGACCGCTGATACGCCGTCTATATATATCACAGCACTTTACACATTGCGTATGTTTGGTATTGCCATGGTTATGATGCCGCTAACAGCATCAGCTATGGGTGCTTTGTCTCCAGAGACTGCTGCACAAGGAACGGCAGCTAACAACACAATGCGTCAAATTGCTTCATCCCTAGGAACAGCTATTTTGGCTTCAATGATGCAATCAGTAACAGATAATAATAAGCCATCATCTGCCTTAAAAGGGCAAGATCCGTTAGAATGGGCACAAAAAATGATTGATGCGACGTTGAAAGGTTTTCATGCTTCATTTCTTCTGGCAGCATCCTTTGCCATTGTAGCTGTTATTATTGCATTTACATTGCACAGCGGTAAGGTAAACACACCATCAAAGATGGAGGCGTCAAAATGATTATTTTAATTATGGCAGTATTTGCGCTGCTAGGCTTTTTAGCAAATATGATGTTAGAAAACCGTGTTATTCGTTTGCTAACCGCTCTGATTATGTTTATCGGTTTAATTATTTCTGTGATTGGCATTGTTGCAAACATGCACGATCATTATGGTATGAAAGCAGTTACGACGACCAAAAAACAGCAAATTTATACAGCGGGTGATGCTAATCAAGGATTTGGTATGCTGTTGTATCAAGGTGTTGGAACTAATGGTAAAGAAAATGTTTATATTTATAAAACAAGTTCCGATGCTAAGAAAACTTTCGTGGCAAAGCCAGATTTGAAAACAACTTCTAGACGAGAAAGTATCGCTGGAAACAAAGCATACAAGGTCACAAAAACGACACGTTGGGTTTATAAAAACAATACTTACAAATTATTGTTTGGAATTGCTGATAATAATAAGAGTTTGAAGCATCGACGTACTATTTATCAAGTACCAAGTACCTGGATTGCCTTGACAACTACTCAGGCAAAATCACTATCTGCTAAAATGACGCCTAAAACAGATGCTGAAAAAGCTGCTGCTACTGAACAACAAAAGCAATTAGCAGAATTAGCTCAAAAAGATCCTGACAAAGCAGCGCAAATGCAGGTTAAGGCAGTTAAGGCAGCTCTAGATAGTAAATGATTTCATCATAGGATTTAAATTAATATGCGTAATACTTGCTAATTTTTATGGATGTGTTACACTGTAAGAGTAATAAAAGTTTTTGATTTTGATTTGTTTTTCTCGGAAGGCGCTCAGTACCAATTATTTAAATTACGAACAATAAAACTTGGTGAGCACACCAAAGGAGAAACATATCATGGAAAAAGGCACAGTAAAGTGGTTTAACGGAGAAAAGGGTTACGGATTCATCACACGCGAAAGCGGCGAAGATGTATTTGCACACTTCTCAGCAATCCAAGGCGACGGCTTCAAGACTCTTGACGAAGGTCAAGCAGTTACATTTGACGTTGAAACTTCAGACCGCGGTTTGCAAGCAACAAACATCACAAAGGGTTAATTTCTTTTGGAACACACAACTTATATAAGTTGTGTGTTTTTTTGTGTCACCAAAACGTGGTATAATATAGTCGTTAAATTAAACACAAACTAAGGAGTTTAGCACACATGGCTAAGTTAGTATTAATCCGTCACGGTCAAAGTGAATGGAATGCATTAAACTTGTTTAATGGTTGGATTGACACAAAGTTGTCTGAAAAAGGTATTGCCCAAGCCAAAGAAGCTGGCGATCTTTTGGCTGCTGAAGGTATTCAATTTGACCAAGCATATACGTCAGTTTTGACGCGTGCAATCCAAACATTGCACTTGGCTTTAGAAGAAGCAGGACAATTGTTTATTCCAGAAGCAAAGTCATGGCGTTTGAATGAACGTCATTATGGCGCATTGCAAGGTCAAAACAAAGCCGAAGCTGCTGAAAAGTGGGGTGACGAGCAAGTTCACATCTGGCGTCGTTCATACGACGTTTTGCCACCATTGTTGGACTCATATGATGAAACAATGACAGTACAAGGTAATACTTACCCAGCATTTGATCGTCGTTACGCCGATGTACCTGAAGGTGAATTGCCATTGGGTGAAAACTTGAAAATTACTTTGGAACGTGTATTGCCTTTCTGGGAATCAGACATTTCAAAAGATTTAAAAGCTGGTAAAAACGTGGTTATTGCCGCTCACGGTAACTCATTGCGTGCCTTGGTTAAGCACTTGGAAAACATCTCAGATGACGACATTTTGAATGTTGAAATTGCTAACGGACAACCATTGGTATATGATTTGGCTGATGATTTGTCAGTCGTATCAAAAAAGACATTAACTAAGTAATTTAATTCATAAAAGATATGCTGTTTCATAGATTGAGTAGTGTGTCTTTTTTTATGCAATCTTTCGACATTATTTTGGAATTTTGTTTATAATAAAATAAGTATATTCTGCAGGAGAGACCCCCTTATGTCAAAAAATCAAAATAATGCGATTTATGATTTACATGATAAGCCACCCTTTTTTACATGGTTAGGTTTATCATTGCAACATCTGTTTTCTATGTTCGGCGCTACTGTTTTAGTGCCATTACTCGTTGGCCTCAATCCTGGAGTAGCCCTGTTTACATCAGGAGTCGGTACACTGCTTCATTTACTGATTACACGTGGTAAAGTACCAGCTTACATGGGCTCGAGCTTTGCTTTCATTATTCCCATGACGTCCTTGCTGAAGACAGTTGGTTATCCAGCCGTAGCGCAAGGAATTATCTCTGTTGGGCTAGTATATTTGGTTGTTGCTTTCATTGTAACTTTTACTGGCACTGCTTGGATTGAGCATATTTTCCCAGCTGAGGTCGTGGGACCTATCATCATGGTAATTGGCTTGAGTCTAGCTGGTTCTGCTGCTTCCTCAGCGACTACCATGAATGGACATTATGATATTCGTGTGTTTACGGTCGCGTTGGTTACGTTGCTGGCAACGATTGCTTTTAATATGTTTTTAAGGGGATTTTTAGGACTATTGCCAGTGCTACTTGGAATTATCTTTGGTTATATTGTGGCTTTAATCACTGGTCTAGTAGATTTAAGCCCTGTGGCTTCTGCCCATTGGTTCCAATTACCTAATTTTGAGACGTTCATTGGTAAAGATGGTTTCGTCTTTTATCCAGCGGCTGTACTGAGCATGGCACCATTAGCTTTAGTTACGCTGTCTGAGCATCTAGGACATTTGATGGTTTTGTCAAAAATCACTGGGACTGATTTTTTTGAAAATCCAGGTTTGAAACGTACCTTAACGGGGGATGGTACGGCTTCTGTTGTTGCTGGATTGATTGGTGGACCAGCGGTAACATCTTACGGTGAAAACATTGGCGTTATGCAATTGAGCCGTGTTTATTCAGTTTGGGTCATTGGTGGAGCAGCCTTTTTTGCGGTCGTTTTTAGTTTTGTTGGTAAGCTATCAGCTTTGATTTCGACGATCCCTGGCGCTGTTACGGGTGGTGTTGGCTTTATGTTGTACGGTGTCATTGCGGCTGCAGGGTTGCAAGTTATCGTTGACAATAAGGTTGATTATAGTAAGAAACGTAATTTAATGATTGCAGCACCTATTATGGTTGTCGGTATTGGAAACTTTCATTTACAATTAAGCACACAAGTTGATTTTTCTGGTGTTGCCATTGCTACTATTTTGGGCATTGTATTGAATTTGGTGTTGCCAAAAGTGGCTGCAAGTGAAAAGTAAATCATAGAGAGCGGAATTTGTTAAAAATTCGGCTCTTTTTTATTAATGATTAGACAGTCAATAAACATTGGTCTGAAATTTACTATTCTATAAAAATGTTAAAGTTTGTGATACGAACAGAAATTGTAAACGTATACATTTAAAATAATGTAAAAATCCTGATAAACGTTATTATTCTTATATTTAGGTCGGAAGAACTTAACTAACAACGTTTCTCTTAAGGAAAACAAAAAGTTTGTGAAAAACATCGCGGTAAACAGTTGAATTTCAAAATGAAAGGCGTATCATATATTTTATGTTATGACGAATAGCCGATTTCGACCATTTCGCCAAATTATATGAGAAAGGAGAAGGCGCATGGATGACCCAACGGCAACGTTTAAGTTTCTTGGTCTAACCTTTGATTGGACAACGATTATTTCAACGTTGCTGGCTATGGCAATTGTTATCATTGTCTCAATTGTGTTAACCCGCAAACTTAGTGTAAAGCCTAACAAACGGCAAAACGCAATCGAATATTTGTTAGATTTCACCAACGGTATCGTGAATGGACAGCTAACAAAGAAGCAAGCGCGCCAGTTTGGTTTGTTCGCATTTACATTGTTTTTCTTTGTAATTGTGTCAAACGAAATGGGCTTGCTAATACAGTTTAAGCTTGGCGATGGTGTGACTTATATTAAGTCACCAACTGCTGATCCGATTGTAACAATGACGCTTGCAATTATGTCGTTGATGGTTGCTCACGGTATGGGCGTTCAAGAACTTGGTTTTAAGGGCTATATTAAGAACATGTTCTTCACCCCATATTCATGGATGCTTCCGTTGAATATTATTGAACAATTAGCCAATTTCTTGACGTTGTCACTGCGTTTGTTTGGTAACATCTTCGCTGGTGAAATGTTACTAACGCTCGTGGCTAACAGTTTGGCCTGGCCTGGGCACTTTAATGGGCTCTGGTCAGTGCTGGCATTGCCGATTGAAATGGTCTGGCAAGGCTTTTCACTCTTCATCGGTGGTATTCAGGCATATGTGTTTGTCATTTTGACAGGTGTATTCATCTCACAGTTGTCGGGTAACGAGTAAGAGTGTTATTGCAAAGCAAATGAGATTTGTGTTACAGAGGCACTGTGTAAATAATGATTCTATAACACGAGTTGGTTTGCTTATAAAACGCGAGAGCGTATCATCTAAAATAGTATAAATGCGCACGCTTGAAATAGTTCTTGTGTGTGCGCTACGAATAAGGAGAAATCTAATGGATTTGCACAATCTTGGTGTAATCGCAGCAGGTCTTGCAGCTGCTGGAGCCGCCGTTGGTGGTGGTATTGGTAACGGTGTTTTGATTTCACAGTTCTTGGCAGGCATGAGCCGTCAACCAGAACTTGAAGGTCGTTTGTTGTCACGTATGTTCTTGGGTGTTGCGTTGGTCGAAGTTATGCCAATTTTGTCAATTGTCTTCGCCTTCATGTTGATGGGCAAGTAATCACACAATAGTAGCGGAGGAAAATCATGTTGGGAATAACAACATTGGCAGCACTTCCACTTGGAAATATGCTGTTTATTATCATCGCCTTCCTCTTGTTGATGCTCATTTTGAAGAAGGTGGCCTACGGACCATTGACAAAAGTTCTTGATGAACGTGCTGATAAAATTTCTTCTGACATTGACGGTGCTGAAGTAGCTCGTCAAGAGGCAGAGAAATTAGCATCACAACGTCAAGCTGAATTGGCTGAAACACGTCAAAATGCCACAAAAGTGGTTAATGATGCAAAAGCTAGCGCTCAAAAGCAAAGTGACCTAATCGTCTCTGCAGCTAACGATCGCGCAGCTTCTGTCAGCCAACAAGCGCAGACAGATGCACAAAAGCTCAAGGAAGACGCAATTTCTGGTGCAAAAAACGATGTTGCAGCCCTTTCGGTGGCAATCGCTTCAAAGTTAATGCAAAAAGAACTATCGTTAAATGATCAACAAGCATTAATTGATGCTTACATTTCAGATTTAGAAACTAAATAAGGAGTATTGGGATGGCAAAGAATATTAAAGATATTGCTAACCAATACGCCAAAGCAATTTTTGAACTTGCTGGCGAACAAGATAATGTTGATGAGGTTTTGACGGATTTACGCACAATTAAAACAGTGCTTGATGAAAACCAAAATTTCATAACTATTGCTTCATCAGCGGACGTTGCTATTGCTTCACGTGATGATCTGTTAAAAACATTAACAGGTAACAGCACTGACTCAGTTAAAAATTTGGTTAAGCTGTTACAGGTTAACAATCGTTTGAACATTTTATCAATTGTAGTTGATGAATTTGTCAGCCAATATAATGAAGTAAATGGCATCGTGGATGTGCAAGCAACTACGGCTGTTGCACTAGACGATGGACGTTTAGATAAATTAGCTTCTGTCTTTGCATCAAAAACAGGTGCAAAGCAAGTTAATATTGAAAACGTAGTTGATGAAAGCATCCTTGGTGGTGTTATCTTGCAGTCACAATCAACTTTAATTGATGGTAGCTTGCAAACAAAAATTGCCAAAATGAAGGCACAATTATTAGGTTAGTGAGGAAGAATAATGGCTATTCAAGCTGAAGAAATTTCTGCTTTAATTAAGCAACAGCTCGAAAAGTTCGACACAACGCTAACTGTAGAAGAAGTGGGAACTGTCACTTATGTTGGTGATGGTGTGGCCCGTGCAACTGGCTTGGCAAATGCCTTAGCTGGTGAACTTGTCGAATTTGCTAATGGCACTTACGGCATGGCCCAAAACCTCGAATCGAGCGAAGTTGGAATTATCATTCTTGGTGGTTTTGACGATATTCGCGAAGGTGACACAGTAAAGCGTACTGGCCGCATCATGGAAGTGCCAGTTGGCGAACAATTAATCGGACGCGTTGTTAACGCCTTGGGTCAACCAATTGATGGATTGGGTGAAATCAAGACAGATAAGACACGCCCTGTAGAAGTAAAAGCACCTGGTGTTATGGAACGTAAATCCGTTTCCGAACCATTACAGACAGGTATTAAAGCAATCGATGCCCTTGTTCCAATTGGACGTGGACAACGTGAGTTAATCATTGGTGACCGTAAGACAGGTAAAACTTCTTTGGCCATCGATACAATTTTGAATCAAAAAGATCAAAACATGATCGTTATCTATGTTGCCATTGGCCAAAAGAATTCAACTGTGCGTGCACAAGTTGAAACCTTACGTCAAATGGGCGCTATGGACTATACAATTGTTGTTAATGCTGGTCCTTCAGAACCAGCACCAATGTTGTATTTGGCACCTTATGTTGGTGCAGCCATGGGTGAAGAATTCATGTATAATGGCAAGCACGTTTTGATCGTGTATGATGATTTATCAAAGCAAGCCACGGCTTACCGTGAGCTGTCATTGATTCTTCGTCGTCCACCAGGACGTGAAGCTTATCCTGGTGACGTTTTCTACTTGCACTCACGTTTACTAGAGCGTGCGGCTAAGTTGAGCGATGAATTAGGTGGCGGTTCAATGACTGCTTTGCCATTTATCGAAACGCAGGCCGGTGATGTTTCTGCGTATATTCCAACAAACGTAATTTCTATTACTGATGGTCAAGTGTTCTTAGATGCTGATCAATTCTATGCTGGTGTCCGTCCTGCCATTGACGCTGGAACTTCTGTTTCACGTGTTGGTGGTGATGCGCAGATTAAGGCTATGAAGAAGGTTGCTGGTACATTGCGTTTGGATCTGGCTTCTTTCCGTGAGTTAGAAAGTTTCGCGCAGTTTGGTTCTGACTTGGATTCAGCAACCCAAGCAAAGCTTGCTCGTGGACGTCGTACTGTTGAAATTTTGAAGCAGCCATTGAACAAACCAATGCCCGTACAACATCAAGTTGTTGTATTATATGCATTGACACATGGTTACTTGGATGATGTTGAAGTAGCAGATATTCAACGTTTCCAAGATGAATTGATTGCATATGTTGATGCAAATGCTTCAGAATTATTCAAAGCAATTGTTGAAACAAAGAACTTACCTGAAGAGGCTGATTTGAATGCAGCAATCGAAGCCTTTAAGGCTGGATTTGCTGGATCTGAATCAGCAGAATAAAAGGAGGCGCTGTTATGGCTTCTTTGCAAGATATTCAGCGTCGTATTTCATCCACTAAAAAAACACGTCAAATTACGAGTGCCATGCAAATGGTCTCAACGGCAAAATTAAGTCAAATTCAAAAATACAGTGCAGGGTATGGATCTTATGCAGCTCGTTTAGAGGCAGTTGTTGAACATTTAGTTTCAGCTCACCTCTTTGATAATGCAGATGCTGATCATATTCCATTGATTGCACAACGTCCAATTAAAAAAACTGGTATTCTGGTGGTCACATCAGATCGTGGGTTAGTTGGATCATACAATGCAAATGTTATTAAACAAACCAATGTTTTAATGCAAAATCTGAATTTGGATACAAGCAATACAACGATTTTGGCTGTCGGTGGTAATGGAGCTGATTTTTATAAGAAACGTGGGTTTGAGGTTATTTTAGAACACCGCGGTGTGTCAGATGTTCCAACATTTAATGAAATTCGTTCGGTTGTTAAAACGGTGACAAGTCTATATGAAAATGAAGTGTTTGACGCACTTCATGTGGTTTATAACCATTTCGTGAACCGTTTGACTAGTGAATACAGGGACGTGCAATTATTGCCACTAACTGGGGACACTCTGAATGCAATGGGTGGAACGGAAGAACAAAAAGCTGAACTTAATGTTCAAGCAACTTATGAAATCGAACCAGATACAACAGCAGTATTGAACGTTGTTTTGCCACAGTTTGCGCAAAGTTTAGTGTATGAAGCAGTGCTTGATGCAAAAACGGCTGAACACGCTGCTTCATCTACAGCGATGAAGGGTGCAACTGATAATGCGAAAGATCTTATTGGTCGTTTAGAATTACAGTTCAACCGTGCACGTCAAGCAGCAATTACGACTGAAATTACTGAAATTACTGGTGGTATGGCGGCTTTGGAATAAGCTAATTAATGCCATTCAATCTATATTAAAAATACGCACATTTATTTGTGTAGGAATGTATTTGGTATAACATAATAAAGGAATCAAAACCAATGGCTACTTTGGCATTGGTCGGTTCAGTTCATGTATAGCCTTATACTTAAAAACTGAAAGGAAACGACAATGAGTACTGGAAAAGTCGTACAAGTGATTGGTCCGGTCGTCGATATTGCGTTTGAAGCAGGGCAACAAGTTCCTGATATCAACAATGCCCTTGTAATTGATAAGGGTAATGGGCAATCATTGACAGTTGAAGTATCTTTGGCTTTGGGTGACGGCGTTGTCCGCACGATTGCCATGGACTCAACAGACGGGCTCCAACGAGGCATGGGAGTAGTTGACACTGGTAATCCTATTGAGGTTCCAGTTGGTGAAGCTACACTTGGTCGTGTCTTCAACGTATTGGGTGAACCTGTAGATAATAATGGTGCAATTGCTTCTGATGTTCGTCGTAGCTCAATTCATCGTGATGCACCAAAGTATGATGAGTTGACAAGCTCGACAGAGATATTGGAAACAGGTATTAAAGTTATTGATTTGCTTGCTCCATATGTTCGTGGTGGAAAAATTGGTTTGTTTGGTGGTGCCGGTGTTGGTAAGACAGTTCTGATTCAAGAATTAATTCACAACATTGCGCAAGGCCACAACGGTATTTCGGTCTTTACTGGTGTCGGGGAACGTACCCGTGAAGGTAATGACATGTACCATGAAATGGAAGAATCAGGCGTTTTGAAACAAACTGCCATGGTTTATGGTCAAATGAACGAACCACCAGGTGCACGTATGCGTGTTGCCTTAACAGGTTTGACAATGGCTGAAAACTTCCGTGATAATGAAGGTAAGGATGTGTTGTTGTTTATCGATAACATTTTCCGTTTCACTCAGGCTGGTTCTGAAGTGTCAGCTTTGTTGGGACGTATTCCATCAGCCGTTGGTTATCAGCCAACATTGGCAACAGAAATGGGCCAATTGCAGGAACGAATTACTTCAACTAAGAAGGGTTCAGTTACTTCAATTCAAGCCGTTTATGTGCCTGCCGATGATTATACTGATCCAGCGCCTGCTACAACATTCGCGCATTTGGATGCAACAACTAACTTGGAACGTGCATTGACACAACAAGGTATCTACCCAGCCGTTGATCCTTTGGCATCAACTTCTTCTGCTTTGGATCCACAAATTGTTGGTCAAGAACATTATGAAGTTGCTACTGAAGTACAACGTACACTGCAACGTTATCGTGAATTGCAAGATATCATTTCAATTCTGGGTATGGATGAATTGTCAGATGAAGAGAAGACGACTGTTAACCGTGCACGTCGTATTCAATTCTTCTTGTCACAACCATTTTCAGTTGCCGAAACGTTTACTGGTATCAATGGTGAATATGTACCAGTTGCTGAAACTGTACGTTCATTCAAGGAAATTTTGGATGGTAAATATGATGATTTGCCAGAAGATGCATTCCGTAACGTTGGTGCTATTGAGCAGGTTGTTGAAAAAGCCAAGACAATGGCCCAATAAGGGGGTATTGACATATGGCAGATGAAACAACAACTGCAACAAAAGGCATTACTGTTCAAATCGTGACACCAGCGGGTGAAGTTTACAATGAAAGTGGTATTGATATCGCTGTTGTAAACACTCAAGGTGGCCAAGTGGGTATCATGGCAAAGCACGTACCGATATTAGCAGCTCTAACAATTGATGAGTTAATCGTCAAGCGCGGTGATGATAAGGAATCATTGGCTGTTAATGGTGGTATTGCTGAGTTTTCAAATGATACTTTGACAGTTGTAGCCGATAGTGCTGAAACTTCGGATGTGATTGATGTGTCACGTGCTGAAAGCGCCAAGGAGCGTGCGGAAGCACGTTTGGCACATGCACAAGATGATCATAATGACGCTGAATTACGTCGCGCACGAATTGCCTTAATGCGTGCGGTGAACCGTATTCACGTTGCTGCTCTGAAATCGGGCCGCTAAATAAAAAGAATTTAAACCCTCGAAATAATTGTTTCGAGGGTTTTTATAATGAAAAAATGATTGAATATCGATAATAAGTCCTAGTTCAAAGTAAGATATAATGACATTTTTAGGCTAAAAACTACATTTTAGTGCAATTAAAAAAGACAGAAAACATCTATATTAAGCAGATAACCAAATATTAAGATTGTTATAAGACAAGGTGATAGTAGAGTGTATAGTAAATAATAGTATGTAATATTCTTGATATGTTCCAGACGTTTGTCTATTATATTCAACGACTAAACTAATACTCGTAAGTTAATTACATGGATGTGCCAATTCTGGTGTATCTAAATCAGAACAGACAACTTTAGGAGTACAAATATATATGTTTAATATTAAGAAGACTTTGACAATCGCTGCCGGTGTTGCCGGTGCCTTAGCGTTCGGAGGAGCCCATGCAAGTGCCGATACAACAGATTATGTTGTTCAATCAGGTGACACATTAAATAAAATTTCAGCAAAGTACAACGTTTCAGTTGACAAAATTGCTGCTCAAAACAACATTTCAAATGTTAACTGGATCGTTACAGGACAACATTTGAGTTTTGCCACAGATGACACAACTTCAACACAAACAGCTTCAACAACAACAGCTGCTGCTGATACTTCATCAACAACACAAGCAGCCTCAACAACATCTTCAACTGATAACACAGCTTCAACTTCAACACAAACAGCTTCAACAACAACAGCTGCTACTAGCTCAACAACAACGTCATCATCTTCATCATCTTCATCATCAGAAACAGCTGCTTTGAATGCACTGATTGCACGTGAATCAAGTGGAAATGTTAATGCTACTAACGGTCAATACTATGGCTTGGGTCAATTATCTGCACAAGCACGTTCTATTTACGGTGGTAACACTGCCGACTACAATGATCAATTGAATGCTATGAAGGCATATATTGCAGCCCGTTATGGTACTGCTGTTAACGCTTTGGCACATTCAAATTCTACTGGTTGGTATTAAAATTTAGTTTTATAAAAAAGAAAATCGCCATTTGGCGTTTTTTTTCGTTATAATAAATTTATGCAAATAAATTACGATTTTTTAGACTCATATACATTTAAAAATAAACCAATAACAGTTCGAAACCATGTAGTTATGGCGCCAACTACGCTAAAAAGCTCTCTGGAAGATGGCAGTGTGTCAGATAATGAACTGAAATATTATCAAATGCGCTCAAATGGTCCGGGAATGATTATTGTTGAGGCAGCATATGTTAATGAACTCGGAAAAGGCTGGGAAGGTGGCCTTTCAGCTGCTGATGACGATAAGATTGAGGGACTGTCAAGGTTAGCTAGTGCAATTCATTCTGGTGGTGCTAAGGCTATTTTGCAGTTATTTGCATCTGGTCGTCAATCAAACCAAACAATTTTGCGTGGTGAACAAATTGTTTCAGCTTCTGCTCAGCCTTACCCTCACGGTAGCCATGAAACGCCTCGTGAGCTTAAACATGAGGAAATTTCGCAAACAATTGAGGATTTTGCAGCAGCAACAAAACGGGCCATATTAGCTGGATTCGATGGTGTTGAGTTGCATGGTGCCAATTTGTATTTATTACAACAGTTTTTTTCACCAGAAAGTAACCGACGCCAAGACATTTGGGGTGGGACTTTAGAAAAAAGAATGCGTTTTGGGTTAGCGGTTACCGCTAAGGTCGGTGATACCATCGATAAGTATGCAGAGCGTCCATTTTTACTGGGCTATAGGCAGTCTCCAGAGGAATCAACTACCCCAGGGATTACATTGGCAGACTCATTAGCTTTTGTACAAAGGTTGGTTACTCTACAGATAGATTATTTACATCTATCACTAAAGGATGCTTTTCAAAAGCCTTTTCGTGACGCAAAAGCCGTCAAACAAATAACGACTTATTATACGGAAGTTTTACCAGATAATGTGCCACTAATGGTAGCAGGACTCATTAAGCAACCGATGCAAGTTGAGTCATTACTCGATGAAGGAGTGACCTTTGCAGCCATGGGTAGAGCGCTGATTGCTGACCCAAATTGGGTTCAGAAAGTAAAATTAAATGATGAAAAGTCTATTAGGTACGCTGTTTCTCCAGCCGATTTTGATCTATTGGGAGTACCCAAGCCACTAAAAAAGTGGTTATTAACTCGTTTTAAAAATGGGTTCCCAGTAACAACTGACATAGAATTCGATCCAAAGACACCTTGGAAATACTATAAAAGTATGCCAACTCAGCCCAGACAACAGATTGATCCGACAAAATTAATGACTTTGAAGAAAAGGGTTGACGATAATTAGTATTCTTGATATACTAATATAGTTGTTTGATTGAAACAAATGACATATTGATCATGGCTCGTTGGTCAAGTGGTTAAGACGCCGCCCTTTCACGGCAGAATCGAGAGTTCGATTCTCTCACGAGCTATCAAAAGTCACAACTTAGGTTGTGGCTTTTTTTGTGTATAAAAAATGCAAATAAAAAGCGTTCTAAGAACGCTTAAGTATGTTTATGATTAACGGTAGCATTGATGGCTGAGTTCACAATAGTATCAAAATCATTCTGTTCAAAATTATCCAATCCAGCACGAGTGGACCCGCCTGGAGAAGCAACGTTGTTCATTAATGTTACTGCATCGCTATTTGATTTTTGTAGGGTTTCAGTTGTACCAGCCACAGTTGAAGCAGCAATGGCGGCTGCACTCTCGCCATCTAATCCGTTGTTGATGCCAGCCTGAGTTAATGCATCGATAAATTTGAGGACAAATGCAGGACCTGAACCCGCGATTGCTGAAAAAATAGCGAAATGTTGTTCATCAAGGACACTAGTAGTACCTAACAAATGCCAGTAATTTTGCACTACTTCAATTTGACTCTCGCTTAAACGCTTTGAAAATGCTAAAGCGGTACTACCTTTACCGATTGCTGAGTTAATATTGGGTAATGAACGAACATTAAAAGCTGTTGGGAACACTTCATCAAGATCCGCAATCGTCACTTGCGCAAGTACTGAAATAACAATTTTACCGTCTAGGTTTAAAGAATTACCCAGCGTACGTAGTTGGTTAGGCAAGAAAGCGATAATGACAATATCACACTTTTTTGTGATTGTTTCTGAGTCGGCTGCTTGGATATGTAAATTTGCTGCCAATTTAGCCGCACTGTGTGGAGAGGAAACATAAATATTTTTACTATCAATACCTGCGTAAATCAAGCCTTTAATCATCGCAGTAGCCATGTTGCCAGCACCAATGAAACCATAATTCATAGTCGAGACTCCTTTGTGTTTTATAGTTACATTATAGCAAACAATATCTGTTTATTTTATGTGGCGCGTGTTTTAAGTTTTAGTAGGCTAGTTAAACTTGCTGCAACCAACATTAAGAATGCAGCAGTTAAAAAAGTTACTTGTACACCATGCAAATCAACTATTTCAGCACTGAGGTGTGCGTGTTTATGACCATAGTTAAGTGCACTTTTCGTCATAATTGTTACCAAAGCGGCTGTACCAAATGATGCTGCAAGTTGTCTGATTGTAGTAAACATGGCAGATCCATCAGGAATGAGTGTTAAAGGTAACGCATTGAAGGCCTCTGTTTGAATTGGCATCAGGACCAAGACTAGTCCAAGTTGACGGACAAACTGTCCGAGAACAGCGAGCCAAAGTGAAGTTGTTAATGTCAGAGAAGCTAAAATAAAAGTGCCAAACGCTGTAATCATAATACCAACTAATGTTAAGTATTTAGCACCGTAGCGATCATATAAACGACCACTCCACGGTGATAAAAATGCGGTTACTAAGGCACCAGGAAACAACACTAGACCTGATTGAAAAGCCGTGGTACCACGCACATTTTGCATATAGAGGGGTAACATCAGTGCACCACCGTACATAGCAATCATCAAAACAACGTTGATTAAAACAGCAACGTTAAATTGTCTATATTTAAATACGGACATATTTAACAATGGTGTTTTAGTTGTATACTGGTGCCAAATGAATAAACTTGTAACAATAATACCTATTAATACAAATCCCCATACAGTAAACTCATTCCAAGGGGTTGCACCTGCGTTAGAAAATCCGTAAAGTAATGATCCAAGACCAATACTTGACAAAACAACACCGATAAAATCGAATTTTAACCTCTTTTGTTGCCCAATATTTTGTAGTAAGAAATAAGCCAAGATGAAGTTCGCAATAATTAATGGTGCGACAAGATAAAATAGGAAGCGCCAACTTAAATTAGTAACGACTAATCCCGACAAGCTGGGACCCAAAGCAGGGGCGAAATTAAGCGCCAAACCGATTGTCCCCATTGCAGATCCGCGTTCATTGGGCGAAAACAAGTTCATGACAACGACGTTCATTAAAGGGCCGAATACACCGGCGCCCATTGCTTGAATCATACGCCCGATAATGAGGACATCAAATGTTGGCGCAAATCCAGCAGTTACTGTTCCGACGGCGAATAGTCCAGCGGCGGTCAAGTATAGTGTACGTGTTGTTAGGCGTTGAATCAGAAAAGCTGTTAACGGAACCATTACACCATTGACTAACATGTAGCCATTTGTCATCCATTGACCCAAGTCTGTGGAAATATGAAATTCACGCATGATATCTGGCAAGGCAACATTCATTAATGTTTGATTCAAAAAGCCTAAAAAGGTGCCGATAACTAATATGATTAAGATTGTTTTTTGCTTTTGTGTTATATTCAACAGTATCCTACCTTTCATGGTTTTTATTCATAAAAATGCAAACAAAAAACCAGTATAAATACTGGTTTTAAGTAGTCAATAAAATTACTTTGTAGAAGGTAATTCTTCTGACTTACCTTTTGCCCATTGTTGCAATTTTGCGATAGCAGCTTGACGTTGTTTTTTAGCAGCGCTATGACTAACTTTGCGGGCACGTGCAAATGAGTTAAGTGGCTTCTTTAATACCATGATTGTGCTCCTTTTTTATTCAATGATTTCATACAAATAATAATTATACGGCAAAATCTATACGATTACAAGTGTTACAATATATATTATGGAAACTTGGAATGAACAAACAATTAAAGAATTTCGTAAAACATTGCTCAATTGGTATGATAAAGAAGGGCGAGTGCACTTGCCATGGCGTGTCAATCATGATCCTTATCGCGTTTTAGTTTCGGAAATTATGCTGCAACAGACACGCGTAGATACAGTTATTCCGTATTTTGATCGCTTTATGACATCGTTACCAACGGTTGGTGATTTAGCGACCGCACCAGAGGATGTTGTGCTCAAATTATGGGAGGGTTTAGGCTACTACTCGAGAGCGCGAAACTTACAAAAGGCGGCGCAGTTTGTTGTCAATGAATTGCATGGGCAATGGCCAGAGAGTAGTGATGATCTGCAAAGCTTGCCAGGAGTGGGTCCATATACAGCGGCAGCTATTGCGTCAATAAGTTTCAATGAGGTAGTCCCAGCAGTTGATGGCAACCAATATCGTGTTTTTAGTAGATTACTTAAAATTGACGCTGACATTGCTGATACAAAATCACGTAAGATATTTTATGATATTATTGCGCCAATTGTTGATCCGGAAAGACCAGGGGACTTTAACCAAGCAATTATGGATTTGGGATCAAGTTATATGACAACCAAAAATCCCGGTAGCTTGTATTCACCGGTGCGTGAATTTAATGCGGCTTTTCGAGATGGTGTTGAGGATCAATACCCTGTTAAAACCAAGAAACAACGACCAGTAAAACAGTTGTTTATGGCTTCAGTTTTTGAAAAAGATGGTAAATTATTATTTGAAAAACGACCGGATAGCGGTTTGTTAGCTGGATTTTGGACATTTCCACTAACACAAATTGAAAGTATAGAATCAATTACGGGTCAACAGTTAAATATTAAGCCCGTGACACATATTTTTACACATCGTCGATGGGAAATTTGGTTAGTGAAGCAAGAAACAGCTATGTTGAATGATAATCAACAATATTTTAGTTCTGATGAGTGGTCGGCATTAAGCTTACCAAAGGTACAACATAAATTATTGGAGAAATTATATGATACCGAATTCTAAATACAAAAATATATTTTTTTGGACCATTGAATTATTAGCGCTATCGCTCTTAATTTTGATTGTTTCCCGATTTGATTTTCTAATGAAACCAATTTCAGTATTTATTTCCACGGTTTTTGTACCATTGATTGTCGCCGGATTTTTGTACTATGTTTTGAAACCTGTTTTGACACTTTTAAAGAAAATTACAGTTAAAGGGCATAAAATGCCGCATCAACTGGCTGTTATAATTACTTTTGTGTTGTTCCTAGCCGTGATAGCTGGTTCCTTGATTTTATTGATACCAACTCTAGTGGCGGAAATTACTAATTTAATTACTGCATTACCTGAATTTGCACAAAACGTACAGCGCTTTGTAACAGATTCACTACAAAGTAAGTGGTTATCAAATTTAAATTTGTCAATTGATATAGATGAAGTAAAGAGTGCTGTTGGCAAGTACTCGGCTTCTTTTTTAACTATTACGGCAGGTACATTAGGCAGTGCTGTCTCGATGGTTACATCGGTCACGATTAATGTCGTGACTATTCCAGTCGTTTTATTTTATATGCTAAGTGATGGTGATCGCTTGCTACCAGCAATCCAGAAGCTTTTTCCGGTTCGTTTTGCTGATAATGTCAAAGAATTGACACTTAAAATGGATAAAACTATTGAAAGATATATATCGGGGCAAGCTCTTGAAATGTTGTTTGTCGGGATGACCATGGCTGTGGGTTATTTAATTATTGGTGAACCATACGCATGGTTACTGGGTGTGATTGCTGGTATTACTAACATTGTGCCATATATTGGCCCTTGGATTGGGGTTATACCAGCGTTGATTGTTGCCAGTACACAATCATGGAAACAAATGTTGTTGGTAATGATTGTGATGATGGTTGTTCAGCAATTGGATGGAAACTTTATTTATCCAAATGTTATTGGAAAATCATTACAAATTCACCCATTAACAATTATGATTCTTTTGATGGTAGCCGGTAATCTTTGGGGTATTTTTGGCATGATATTGATTGTGCCAATGTATGCAGTTGCTCGAACTGTTGTTAAATTTGCCATTGAAATGCGTCAATTGACTAAGGAATCGTTAGAATAGCAGTTTTTTAACATTTTTTTGATTTAAGTTGTATTACCCTCTTGACTGATTTAGTTTTTTCCAGTAGAATTAAAGGGTTGTGTGATACATGCGGGTGTGGCGGAACTGGCAGACGCGCTGGATTTAGGTTCCAGTGGAGTAATCCGTGCAGGTTCGATTCCTGTCACCCGTATAATATGGCCGCCGCCATATTTATATATTGAGGTATCTGGTATTATTCACTTGTAGTACCTGAGTACTTTAATTTGCCGACCTAGCTCAGTTGATAGAGCACCTCACTAGTAATGAGGGGGTCGCCGGTTTGAGCCCGGCGGTCGGCATAATTACTTTCAAGAAAAAGCATGAATTCCTATGAATTCATGCTTTTTTCTTTCGTAATATATTGTTGAAATAAGTTTCGCTCAACTTCAGATAGCTCAATGGTTAACCAACTACCGGTTTCGTCATATTGTTCTTCTATAAATTTATGTTTTGCCGCTAATTGGGCAACAACATTTCCTTTATCAAAGGGTATATGCAAAGTTACGACTTCGCTGTCGTTAAAAATATGTTTAACAATGAGATCAATCAATGCATCTTGAGAATTGGTATCTAGTGCTGACAAAGTAATCACGTTATCGCCAGAGATGTCCGGATAGTGCAACTCAGTGCGATCAGCTTTGTTATATACTGTAATAACGGGTTTACCAGTAACACCAATCTCAGTTAATGTTTTCTCAGTTGTTTCCATCATAGCTTTATAATGCTCGTCTGAAACATCCACCACGTGCAGTATTAGATCTGCATTTGCCGCTTCTTGTAATGTTGATTTGAAAGCAGCAACTAAGTTATGAGGTAGCTTGGATACGAAACCAACCGTATCACTTAATAAAAACTGTCTTTTATCAGGAAGAGTCAGTTGTCTAACTGTGGTGTTTAGCGTAGCAAATAGCATATCTTTTTCAAACACTTGCTTACTATCATCATTGTCTGCACCAACACCAAAACGCATCAACAAACGATTCATCAAGGTAGACTTTCCAGCGTTTGTGTAGCCAACCAGTGCTACGTTTGGTAAGTTGTTAGCGTGTCGTTGCATTGAACGCGTATTTTCACTTTTATCTAAATCAGCCAGTTCTTGACGAACATGAACCATTTGAGACGTAATACGTTGGCGAGATTGTTCTAGCTTTGTTTCACCAGAACCACGTGAGGTGAAACCTGCGCCACCTGTACCTGTTTGTTGATCTAATGAAATTGACATGCTTGTACGTAAGCGTGGTAATTGATATTGTAAACGTGCTAACTGAACTTGGAGTTTTGCAACTTTAGTCTGGGCTCGTTGTGCGAAAATTTCGAGAATTAAACCAGTACGATCGACAACAGTAGCATCTGTTGTTTTTTCTAGGTTACGAATTTGAGAAGGTGTCAATTCATCGTTGACAACAATCATATCAACGTCATAAGTTTTTACAGCTTCACCTAACTCTTCGACCTTACCTTTACCAAAGTAAGTGCTAGGATTTGGTCGTTCTAGCTTTTGGGTAAAAGTTTCAACGGGTTCAAGATTATTTGCTTTTGCTAGGTTCGCTAGTTCTTCTAATTCGTAGTCTAGGTTTCCCTGATTAGTTGTTAAGCCAACTAAAAATACTTTACGAGGGTTTTCTTGCATAAAAAATGCCTCCAATCAACTTGCGAGACCGGTGACAGTTTACGTGTTTAGTACGAAAAAGGCAGACCAATCTCAAGAAAAGCGCATAAAAACAATCTATTGCTTTTATTCACCACATCTTAAAAATTGTTCAACAAGTTCTCGTACCTCTTTCTTCTTAATAGTGATAGTGTATAAGTTTTATAGGAAAATGTCAATAATAACGTACTTTGTTTTGTGATAATTTCTTCAACGCTGCTCCTAGATTTAACGTATAATAGAATGAGTTAACTAATTAATAGAAGGTTTTGAACATGTCAAAAGAAATTTATTTAACTGGTGATCGTCCCACTGGTAAACTACATATTGGTCATTATATTGGATCGTTAAAAAACCGTGTGAGCATGCAAAATTCTGGCGATTACTTGCCATTTGTTATGATTGCTGATACACAAGCATTTACAGATAATGCTCGTAATCCGGAAAAAATACGTCAATCATTAACCGAGGTAGCCTTGGACTATTTGGCGGTTGGTATTGACCCAGCTAAGACAACCATTTTTGTACAATCACAAATCAAAGGGTTATTCGAACTTACAGAATACTTTATGAACTTGGTTAGTGTCGCTCGGTTGCAAAGAAATCCAACAGTTAAGTCAGAAATTAAACAAAAAGGCTTTGATGAGGGAATCCCTGCAGGATTTTTGACATATCCAGTATCACAAGCAGCTGATATCGCTATTTTCCGAGCAACAAAGGTGCCAGTAGGGGATGATCAAGAACCTATGCTTGAGCAGACACGTGAATTAGTACGCTCGTTCAATAATGCTTATAAGTCTGATGTCCTAGTTGAACCAGTTGGTGTTTTTCCACCCAAGGGGCAAGGGCGTTTACCAGGTTTAGATGGTAATGCAAAAATGTCCAAGTCATTAAATAACGGTATTTTCTTGAGTGATGATGCGGATACATTGGTGAAAAAGGTTAAGTCAATGTATACAGATCCCTTACATATCAATATTACTGATCCTGGTCATGTTGAAGGTAATGTGGTGTTTACTTACTTAGATATTTTTGATCCGGATAAAAAACGTGTTCAAGAACTAAAAGATCAGTATACTGCTGGTGGCTTAGGTGATATGAAAATAAAAAAGCATTTGATAGATGTCATGGAAGCTGAAATGGCACCAATTCGTCAACGACGCGAAGAATACGCCCAAGATATCCCAGCGGTTTTGAACATGTTGCAAGAAGGCTCAAATAAAGCCAATGTTGTCGCCGAGGAAACAATGAAAGATGTCCGTCACGTGATGGGACTGGATTATTTTAGTAATTAAAAGCTCGGACTTTCCGAACTTTTTTATTTGATGTGATGGGTATTGATGAATAATAAAGATATCATCTATTTATCTTGGAGATATGATGGGAAATAATGAACAGAAATTGAATCGTGGTTTTGGATTAACAGCATCATTAGCTTTAGTTGTTGGAACAATCATTGGTTCTGGTATATTTTTTAAGCAAGGCAGTGTCTTAGAATCAGCAGGTAGTACAAACGCAGCGATGCTAGCGTGGATTGCTGGAGGTCTTTTAACGCTAGCGTCAGGAATCAGCGTAGCTGAAATTGGCTCTCAAATGGACAAAACTGGTGGCATTTATATTTATATCGAGAAAATTTATGGTAAGATTTGGGGTTTCTTAGCTGGGTGGATGCAAGTGGTATTTTACGGCCCAGCAATGATGGGATCTATTGCAGCATATTTTGGCATTTTATTTGTTGATTTATTTGGATTATCTAAGTCTTTAGCTATACCATCCGCAATTATTGCATTATCTTTTGTAGGTCTTATTAACTCAATTCCAAACCGATTCAGTGCCGGTTTTCAAATAATAACAACTACAGTGAAAATGTTGCCGATTATTGCATTAATCATTTTTGGCCTTTTTTTTGGACAGCATGATGCGATTGGACAGACTGTTGCTCAGGTTTCGCAGAGTGGCCAAGGTGGCTTCGGAGTGGCTGTATTAGCCACCTTATTTGCTTACGATGGTTGGGTTACTCTAGCTAATATAAGTGGTGAAATTAAAAATCCACAAAAAGTATTACCCAAGGCTATTATTTTTGGTATTTTGATTGTTCTAGTTGCCTATGTTGGTGTGAGTTTTGGCGTTTATCAGAGTTTGCCCGCTAATACTATTGTTAAGTTGGGACAAAACACAACGTTATACATGGCTACAAATGCATTTGGTATTATTGGTGGCAGGTTATTGAGTATCGCTGTATTAATTTCTTTACTTGGAACACTAAACGGGAAAATCGTTTCATTCCCTCGGGTGTTGTTTGCAATGGCTAACGATGGATTGTTTCCGTTTGCCAAACAATTTGCCAAAATCAATATGCGTTCTCGAACACCTAATAAGTCCATTTGGTTTATGATTTTTCTTGGCATTTTAATGATTGTCTTTACAAATCCAGATAGATTAACCGATATTGCGATTTTTACAACCTTTTTATTTTATATACTTGTTTTTGCTGGTGTTTTTAAATTACGCAAAAAGGATCCTTTTGGAGAGAAGCGTAGCTTTTCTATGCCGCTGTATCCTTGGATACCAATCGTCGCTATTTGTGGTTCACTCTATGTTGAAATCTCTGAGATTATGCACGATTTGTCTGGTGTAATAATTTCTATAGCAATTGTCGCTGCTGGTTACCCTGTTTATATATTCTTATCTCGCCGCACGAATAAGGAGTAAAGTATTTGTAAATATTGATCTAATAGAATGCTATTAGTTTGATTAAATCGGACAGAAATATATATGATTTAGTGAAGAACTGACATAGCAATAGTATCATATGTGCTCCTCTTCAATCCCTTAATTTTCAAATGAGATGTTTTAGTCCTTTAGTTGTTCGCAATGTGACGGTCTTGAACAGCTAATAACAACATGGCCTATCCATTTTTGGATGGGCTTTTTTGTTTCAAAGAGAGATTTAAATTGGCGGTAATTAATAAGGTCACCAGACAAAATTGTTAATCTCATACTGTCACGAGATTTGAAAACCTCTATACTGGACGTCAAAATAGGCATAGAAGTGGAGGAGAGATGAATAGCGTCCTCAAAATGGATAGCTATATGATACGAGATTCTTTCAAGGTTAGCTTCGATTGGGATTCGAAGTCCTGTTCGCTTGAATAGGCTGATAGTGCTGCACGCTGTAACGCATGAAGATAATTAGTATCGAGAATATGGTCTCGGGCTGAGGACATCGAAAAAGCAGTAACACGGGAATTTACTAAAGTAATGACTAGATATCAAGCTGAAGCAATTGCGAATATGAATCGTTTGAAAAATTTATCAATCATTTAGATTATCTGTCGATGTAAAACAATAAACCAGATAACGTACTAATAACCCATCAACAACTCTATCAGCACAATTTTATGGTGAAACTGGAAATGATTATTTGATTAAATGGGAAATTTTATAATCGTTAACGTATAAAAATGCATGCCTAAGAGAACAGTTGATAGTATATAAAAAATCAAGTGGTGGTCAAAATTAACCGGTAAGAAATTACGAGATGTTTTCTTTAATCAAGATGTCAACACATTGAATCCCCTAAATAAATGCTCTAAATTGATATTTATTATAATTTAAAAAAATAGTTGAAAAATATACCATAATAATGTAATATTAATTTCATCAAATATGTCGGGAGAACAACATGATGATTAAAACAAAAATGAAAAAGAAAGCTGAACAAGCACAATTACTCCTCAACGCCCTCATTCTTGAGTAAAGCGGTTGAGCATTTTCAGTCGCTACAATATGTGCGACTGGATTTGCTTTCCGTGAAAATAACACGACATTATCAAAAAGCCAATCCATTAACGGATTGGCTTTTTGATTTTAACCGTGTGACGATACATTTGCACGAATACGAGGAAAATATATGAACAAGAATATACGTTGGGCAGCAGGAGTGATCATTGTCGCTACTATATCAGGGGTTTTGTTTACGAAGAATAATGATGGCGATGTTAGCAAAGTGCGAACTCTGCAAGTTATGATGAAAGACGATGTCATGACGATGAATCCAATTATGACTACCGATATTTATTCAAGTCAAGCACAAGATCAAGTTTATGAAGGACTTTATCGATATAAGGGCAATAAAGTTGTCCCTGCTATGGCAGAAAAAATTGTTAAACCTTCACAAAATGGCACCGTTTATACTTTCAAAATACGTGATAACGCTAAATGGTCGAATGGCGACAAAGTTACAGCACAAGATTTTGTGACTGCAATTCGTGTAACTGCCGATCCAAAAACAAAATCACAAGCGTCTGCTGACGCAATTTCAATTATGAAAAATTATGATTCGGTGCATGTGGGTGCGATGACACCGGATAAACTAGGCGTTAAAGCGATTGATTCTCACACAGTCCAAATTACTTTAACGCAAGCAACACCATCATTTGATAAATTGGCAACTGCAATCATTCCGGTTAACACTAAAAATTATGCTAAGTGGGGGAATAAGTATGGTACAGCTTCAGAATACATGGTGACTAATGGCGCATATCAAATGAATGGTTGGACTGGAACAAATTCAAGTTTTATGTTCACTAAAAATTCAAATTATTGGTCAGCTAAACGTGTTCAAATTGAGAAGGTCAAAGTTCGTGTCATAAAAACGCCAATGACTGCTGCCAATGAATTTAAGAATAAGCACTTAGATATTGCACAGTTGTCTGATGAATATATCAAGACTTATAAAAATACAAAGTACTATCATGCTACACCACAAGCTGTTGTTAGAGGGATATACTTTAATGAGACGAGCGATAAAACGAATAATCAGCATTTGCGACAAGCATTTGGATATTTAATCGATCGTGAGGCTATTACGTCTAACGTAATGAATGATGGTTCAATGCCACAATCAAACGCCGTGCCAAAAGGAATTATGACGAATCCTATAACTGGCGCAGATTTTACTAAAGACGCTGGCACACAATTTAAGGTGGACAAGAAAAAAGCACAATCTGAGTGGTCTGCATATTTGCAGAGTATTGGAAAAAATAATGCTACGTTTACAATGACATTTGACGATGATTCAACCAGTAGAAAGGTTGGGGCGTACATTCAATATGCTGCTGAACACACTTTTAAGGGCATTAGCATTAATACAAAGTATGTTCCGCATTCACAAGTTGTCTCAGAAGTGTTAAAACAGGATTTTGATATGGTAAATATTGGTTTAAGTGTTAATGTACCGGATGCAGCATATCCATTGGCAATTGGAAAAACCGGATATGGATTGAATTTTTCAAAGGTCAGTGATAAGACATACGATGGGTATCTAACAATGGCAGCGACACAAGTAAGTGATACTAAAAAACGCTATGAAACATTACAGGTCGCCAATGAATACTTCACCAAAATAAAAGCATATATGGTACCGATATATCAACCGGTGACAGCCAACGTTGTTACCGATAAAATTGGTGGATTTAAAGGTAATAGTTTTCATTCGCCAGCATATCAGGATATGTATTGGAAATAAGATAATAAATAAAGGCAGGATTAGCAAATGACAGAAACTAAATATTATAATTTTAATGGTTTTAATTCAAAAACAGGTAATTTTGATCCACAATGTTATGCCATTGTGGATGATGAAACAGGACGATATACTGAAGTCGGGCATGGTGAAGGTCCTAAATTGGGACAGAGCGTTGATGTGGGTGAAAAATATATGATGCCTGGTATAATTAATACGCACATTCATGTTGACTCTGATGTGAATTATGAATTTGGAAAAACTAAATTTGGTGTGGATAATGAAAACGAACATGTTCGTGCAGTGATTGTGGCAACCCACAATATGAAAACGATGTTACGTCATGGTGTAATAGTTGTACGAAATGTTGGAACAGCACGCATGACAGATATTGAAATTGCACGCATGCAGCGTGAAGGCAGTGTATAAGGACCAATGATGATTGCTAGTGGGGCAGCTTTTTCCATGACTGGTGGGCACGGTAGTGGTGGAGGAGGCATTGAGGTAGATGGTGTTGATGAAGTGCGCAAGGCAGTACGGCAAGCTATGAAAGAAGGCGCTCAAATCATTAAGTTTATGGTGACTGGCGGGGTGAGCGCTGGAGATTTTGAAAATCCCAATCAAGTTCAATTAAATGAAGACGAGGTACGAGCAGGTGTTATTGAAGCACATAAAAAAGGTATCAAAGTTGCGGCACATGCTCAAGGGGCTGAGGGAATTAAGATTGCAATTCGTGCTGGTGTTGACTCCGTTGAACACGCATTTCACATTGATGATGAAGCAATTGATATGATGAAAGTAAATGGGACCTTTGTAGTTCCAACAATGATTGCGATGAAGCGTATTATTGATCGGCCTGAGGAAGTTCCGGCATGGATGATTGAACGTGCGACAACGCATTGGCAAGCACATCAGAAGAGCGTTGCACGAGCTGCCGTGGCAGGAGTTAACATTGCCATGGGAACAGATGCTGGTACACCCTTCAATGGTTTTGCAAATGAGAGCGCTGTGGAAATGGATATGATGGTTGAATTTGGTCATATGACACCACAACAAGTTTTACAATCAGCTACGATTAATGCAGCTAAATTGATGGGAATTAGTGATAATTATGGGATGATAGCAGTTGGGCAATATGCTGACTTCATCGTAATTCAAGAGAACCCAAATGATAATATGAAAGCTATTCAGGAAAAAGATAAGTGGGTATTTCAACATGGGCAACCCGTGGTATTTCATCAAGAAGAGAACATCATTTCATAGATAAATGAAAAACGTAAAAAAGACGCCTTTAAAGGCGTCTTTTTATTTAATTTGATGAATCATCAGAATCTGTTGATTCATCATCTGCTGGTCGGAGAGAATCAGCTATTGTTTGTAGAGAACTTGGTATGTCACCACCATATGCTGAGCCGGTGGAAGCGTGCTTTAAGCCAAGTGCTTTACGAGCTAAGTTAGTAACGCGTTGCTTTTCTTTTTGAGTAACAACTTCATATGAAACGTTGTTCCCTTCAGAATCAGGATAACTCGTGCTGACACCCTGAATATGCTCGGTGACAATATTTTTTGCTGCATTAATGTATTTGCTAGCAATTGTCGTTATATCTCCAAATGACAAATCAGTTTGAACATTTGAACTCATTGTATTCATAAACTTTGTATTTAACAAACTTGAAACATTAGCTGACTTTTTGATCAAACCTTCTAATACCAATCGTTGACGTTTTTGACGCCCATAGTCACCATCTGGATCATCGTAACGCATGCGCGAGAATGCAAGGGCTGCATCACCAGTCATGACGTGCTTGGTTGCCGACCAAGTGACCCCATTATCATCAGAATGTTCATAGCCTGTGCTTCCCTTGTGGAAACGGTATAGGTTTGCACCGTAAGCATGGGCTGTTTCCTGACTATAAGTGAAGTCAATGGGGGACTTAACAGAAATTCCCCCAACTTGAGTAACCATTTTTTCCAAGCCGGACATATTAACTAAGGCATAAAAATCAATAGGAATGTTTAAGTAAGATTCTACAGTTTTAATGGCAGTTGCCGTTGAACCATAGGCGTAGGCTGCATTTATTTTTTGAGGGAAAGTACTTTCGTACCCCGGAATAGAAACCATTGCATCACGAGGGATAGAAATCATTGTTGTTTTTTTTGTCTTGGGGTTAACAAGAAGCAACATCATTGAATCGGTACGTCCTTTGTATGTACGTCCTAATTCACCGGTATCCGTTCCAAATAACAAAATAGACAAGGGCTTTCCACTTTGAACAACGCTTGAGACGTTTCGGGATTTAGTGACGCCACTGCTCTTGTATGTTTTATCAATTGCTGATTTAGTATTATGGATAGCCATCCAAGCAAATGTGCCTGACACGATAAGTAAGAGACCGACAATAAGCAAGATAATATTTCGTAGTCTGTGACTACTTTTTGAATAGCGATCAATTCTGGACTTAACTGCAGTTTGTTTATTTTTTTTCATAACGGTCTCTCGATTGTTTTGGCCAATGAAATATGGCGGTTTGTAAGATAATAAAGACAGCTACCGAATTTTATCGATATACTGCCATTTTGGGGCAACAAAGGCAAAAGGCTTGAAACTAACGATCAATCAAAAAATAGTAACCAGTGTTCTCACCATATTTTGAGATTATTCATCTAGCAATAATTCATCTGCCATGTATAGATATTTAAGGGCACGACTAAAAATATCGGCAAAAAACCAACTGATAGTAATGATATCGGACCAAGTTAAAGTCAAGATTAAATTTTAACCATATCAGCTTTTTTTTATAATTATATCTCATATAATGCTACAATTATTAAGAGCTATAAGCAAATGAGTTTGTAGAAATTTAATATTTGGGAGAATGTGAGCAAGCGGGGTCAATTGAGCATATTGAATATCATTGTCGTCATAAAACTATGTTTTTGTCAGTACAATTTGAATATGCTTATCCGTATCATCACAATTATAAACAATGTTAATTCCACCGGATAAATTAAGAAAAATTTTAATCATTACCTTTGGCATTATTTTTGTTTTTTTAGGTATTCAAGTTAGATTTCATATGATATTTATGCAAGTTCTGGACGCGACTACAGATTTTGCAGTAAACAATATTTTATCGTTGAAAATACCCCTATACTTAGGGTTAGGTAATCTTTTTTCCCATTATTGGGTCGTCATCCCATTGATAGCGGTTATGGTAGCATTTCTTTATTTAATAAATTACAAAATCGCTGCCTGGTGGTTTGCCATTACACAATTGGTTGCGATGTTGCTGACATGGGTTATTACAATTATTTTGCGCATCCATTGGCAGGATGGTCCTAAAATAGGTGAAACTATTCCTAACTTATTGTTGGTGTGGTGGTTGCAATTGCTCTTACTACTAGTCATTATTATGCCACATTTGGTTAAGTCGAGAAAAATTCAAGTGATGATCAATATTTTAATTGGTTTATTTTGGTTATCAATTATGTTAGCCCGTATTCAATCTCATCATATGGCATTGACTAGTGGTTTGGGAGCAATTACCTTTGGTTATTTTTGGTGGCAGTTTAGTGCACAACAATATTATAAACGGGCGAGACATTGGCAAAAGGTACTTGAAATTGACGGGCGCGTGTAAGTGTGTTATTATTTTCATATTGTCAAAGAGGTTGCAGCCAACATGAGTCACATGAATGAGTCCGCCAGGATGTTGAAATCATGTAAAAGGGAAGGTTGCCGAAAGGGTTAACAGGCAAGATAACCTTTGGGCTAGTGATTAAGAGTTGCTAGACTGTCGCAGAAATGCGGTGCGCTTTGAAAAGTGATTATATAATGACTTTTTAAACCTCTTCCTGTTTGCTAAGGAGAGGTTTTTTTATTTTGAGAAGGAGATTTTATGTCTGAACATAAAGGGCACATACAGCGTAATTTAAAAACGCGCCATGTGTCAATGATTGCATTAGGTGGTTCAATTGGAACGGGCTTATTCGTAGCTTCGGGAGCCACTGTTGCGCAAGCAGGTCCTCTGGGTGCTATTGTCGCTTATTTAGCTATTGGTGTGATGGTTTATTTCTTAATGACTTCGCTGGGTGAAATGGCTACTTATTCACCAACTTCAGGTTCATTTTCCGACTATGCTGGTAAATATGTTGACCCAGCATTGGGGTTTGCCATGGGATGGAACTACTGGTTTAATTGGGCTATAACATTAGCTGTCGACATTGTGGCAGTTGGCTTGGTGGCTGAATTTTGGTTTCCAAATACACCAGGGTGGATATTTTCCGCGATTGCTTTATTACTTATCTTCTTAATTAATATTTTTTCAGTTGGAACTTTTGGAGAAGCTGAGTTCTGGTTGTCGATGATAAAGGTAGTAACTATTATTGCCTTCTTGATTGTTGGTCTGGCTACTATTTTTGGTGTAATTCATTCTGACATCAATGTCATGAAAAACTTGTCGGTCGGTAATCACGGATTTGTTGGTGGACCTCAAGCTATCTTGTCAGTATTCGTTGTTGCTGGATTTTCTTTTCAAGGAACTGAGTTAATTGGTATTACTGCTGGAGAAGCAGAGGATCCTGATAAGTCAGTTCCCAAGGCGATAAATCAAGTGTTTTGGCGTATCTTATTGTTTTATATTCTGGCAATTTTTGTCATTTCCGCTCTGGTTTACTATAAAGATCCGCGCTTGTTGAGTTCTTCCACACAAAACATTGCGGTCTCACCATTTACAATCGTATTTAAAAACGCAGGAATTGCTTTTGCGGCTAGTTTAATGAATGCAGTTATCTTAACATCAATTGTTTCGTCAGCAAATTCAGGTTCATATGCTTCTACACGTATGTTGTATGCTATGGCGCGTAAAGGGGATGCCCCTAAAATTTTTGCCAAGCTTTCAACTAGAGGGGTTCCAGTTGCAGCCTTAGTATTAACTACTGCGATTGGGTTATTAGCATTTATTGCTAACACCAAAGGGGGATCAGTTGCTTATACTTGGCTGGTCAATGCTTCTGGGTTAACTGGATTCATCGCTTGGGTCGGCATTGCTATCTCTCATTATCGCTTCCGAAGAGCTTATGTGGCGCAAGGAAAGAGTCTGTCTGATTTGAAATACAAGGCTAAGTGGTTCCCATTCGGTCCACTATTTGCGCTAGTGATTTCTATTGGTGTTATTATTGGTCAGGATCCGGACAGTTTTGCCCATCTAAATTGGGAAAAAATATTTGTGACCTACTTATCAGTTCCTTTGTTTGTAATCTTATACTTTTGGTACAAGGTTTCTCACAAAACGAAGCTAATTGCTCTAAAAGATGTTGATCTAAAACAATATAAATAAAGACATATAAAAAAGACACTACATCATTGTAGTGTCTTTTTTATATGAGCAATAACTTAACCGCGAACTACTAGGACGTCAACTTTAGCAGATCTCGTTACGAATTCAGTAACAGAACCAATAACTAAACGTTCTACAGCATTTAATCCAGTTGCACCAATGACAATCAAATCAGCATTGACTTCGTTAGGTACATCTTTAGCGATTAACGACTTGGGCGAACCATATTCGATTAGATAATCGACATTTTTAACACCAGCTTCAATTGCCTGTGCTTTATATTTTTCTAAGCTTTTACGCGTTTCATCTGAAACTGCTTCAACCATTGTATCGTCAAAACTAGCCACATTTTGAAATGCACGGGTATCGATAACGTTTAAAATTGACAAGATGCCTTCATCACCAGCATCCAAGGTCAGTTCAATCGCGCGCGTTAATGCAGCTTCAGATTCTTTTGATCCATCCATTGGTACTAAAATCCTATGATAATTTGCTGTCATAATAACATCCCTTCTTGCAATATGCAATGCGTTCTTCTATACCTCTAGTATAGCGCTTTCATAATAAAATTAATAGTATGTTCTTTAACCTAATTAAACACTGATTTTAATTTATACAAAAAAAACGCCCACAAATGTGGACGCACGGGCTTAGCCCGGAACACTCAATTGATACCGTTAATCGCTACGCAGATTTTCCTCGAAATTATCGAGGTGGATGGTTCATCAAGATTGTCAGATTACCGAATGAAAGGGCATATCTTCTAAGTCCTGAATTCCCAACCGAAAATAAAAGTTGTAAGGAAAAAGCTGATGATGTAGCAATGCGTATATCTGAGGAATTCATATAGTATTATAACGCGAAAACTCGTTAACTGAAAGACTTGACTTTTTAGTTTAGCCCGTTTTCTTGTCGCAATTTTAGTGTCTGATAGACATCAAATAATTGTTGTTCAATTTTCGAATTACCTTTAGGATGAAAATACTGAGTGTTTGTCATTTTATCTGGTAAATATTGTTGAGCTACCCAATCATTATCATAGTCATGCGGATATGTGTAATCTACACCGTGATTCAACTCCGAAGATCCCTTATAATGTGCATCTTTTAAATGATCAGGTATATCGTAAGATTTGCCATGACGAACATCACTAATAGCCAAGTCAATTGCTTTGTAGGCCGAATTAGATTTAGGTGAGAGAGAAAGTTCAATAATAGCATTGGCGATCGGAATTCTGGCTTCTGGAAATCCTAGTGTTTGCGCGGCTTGAATAGCAGTTACTGCCCGCTGAGCTGCCGGTGGATTTGCCAACCCAATATCTTCGTATGCAATAACGGTAAGTCGGCGTGCTAAAATCGGTAAATCACCGGATTCGATAATGCGGGCAGCGTAGTGTAACGCCGCATCGGTGTCGGATCCGCGAATTGATTTTTGTAGTGCTGAAATCACATCATAATGCGCATCCCCATCTTTATCTGCTGATAATGCTTTGCGTTGCACAGTCTCTTCAATGATTGGCAAACTGATATGAACGACACCCTTTTTATCTGCTTTTGTTGATAAAACCGCTAATTCTAAACCATTTAAAGCACTGCGTAAATCACCATTTGTTGCTCGCGATAACTGTAACATAGCGTTATCATCGAGAACGATATTGTATTGCCCAAGGCCTTTTTCTTTATCAGCAATGGCTCTTTTAACAGCGCTTGTGATATCTGTTTCACTTAGACTGTTAACTTCAAATATTTGCGTTCTAGAACGAATAGCTGGTGTGACATTAATATAAGGGTTTTCTGTCGTCGCACCGATTAATATAATTGCTCCGGACTCCAAATGTGGTAGTAAAAAGTCTTGTTTGATTTTGTTTAAGCGATGAATTTCGTCTAGTAACAAGACGACAGTCCCTGACATTTTTGCTTCTTCGACAATGATTTGTAAATCTTTTTGGCTATCGGTAGCAGCGTTTAGCATGCGAAACGCATATTTTGATGAACCGGCAATGGCACTAGCTATTGATGTTTTACCAGTACCAGGCGGCCCGTACAAAATCATCGAACTCAGCCGATGAGCAGCGACCATGCGCCAGATGATTTTGCCTTCACCAACTAAATGTTGTTGGCCAACAATCTCTTCAATTTTTGTGGGGCGCATACGGTACGCTAGCGGTTCTTGTGTCATAAACGTTTATCCTAAGTAAATATTATCTACGTTGACAGCAGTATTAGCGGCTAGTACCACTGCAATTGGATCTTCTTGATGTGCGGATTTTGTAGAGTCGGAAAGCAAGGTGAAACTATGTTTGCTCTGCGTTGCTAAACCGACATACGTTGAAAAATAGTCGCCGGCAAGTTGCTGATCAATTAGAACCTTGCCAATGCTATGTGATTTAAGTGATGCGGCAAATTGTGATTGGATGTTTGAATTGCCTAATTGAGAGACCTTAATTGCGACAATGACACGTTCTCGGAACGTGCCAAGATAGCGGTTTTGCTCATCAGGGTTAATTTTTGGGCTGCCATTACCAAGCTGTTCTTGTTGTAAGCGTTCATTGACGTCCATGATTTTCTCCATTAATATTTGATACTTCTATTATACGTTATCTTAGTCGTTAATTTGTACCTAAACTCTCAGTCAATGGGGCGCAATGCTAAACCTACATGTTGCTTTGGTTATCTGGTATTAAACGTAATGCCCAAAGAGTTAAGATAATCGCTCCTAATCCCAGAAAAATAATCGCGGTAGCTATACCAAACGAACCAAGAAATGGTGCGCCAATCAGCATTGATGATGCAATGACTTTTCCTAATTGAAAAATTGAACCATTAAAAGCAAGGTAGGCACCACGTTTATTTTCTGGCATTAAATCGGCTAATTTTGATTGACGTGTTGGGACATACATCAATTCACCAAAAGATAATATGAAGCTTGAAAAAATTAATAAGGGTAGCGTGTTGACGTATGCTTGCAGAGCGTAGCCTAACGTAAATAATGTAGTACCCATTACAAATATTTTTTTCGTGTTGCGATTAGTTATCCAACGAGATATTGGTGCAGTAAACAAAACAATAATAGCTGTATTAATGCTTGTCAATAGACTTAACATTTTTACACCATCAAATGATATACCTAACCATTTTGTATGGATAAAACTTTGTGCCAAATGAATGGCGATAAAGTTAGTGCGTTGAAACTCAACACTAAGTAATAAGATGCCACCTAATGTGAAGATAACAAAACGAACATCGCATAATACAATCTGGTAACTATGAAATACAGACTGAAACCCAACGTGACATTTTATATTAACCATTTGTTCATGGGTTTCAGTAATTAAATATTTGGTCAAAAGTAACGAACTAATATTTATGATGACTAAAATAGTAGTAAGTAATAAGAAATGCCGTTCAAATAACCAGCCACCAATGATCATCCCAATCATCAATGCCAGGTTATTCGCCCAATAATTGATGGCATACATGAAGGCGCGTGTTTTTTCAGTTGAGACGTCGATGAGCATTGCTTCACTAGCTGGGCTAATCAAGCCACTAGCAATATTTCCAAGAAACATCATCACGAAGGTTAGCCAAGGAAAATGATAAACGGGTAGATTAGCGCAGACAATACCAATAGAAGCCAATAACTTAATGAACTCCCCAAAAAGAAGTAAACGTCGTCTCCCAAATACATCCGTTAAGTATCCACCATAAATGCCAGCTAGAAAAGAAATGATGATATTTATCATCATTAACACACCGGTGATTTGTGCATTGTAAGCATGAAAAAGGTAAATCGACATAAAAGGAAATATGAGAGAACTTCCGAGGCGACTTAAAAATTCAATTTGGATTCTTTTTCTGATGTTTGGATGTAAATTTTTCCACATATTGTTTATCCTACTTTCAAACGATATGTTAAGATTATAAAATAGACATCTAGATATTAAAATGGACATCTATATAGAAAAATGTCCACTTTAAAAGGTGAGTGAAATTAATGATTGATCAGACATACTTTGATTTACGAATGACATATCAACAATTTGGGCAAAAACTAACTATCAGTATTTCTGAATTAGCTAAGTTTTGGTCGATATCAACAAAGCAGGTTAAACGTCGTTTACGCGCTTATGAAGAGCAAAAACTTTTGCATTATTACCCCGGACAAGGGCGTGGACATCTAACGCAAATCATTTTTCAAAGTAGCTTCAGAGATGAGGTGATTATGGAGATGAAGCAAGCAATTGTTACTGAGGACACAATAACGATTTTCTACTTGCTAAAATTATCAGTACCTGCCAGCTGGCTGGCATCTTTTCGGGGAAATCTCACTAATTTTTTAGGCATACAAACGTATAGTGAAAATAAGCGTGTTTTAAGACAGCTGGCGACACGTCCTATTACTACTTTAGATCCTGTTCAAGTGGCCATTCGACGTGAGTATCAATTAGTTTTGCAGTTGGGAGATACATTAGTTCAATTCGATGAAGGATTGAAAGCTGGATTGGCTCACCATTGGCAGTCAAATAACGATGCCACCGTTTGGACGTTTTATTTGCGCAAAGGGGTACGATTTCATAATGGGAAAACGATGACAGCGGTTGATGTGAAACGCACGTTTGAACGAGTTCGAAATGAAGTGGGGGAATCGTACTGGTAACTTGTTAATTTAGTGGATATCATCTTGCTAGCAGATGATATTGTCCAGTTCAAATTTTCAGCACCTGAACCCTTATTCGTGAGATATGTTGTTGATGCAAAATATGTTATTGTTGATTGTGATGTTGAATTTGATGAAATTCATTGGGTGGGGACAGGTGCATTTCAGGTGACGGAAAGTACTGATACGACGTTCAAACTGGCGGCTTTTGATGATTATTACGGGTTGCGTCCGATGATAGATGAAGTAGTTTATTATTTAGTAGATGACTGGAAAGTTGTGTCAGGTCTCCTTAATCCGGCGGATTACGGCAATCATGATTATGTGAAAAAGAAGCATACATTTCCTGGTGCAGAGTTTATTATTTCCAACTTAAAACGCCCAACAATAATTCAACAACCATTCGTTCGATCAGCTTTATATCATGTTATTGATACACGAGTTTACGATGGCATTGGCGGAATTCCTGCCAGTCATTATGATTCTCGTGATTCAGCAGTACGAAGGGATAAAACATTAGCGCAGGCTCAAAAAAAATTAAATCAAGCGAACTATCAAGGGGAGCCTATCGTTCTAGCTACGTTATCACATTCAAAAGAAGCTGAAGAACTTTCAAAATGGATTCAAAGGCGTGCTAAGAAAATCGGATTGAACATGGAAATAATTTACTATAATTTTGCTACAGATTACTATACTGAATTTTTAGAAAAAAATGCAGACTTAGTCATGTTGGCTGACATTCCCATGAACCTCGATGAATTTGCGTACATTGAATTTGTTAGTAGTCCGACATTGCTTGTACAAAGAATGCTAACGCCGTCGTTATTAGAACAACTTCAGTATTTAATTTTTCTTTTCAAACAAACTGAAAATGAAAAAGACCGACATCTTATTTATTTGAAAATTGATAATTGGCTAATAAAACAAAACATCTTATTTTACACGACTCATGCTGTTCGAGAAATATATGTCCATCAGTTTTTAGTAAATGAAGGGTATCAATATGATTATAAAAATGCTTGGAAAATGCCAGAAATAAATAATTAAACGAATAAAAAAGTTCGCACAAAAAGGCAGCCCAAAATCAGGCTGCCTTTTTGCTCGTTACTAATAAAAATTAAAAAACGTCACCCAAATATGGTGACGTTTCAACCAACTAAGAATTAAAATATTAACCCAAGTGGTTGTAATATTCGACGATCAACGCTTCGTTGATGTCAGCATCTAGCTCTTCACGTTCTGGCAAACGAACGAGTGAACCTTCAAGCTTTTCAGTGTCTAATGATACGAATTGTGGGCGAGCCACAACTGATTCGATAGCAGCTTGAATAGGCAAGATGTTCTTTGACTTTTCGCGAACTGATACAACTTGTCCAGGTTGAACGCTGTATGAAGGAATATCAACGCGCTTACCATCTACTAAGATATGACCATGATTAACAAGTTGACGTGCTTGTTGGCGTGTTGTTGCCAAACCGAGACGATAAACAACTGAATCTAAACGTTGTTCCAATGAGATCATGAAGTTAGTACCATGAGTACCCTTACGAATCTTACCAGCCTTGTTAAACAAAGCTTTGAATTGACGTTCAGTCAAACCGTAAGTAAAACGCAACTTTTGCTTTTCGCGCAATTGCATTCCGTATTCAGAAATTTTAGCACGACGGCCGGCACCGTGATCACCAGGTGCGTAAGCACGACGTGACAATTCTTTACCAGTACCAGACAATGAAACACCTAAGCGACGTGAGATACGCCACTTTGGACCTGTATAACGTGACATGTATATGTCCTCCAAAATGTATTATGCTGTACATTTGAGGGTAAGTACCAGATGCGTGCAGCGCCTATCTTGACGTTTCTCAGAGCCAGTAGCTATGGCCTTACTAACGATTTGGGGCGTTGTTGACGCGCTTCTTTACTTACTGCTACTCAATTTAACAACTTATTACATAATATCAGAACCATTAAGGAATAGCAAATTGTTAAGAAAATTGTAAACGATTTGAGATTTAGCAAATCTCCTTTAATTGAATCGTATAAGTGCTAAGATGGAAAGTGAAAATTAAAAGGTTGGAAACTATCCATATGTTTAACTTTACAGTCTTAGCAATTATATTACTTTTGGTTGTCATCGCTTATTTAGCAATATTTGTGATGCAAAGAACTACGGTCAAAAAAGTTAGTGACCTCAGAGCAAGAAAAGATCAGCTTGAATCTTTGAAAGTTCGCGAAGAGCTTGTCGAGGGACGAAAGTTACCTTTAACAGGTCAGTCTTTAAAGAACTATCAGAAATTTGAGAGTTCTTTTAATGATGTTCAAAATAATAAGTTTTTGAAAATTGATCAACAAGCTAATTTAGTACTTTTTGAGGCTCGAGGCATCAACTTTATTAAAACGCGTAATGAATTAGAACGTTTGCAAGGTATGGTGGATGATACGGAAACTACCATTAAAGATGTGCGGGCTGGTCTGCTTGATTTAAAGAAAACTGATGAAGAGCATCGCGAGGCAATCAACGATCTTAAGAAGAAGTATGAAGGATTGCGTAAGCGTTTGCTTGCTGAAAACTTTAAGTTTGGACCAGCTAACCCTGCTCTAGATAAGTTTTTGAGTCAATTAGAAGCAGACTACGATGAGTTTACAGAGTTAACAGAGAATGGTGACCACGCTACGGCCTCTGATATTTATGAGCAATTAGCGATGGAAACAACTCAAATGGAAAAAATGATGGCTGATATTCCAGATTTGTTTGATCAATTAAACATTAAGTATGTTGATCAATTAAATGAACTAGCCCAAGGGCACACTAAGCTTGTAGAAGCCGGTTATGTTTTTCCAAACGATAGCGTGGAGCAAGAACTTCAAGCAATTGACTCACAACGTCAGCAAGTTTTGAATTTATTAGCAGATTTGAAGCTAAAGGAAGTAACGGAACAAACTGGATATATCGAACAGCGCATTGATGCAATGTACGAAACGATGGAAACGGAAGTAACGGCGCGCAAGCACGTCACTAAAAATGCCGATCGTCTATCTTCTGATTTGTTACGTCTGCGTGAGCAGAATCAGACACTATCGATCGAGCTGGATAGATTAGGTCAAAGCTTCCAATTTAATCATAAAGAGTTGGAAACACGACGTACTTTACTTGAACAAATCAACATGGCAGAGGAGCAAATTAATCATAATGATGATTTGCTTGAGGCCAAAGAAATATCATACAGTGAGTTGCAAATTCAGCAAGAAAAATTGCTGAAGCAGTTTGAAGAAATTGAGACACAACAGGTAGACATTTGGGATAAAATTTCTGGTCTAGAAAAAGCTGACCGATCAGCTAGACAGCTGGGTGGGCAATACCAAAAAGAAGTTGAAGCCATTAAGCATGCTGTTGAACGGATGAATTTGCCTGGTTTACCAGTCGCTTATCTAGAATATTTTTACGCTGTATCAAACGAATTAAAGCGTCTCGCTAAGTCATTAAATACAAATTTGATTGATATGGATGAGGTACAACGTCAATTGAACATTGTATCAGCTGACATTGATACATTAAAAGAAAAGACAGAAGAAATTGTTGATCAGGCTGCACTGACGGAACAGCTATTACAATATGCTAATCGTTATCGTGCTTCGAATGAGCGTGTTGCTGCTGCAAGCGAGCAAGCACGGATGTTTTACGAGAGGGATTATAATTTCAAGCAGGCAATGGATATCCTCGGCTCAGCTCTTGACAGTGCTGAACCAGGTGTTTATGAAAGATTAGTTGATTCATACATGCGTCGAAAAACACCATTAGTATAGTAAACATAAAAGGAGCCACCGCTATTGAGCGGTGGCTCCTTTTATGTTAGGTTATGATAATTTAGAATGCTTAATGCCATAGGAGAAGTACCAGATAACACCAAGTAGTAACCAGAGGCCAAACATTTTGAGTGTCTCGGCAGATAGCTGTGTAATAAAGAACAAACTTATCATACCTGCAATAAACGGTACAATTGGATAGCCAGGTACTTTGAAACCATCGTGAGCTAAATCTTTACGACGACGAAGGATTAAGATACCAAAATTGATAAAGGCGAATGCTGTTAAAGTACCTGCATTAATTAAACTAGCCAATGTGCTGAGGGGGATAAGGCCCGCAAAAATAACCTCAACGGCAACTGCCAAAATTAGTGCATTTACTGGTAAATGCGATCCTGGTGATATTTTACCTAGGCTGCGGGGGAGCAAACCGTCACGCCCGAAGGAATAAGTTAAACGGGATGAAGCATAGATCAAGGCTAATACAGCTGTGAACATACCGATTAACGCACCAATAGTAATGACGATAGAGAACTGTGTTTGATGGACAACTTGCAGTGCAAATGCTGCTGGGTCATCAACACCAAGTTTTTTATAATTGACAATTCCCGTTAACACTATAGAGAAGAGTGTATATAATAGGGCTGAAATAATAACCGTACCAACAATACCCTTGGCCATTGTCTTTTGTGGGTTTTTAACTTCAGCAGCGTGGGCGGCGATGGTATCAAAGCCTAGAAAAGCAAAAATAATGCTGGCGGTTGCGGCCCAAATTCCGTTCAAACCGCCCAATCCACTGTGAAATTCTTTAGGGTAAAATGGTACATAATTGCTTGTTTTAATAAAAAATGATCCGCCAACAATGAACAAGATTAAAATGGCAATTTTGATAACGACTGCGCCATTTTCAACTTTCTTTGAGGTGTTTAATCCTCGTGATAGTATAGCAGCGACGAATAAAATAATTAATACTGCAAATAAATTGACAATTCCGCCCTCCATTGGACCGGCAGATAGATATTTAGGGATGTGAATGCCAAATATAGCTAATAAATTACCAAGGTAGGCTGAAAATCCGGTTGCAATTGCTGATACTGCTAAGAAATATTCAACAATTAATGACCAACCCAATAGCCAACCAATGATTTCTCCGTAAATAGCACCCCCGTATGAGTAAGCTGAGCCAGCAACTGGCATGGCTGCTGAGAACTCAGCAAAAGCCATACCTGATAATCCAGAGAAAATTGCAGCAATTAGAAATGCAATAGCGACTGCTGGACCTGCATGATCAGCGGCTTCGTGGCCGGGTAAAATAAATATTCCTGTACCAATGACTGTGCCTACTCCTAGACTAATCAAGTCGCGCGTTGTTAAAACACGCGACATATGTGAATCTGCACTCAGGTAATTATCAACAGATTCCCGCTTAAAAGCTCGCGCAAGAAGTGACATAATAGTTCTCCCATTTTTAATAGTTTTTGTACACCAGCTATTTTATCAATTTCAAGTATACTTGTCGAACTTTATAAATAGTTTTACGATACAATAATAACTAAGGAATTTGAATGATGAAAAATAACAAAGTTTTTGTAATTACTGGTGCCACAGGTGTCGGTAAGACAACAATTGCCCGCTATTTGCAAGATACATATCGGATGCCACGAGTTTTAACGCATACAACGCGCCCCCCGCGGGAGCGGGAAGAGGACGGCATAGCCTATTATTTTGAAACTGATAATAGTTTTGAAAAGAATCATTATTTGGAACGGGTGCAGTATGCTGGGTATAAGTACGGCTCATCATACGAGGCATTAGAGCGCGCTTGGGGAAAAAATCCATATGCAACAATTGTCTTGGACACTGCGGGGGCTATTACGTATTCTCAGGAACTAGGTGAACAAGCTGTAATCATTTTCGTTACAGTCACGCATCCTGATATGTTAATTGACCGCGTGCAAGTTCGAGGAGATGATCCATTAGTGGTTGAACAACGAATAGCCTCGCCGGAATTTTTACGCGACGTAACTTTGCCAAAAGAACTGAAGAATGTTGCCTACGAACTAGCGAACGATGATTGGGCAAAAACTAAAGTACGTCTCGATCTACTTGTCAATGATATTATGAGCGGCCGTAGTCTACCCAAAAAAGGTAAAATGTGATTTTGTTAATAAGAAACTTGACAAATGATGGAATTAATATTAAAATTAATCTCATAAAAATAAAAAAGGTTTTAACACAATGTCACATTTAATGAACAAAACTACAGCAAATTTTTACTTTAAGTATTCTGGCTAACTATCCAAGTACTTAAGGCATTTTGCGTAGGTATTCGGATTAACCCTCTGAATGCCTAGTGAGTTCATCTACATTTGAGCAAACGCACATTCAGAATTTTTTCTGGATGTGCGTTTTGTGTTAAATTAGGGAGAAAATTATGCCAGAAGTAAAACCCTCGTTATTGAATAATCTCAATCAACATTTGAAACTTGTTGGTCCATCTGCTATTCGAGCATTTGATATTGAGGTGAGTGAGATTCCAGATATTATTAAGCTGACGTTAGGGGAACCGGATTTTAATGTACCCGATCACATCAAACAAGCGGCAATTCGGTCGATTGAAGCAAATGATTCACACTATGCTGCATCAAATGGTACGATCCATTTACGTGAGGCTGCGGCTGGATTTTTGGCAGACCGTTATGATATCGATTACGATCCTACTAACGAAATTATTGTAACTATAGGGGCAACTGAAGCTATTTATGATACGCTCACAACTATATTAAATCCGGGGGATAAAATAATACTCCCTACACCGATTTTTCCATTATATATAGCAGTGGGATTAGTAGATGGTGCTGAACCAGTATTTATCGACACTTCTTCAAATGATTTTGTGTTAAGTCCAGAGATGCTCAAGGCTGCAATTGCCAAGCATGGGGATGATATCAAAGCTGTTGTATTAAACTTTCCATCTAATCCAACTGGGGTTACTTACAATGATGAACAAATAAAAGCGATTGCAGATGTTTTGCGTGGTACTGACATTATTGTTATTTCCGATGAGATTTACTCTGAGCTATCATATGAAAATAGTCATGTATCAATGGCTAAATATTTGCCTGAACAAACAATTTTGCTGAATGGTGTTTCAAAATCACATGCAATGACTGGTTATCGCATTGGTATTTTGGCTGGCCCAGCACGATTGGTTCAAAAAATAGCGATGATTCACCAATTTGCAACAACAACTGCCTCTAATCCAGCTATGGCTGCAGCTACAGAGGCGTTAGGAACAGAGGCAGGGCGGCAAGATACGTTAGTCATGAAGGCTGAGTATCTTCAACGACGTGATTATGTCTATGACACAATGACACAACTTGGTTTTAAAGTTGCTAAACCAGATGGAGCATTTTATATTTTTGCTAAAATACCGGCTGGCTATATTCAGGATGATTTTGCTTTTGCTCGTGATTTAGCTCAAAATAATGGTCTAGCTTTGATTCCAGGTTCGTCATTTGGTCCTGGAGGAGAAGGGTATGTTCGACTAAGCTATGCGGCATCCATTGAAACATTGCAAAAAGCTATGCACCGTTTGACTGCTTATATGGAAGAAAATGGTAAATGAATAAAATATTGATGACAAGTGTGCGTAGTGACGAAGAGCAGGCTATTCGTCACTACGCTGAAAAGAATAATGTGGAAATAGTGATTTCTCGTGATGATTTCCATCCTGAAACACTACCTGACTTAACAGAAATTGACGGATTAGTCATACAACAAACTGCAAAAATTGGTGGGGATCAACAATTTTATCATCATATTGCTAAACAAATAACTCAAATAGCGACACGGACTGCTGGTTATGACATGATTGAAGTTGATCTGGCTAAAAAAGCTGGTTTGAAAATAACAAATGTACCAGCCTATTCACCAAGATCAGTAGCCGAAATGGCGCTTATGCAGATCCTGAGATTATTGCGTCATACGCCAGAATTTGACAAACGGATTGCTAACAATGATTTTCGCTGGACAGGTCTTCAAGCGAGAGAAATTCACTCTGTTACTATCGGCATTGTCGGTGTAGGACGAATTGGTGGGACATTGGCAAAACTACTAAATAGTATTGGTGTCAATGTCTTAGGTTACGATACAGACCGCGATGCTTCACTTTGTGATGTGATTACCTACGTTACAAAAGATGAGCTATTGGCACAAAGTGACGTAATCAGTTTACATGTCGATTTAAATGAAACTTCAATTCATTTGCTTTCTGAGGCGGATTTCCTAAAAATGAAAAAGGGTGTGTTGTTAATAAATGCTTCGCGTGGCCCAGTTATCAACACAAGTGATTTAATTACTTTTTTAGAGAATGGTCAAGTGGGTGCCGTGGCACTGGATACGGTGGAAAATGAGTCCGGTGTTTTCAATCACGATTTACATGATCAGGGGGTGCAAGATGCACGCATCCAAAAACTATTATCAATGTCAAACGTCATTATTACGCCACATGTTGGCTTCTTTACTAACATAGCCGTCAAGAACATGGTTGACATTTCGTTAGATGATACTTTAATGATACTAAACGGACAATCTTCACCACACGAAGTTTAAATTAAGCGCTTCGGCGCATACATAGGAAAGAAATATGAAATCAGTTAAAAATAGTTCCGCGGCAACAATAAAAAAATTCATTATTGATATATTGAATGGTACGAGCTTGGGTGTAGTTTTGACTTTAATTCCTAGTGCATTGGTCAGTCAATTACTGTTATTGTTTTCTGGTAACGAAATTGCTACCCAGATTGCGTTTATGACGACACTGATTCAAAGTACATTGCCATTAGTAGCAGGATTTGCTGTGGGTCAAATTTTAAAATTGACAGTAATTGATTCAGGCGCCATCGCGCTTTCGATGTTTGTTTCTGCTGGTGTTGTGAAAAGCACAGCCAATGGCGCAATCATTTCTGGTAGCGGTGTGATGCTCAATATTTTGCTCGTAGCGTTTTTGGCATCTATATTGGTGAAGTTCACTGAGAAATCTTTTGGACATTTTAAAATATTATTACAGCCATTATTTGTAGCGGTTATTGCCGGCGGTATTGGGCTGATGACTTTACAGCCGATCAGTGTCTTGCAAACATGGATAGGGGATGGCGTCGCTTATGCTACTGAATTAACACCACTAGTAATGGGCGCGGTCTTGGGGGTGATTTTTGCTTTTCTTATTGTTTCCCCGTTATCTTCGGTAGGTATTGCGATGGCTATTAGCCTGGCAGGAGTTGGATCAGGCGCTGCTAATGCAGGAATTACAGTGGCAAGTTTTACATTAGCGTTAATGGGCGCTAGTGTGAATCCCATTGGTGGTACGTTGGCGCATTTTGTTGGCTCGCCAAAAATTCAAATGGCAAATATGTTAGTGAAACCCAAACTATTTATACCAACAAGTATTGGTGCGGCAATAATGGGGGCGGTAGCAACTATGTTGAATATCAAAGGGACGCCATTTTCCGCAGGATTTGGATTCTCTGGATTAGTCGGTCCGTTGACGGCTTGGTCGGAATCAGACAAAAGTCTTGTATCTATATTCAGCATTCTGCTGGTATTTGTCATACTTCCTGCTATTATCGCCACAGTTTTAAAATGGTTATTCATGACTAAGTTAAAAATGATTAAAGCAGAAGATCTCAAGCTAACGTTGCAGTAATTACTTAAGTAAAGGTAAAGGCAAAAGAACGAAAAGGAGGGAAGGGGTAAAAAAGGGGCGGATAAAGCGAATGAGGAGGTAAAGTAAGGGGATAAAAAGGGATAAAAAGCGAACGAAGGAAAGAGATAAAAAACAAGTAAAAAAAGTAGTTGACGAGGGGGAATAAAGTTGGTATATTAGTATATGTTCCGACGGAGCGAAGCGACGCAAAGCGTTGCGAGGCAAGGGGGAGCGAGAGCGTAAGGGCAGTGAGGTCGACGAAAACTTCTTAAAAGAAGTAGTTGACAAAGCGAAACGAGCGTGGTAGGATAATATAGTTGTCTCAGCGACAACGAGTAGCACATTGAAAACTGAACAAAACTTTGAACAAACGAATCTGTAGCTGTTACGTAAAGTAACAAAAACAAATTTGCGAAGTCAATTCGTAACAAACAATAAACGGATTACGTTATAGAGATATAGCGAAATATAGTCAGTTTAATCGAAGAGCAATCTTCAAATTTTCAAATTGAGAGTTTGATCCTGGCTCAGGATGAACGCTGGCGGCGTGCCTAATACATGCAAGTCGAACGCACAGCGAAAGGTGCTTGCACCTTTCAAGTGAGTGGCGAACGGGTGAGTAACACGTGGACAACCTGCCTCAAGGCTGGGGATAACATTTGGAAACAGATGCTAATACCGAATAAAACTTAGTGTCGCATGACACAAAGTTAAAAGGCGCTTCGGCGTCACCTAGAGATGGATCCGCGGTGCATTAGTTAGTTGGTGGGGTAAAGGCCTACCAAGACAATGATGCATAGCCGAGTTGAGAGACTGATCGGCCACATTGGGACTGAGACACGGCCCAAACTCCTACGGGAGGCTGCAGTAGGGAATCTTCCACAATGGGCGAAAGCCTGATGGAGCAACGCCGCGTGTGTGATGAAGGCTTTCGGGTCGTAAAGCACTGTTGTATGGGAAGAACAGCTAGAATAGGAAATGATTTTAGTTTGACGGTACCATACCAGAAAGGGACGGCTAAATACGTGCCAGCAGCCGCGGTAATACGTATGTCCCGAGCGTTATCCGGATTTATTGGGCGTAAAGCGAGCGCAGACGGTTTATTAAGTCTGATGTGAAAGCCCGGAGCTCAACTCCGGAATGGCATTGGAAACTGGTTAACTTGAGTGCAGTAGAGGTAAGTGGAACTCCATGTGTAGCGGTGGAATGCGTAGATATATGGAAGAACACCAGTGGCGAAGGCGGCTTACTGGACTGCAACTGACGTTGAGGCTCGAAAGTGTGGGTAGCAAACAGGATTAGATACCCTGGTAGTCCACACCGTAAACGATGAACACTAGGTGTTAGGAGGTTTCCGCCTCTTAGTGCCGAAGCTAACGCATTAAGTGTTCCGCCTGGGGAGTACGACCGCAAGGTTGAAACTCAAAGGAATTGACGGGGACCCGCACAAGCGGTGGAGCATGTGGTTTAATTCGAAGCAACGCGAAGAACCTTACCAGGTCTTGACATCCTTTGAAGCTTTTAGAGATAGAAGTGTTCTCTTCGGAGACAAAGTGACAGGTGGTGCATGGTCGTCGTCAGCTCGTGTCGTGAGATGTTGGGTTAAGTCCCGCAACGAGCGCAACCCTTATTGTTAGTTGCCAGCATTCAGATGGGCACTCTAGCGAGACTGCCGGTGACAAACCGGAGGAAGGCGGGGACGACGTCAGATCATCATGCCCCTTATGACCTGGGCTACACACGTGCTACAATGGCGTATACAACGAGTTGCCAACCCGCGAGGGTGAGCTAATCTCTTAAAGTACGTCTCAGTTCGGATTGTAGTCTGCAACTCGACTACATGAAGTCGGAATCGCTAGTAATCGCGGATCAGCACGCCGCGGTGAATACGTTCCCGGGTCTTGTACACACCGCCCGTCACACCATGGGAGTTTGTAATGCCCAAAGCCGGTGGCCTAACCTTTTAGGAAGGAGCCGTCTAAGGCAGGACAGATGACTGGGGTGAAGTCGTAACAAGGTAGCCGTAGGAGAACCTGCGGCTGGATCACCTCCTTTCTAAGGATAATCGGAAAGCGACAGGGACTTAAGTGTCAATTTGTTTGTTTCAAAGTTTTGTTTAGTTTTGAGTGTGATACTTTAATAGGTATCATGGTCTCAAAGTGATCCTATGGGGAATTAGCTCAGCTGGGAGAGCACCTGCTTTGCAAGCAGGGGGTCAGCGGTTCGATCCCGCTATTCTCCATAGCTAGTCGAAAGGCTAGCATGTTGTACATTGAAAACTGAATAGTAACAAATTCTTTTAAAAGCAATCGTAAGATTGCACTAAAATGAACCGAGAAACAACACAAAAAGTTCTTTAAAAAGAACGGTTTAATCGCAGGTCTGAAAAATGACCAACTCATAAACTTAAACCACAACTTCGGTTGTATAGGTTAAGTTAATAAGGGCGCGTGGTGAATGCCTTGGCACTAGGAGCCGATGAAGGACGTGACTAACTACGATAAGCTTTGGTGAGCGGTAAGTACGCTATGACCCAAAGATTTCCGAATGGGGAAACCCAACTCGTAAGAGTTGTCTGTATCTGAATACATAGGATATTTGACGGAATACGCTGTGAACTGAAACATCTCATTAGCAGCAGGAGCAGAAAGAAAAATCGATTCCCTAAGTAGCGGCGAGCGAACGGGGAAGAGCCCAAACCAACGTGCTTGCATGTTGGGGTTGTAGGACTGATATATAAGAGTTACAAAAGTGTTTTATAGCAGAACAAGTTGGGAAACTTGGCTATAGAGGGTGATAGCCCCGTAAGCGAAATGAAGCACACTCTTTTCAGGATCCTGAGTACGGCCGGACACGTGAAATCCGGTCGGAATCTGCGGGGACCATCCCGTAAGGCTAAATACT
>NZ_CP134351.1:1657500-1780000 GCF_056530425.1 Leuconostoc sp. C5 | reverse complement strand
AATTTGTTACTATTTAGTTTTGAGTGGCTAACACTCAAGGTGTCGTGTCGATAGCATAGAGGACACACCTGTTCCCATACCGAACACAGAAGTTAAGCTCTATAGCGCCGAAAGTAGTTGGAGGATCGCTTCCTGCGAGGATAGGACGATGCGGTGCCGTACATAGAAAAGAAGTAGAGAGCAGTAGGAAGATAATCGGAGAGGTGTCCGAGTCTGGCCGAAGGAGCACGGTTGGAAACCGTGTAAGCAGGGGAACTTGCTTCGAGGGTTCGAATCCCTTCCTCTCCATCATGGACGCTTAGCTCAGCTGGGAGAGCACCTGCCTTACAAGCAGGGGGTCACAGGTTCGATCCCTGTAGCGTCCATTGGTCGCATGGTCTAGCTGGTTAGGACGCCTGCCTGTCACGCAGGAGATCGCGGGTTCGAGCCCCGCTGTGACCGCTATAAAAGTACTACTGACAAACATGTACAAGCCAGTGTAATGTGGGGTGCAATTCCTCACCATGTTATTTCAGTCTAATGACTGAGCTTAAGGTTATAGGGATATAGTTAAACGGTAGAATAGCGGTCTCCAAAACCGTTGATGGGGGTTCGATTCCCTCTATCCCTGCCATGGCGGTAGTGGTGAAGTGGTTAACACACTGGTTTGTGGATCCAGCATGCGAGGGTTCGATCCCCTTCTACCGCCCTATAAGCTTTAGGGCTTTATATTATGCCGCTGTGGCGGAATTGGCAGACGCGCTGGACTCAAAATCCAGTGGTGGCAACACCGTGTGGGTTCGACTCCCACCGGCGGCATACACAAAAGTAACCGGGTGGTTGCTTTTTTTTTAATTTTCTGTATAATTGACTATTGTAGTACTGTGAATAAATTCGGAATTTTGCGAAATATTGTCCGCAATCCCTTTATATTGAGGCAAACGTTCACTGCGGAAACAGCGGCGATTGCTTTTTTTGTGCCTATTGGCAAGCAAAATTGGTGGAATATCTTGTTTTGTAATCATATTGTAATATCAAAACACAGTAAAAAACAAATGAGGTGATAAATGTGGTAGGACATTTAGTAAAATACGGTAAGCACCGTACTCGTCGTTCATATGCTAGCATCAAAGAAGTACTTGATGTACCGAATTTGATTGAAATTCAAACGGCATCATATCAATGGTTTTTGAACGATGGTATTAAGGAAATGTTTGGCGACATTATGCCAATCGATGATTTCCAAGGTACTTTATCTTTGGAATACGTTGATTATCAATTAATGGAACCAAAATATAATATTGACGAAGCACGTGAGCATGATGCAAACTATTCTGCACCACTACACGTTACATTACGTTTAACGAACCACGAAACTGGTGAAATTAAGTCGCAAGATGTATTCTTTGGTGATTTTCCATTAATGACAGAGCAAGGAACGTTCATTATTAATGGAGCAGAGCGTGTTATTGTTTCACAGCTTGTTCGTTCACCCGGTATTTATTATAATCAGACAACTGATAAAAACGGACGTCCGCATTTTGGAACGACTGTTATTCCTAACCGTGGCGCATGGTTGGAGTATGAAACTGATGCCAAGGGCATTGCTAACGTCCGCATTGATCGCACGCGTAAGTTGCTAATGACTGAATTAGTACGTGCACTTGGATTTGGTTCGGATTCAGACATTATTGATATTTTTTCAGATCAATATGATGCATTGAACATGACCCTTGAAAAAGATGTCCATAAGGATATGTCAGATTCTCGTGTTGAAGAAGCATTGAAGGATGTATACGAACGTTTGCGTCCAGGTGAACCAAAGACTGCTGATTCATCACGTGCACTATTAGTTGCTCGTTTCTTTGATCCAAAGCGTTATGATTTAGCTTCTGTGGGCCGTTATAAGATTAATAAAAAGCTGTCACTTAAGACACGTTTGTTAAACCAAACATTAGCAGAAACATTGGCTGACCCTGATTCTGGTGAAATTATTGCTGAAAAAGGTACGTTAGTTGATAAGGAAGTTATTTCTAAATTAACACCATATTTGGATCGTGAAGATTTTAAGACAACAACATATACTCCATCAGGTGATGCTGTTCTTGAAGAACCTGTAACCCTTCAAAAAATCAAAATCGAATCTCCCGAAAACCCAGAAAAGACATTGTTGTTGATTGGCAATGGGCACATTGATGAAGATGATCGTACAGTACGTCCAGCTGATATCTTGGCAGGTATGAACTACTTCTTGAACTTGCAAGAAGGTGTTGGTCATGTTGATGATATTGACCACTTGGGTAACCGTCGTATTCGTTCTGTTGGTGAATTGTTGCAAAACCAATTCCGTATTGGCTTAACGCGTATGGAACGTGTTGTTCGTGAACGCATGTCAATTCAAGATGCCAACACGGTTACACCACAACAGTTAATCAATATACGTCCTGTTGTAGCCGCTGTCAAAGAATTCTTTGGTTCTTCACAATTGTCACAGTTTATGGATCAAACTAACCCATTGGGTGAAATGAACCACAAACGTCGTTTGTCAGCTCTTGGACCGGGTGGTTTGACTCGTGATCGTGCCGGCGTTGAAGTTCGAGATGTTCACTATACACATTACGGTCGTATTGATCCGATTGAAACACCAGAAGGTCCTAACATTGGGTTGATTAACTCGTTGGCCACTTATGGTCGCATTAACAAATATGGTTTCGTTGAAACACCATACCGTCGTGTTGATTGGACAACTCATAAGGTTACAGATAAGATTGATTATTTGACAGCCGATGAAGAAGATAACTATATTGTTGCTCAAGCTAACTCACCATTAAATGAAGATGGTAGCTTTGTCCACAACACAGTTATGGCTCGTTTTGGTGAAGAAAACATTGAAACACCAATTGATCGTATTGACTACATGGACGTTTCGCCAAAGCAGGTTGTTTCTGTTGGAACAGCTGCTATTCCGTTCTTGGAAAACGATGATTCCAACCGTGCTTTGATGGGTGCCAACATGCAACGTCAGGCAGTGCCTTTGCTTGATCCACATTCACCATTAGTAGGAACAGGAATTGAGTATAAAGCAGCTCACGATTCTGGTGTTGCGATGATTGCACGCGCATCTGGTGAAGTTGAGTATGTGGACGGCCGCCAAATCCGAGTTCGTCGTGAAGATGGTCAATTGGATACTTATGAATTGATGAAATTCCGTCGTTCAAACGGTGGTAAAAACTATAACCAAAAGCCAATTGTACATGTCGGTGAGCATATTGAAGCCGACGAGGTTTTGGCTGATGGTCCTTCAATGGAACAAGGTGAATTGGCCTTGGGGCAAAATCCCTTAATTGCTTTCATGACTTGGCAAGGATATAACTTCGAAGATGCCATTGTCTTAAATGAACGTTTGGTCCGTGAAGATGTTTATACTTCAATTCACATCGAAGAATACGATTCAGAAGCGCGAGACACAAAACTTGGACCGGAAGAAATGACTCGTGAAATTCCTAACACTGGTGAAGATCAGTTGAAGGATTTGGATGCGGACGGTATTATTCGTGTCGGTGCTGAAGTGCACGATGGTGATATCTTAGTTGGTAAGGTAACGCCTAAGGGTGTTACTGAACTTTCTGCTGAAGAACGTTTATTGCATGCCATTTTTGGCGAAAAAGCGCGTGAAGTACGTGATACATCATTACGTGTTCCTCATGGCGGCGGCGGTGTCGTTCAAAACGTTCGTATTTATACACCTGAAAATGGTGATGAATTAGCACCAGGTGTCAACATGATGGTTCGTGTTTATATTGCACAAAAGCGTAAAATTCAAGTCGGTGATAAGATGGCTGGTCGTCATGGAAACAAGGGAACTGTTTCTGTTGTTGTGCCAGAAGAAGATATGCCATATATGCCTGATGGAACACCTATTGACATTCTATTGTCACCCATGGGTGTGCCATCACGTATGAATATTGGGCAAGTACTTGAATTGCACCTAGGATTTGCTGCCAAGAAACTTGGTATTCATGTTGCTTCACCTGTCTTTGATGGTGCCAGTGATGATGAAATTGAAATGGCCTTACGTGAGGCTGGGTTACCACAAGACGGTAAGTCAGTTGTCTATGATGGTCGCACTGGTGAAGCTTTTGACAAGCGTGTTGGTGTTGGTGTCATGCATTATATGAAACTAGCGCACATGGTTGACGATAAAATTCATGCACGTTCAATTGGTCCTTACTCACTTGTTACACAACAGCCTTTGGGTGGTAAAGCCCAGTTTGGTGGACAGCGTTTCGGTGAAATGGAAGTTTGGGCTTTGGAAGCTTATGGTGCAGCTTACACATTGCAAGAAATCTTGACGTATAAGTCAGATGATGTTGCAGGCCGTGTTAAAGTGTATGAATCAATTATTAAGGGTGAACCAATTCCTCGTCCTGGTGTACCAGAGTCTTTCCGTGTTTTGGTCAAAGAATTGCAGGCACTTGGCTTGGACATGCAAGTACTAGATGGTGCAGGTGATGAAGTTGAGTTGCGTCAAATGGATGAAGATGATTCAATTTTGCCTGTTGATGCACTTGAAAAGCTAGCCCGTACAAATCCTGATCTGTTAAACAAAGATGATGAAGAAGTTGCTGCAGCCTTCTCTAAGGTTGAAGAACAAAGTCAAACATTTGAGGAAAAATAATTTAGAAAGGTAACAGCAAATAGATGGCAATCGATGTTAATAAATTCGAAAGTATGCAAATCGCTTTGGCTTCCCCTGATAAGATTCGTTCATGGTCTTATGGTGAAGTAAAGAAGCCAGAAACGATTAACTATCGAACACTTAAGCCAGAAAAAGACGGTTTGTTCGATGAACGTATTTTCGGACCTACAAAAGATTATGAATGTGCCTGTGGTAAGTACAAGCGAATCCGATATAAGGGTATTGTTTGTGACCGCTGTGGTGTTGAAGTAACATCATCAAAAGTTCGTCGTGAACGTATGGGTCACATCGAATTAGCTGCTCCTGTTACACATATTTGGTATTTCAAGGGAATTCCTTCACGTATGGGACTTGTTTTAGACATGTCTCCACGTTCACTTGAAGAAATTATATATTTTGCTTCTTATGTTGTTATTGAACCAGGTGATGCACCTGTTGAAAAGAAGCAAATGATGACGGAACGTGAGTACCGTCAACTGAAAAAAGAATATGGTGCTGGCTTTAAGGCTGGCATGGGCGCAGAAGCAATCAAAGAATTACTTGCAAACGTTGATTTAGCTACGGAAGCTGATGAATTAAAGCGTGAATTGCAAGAAGCAACAGGACAAAAACGAGTACGTGCGGTACGTCGTTTGGACATTATTGAAGCCTTTCTCCAGTCAGATAACAAACCTGAATGGATGGTAATGGAAGTTATTCCAGTTATTCCTCCTGATTTGCGTCCGATGGTTCAATTGGAAGGTGGCCGTTTTGCCACGTCTGATTTGAATGATTTATATCGCCGTGTTATCAACCGTAACAATCGTTTGAAGCGTTTGCTTGATTTGAATGCGCCAGGCATTATCGTGCAAAATGAAAAGCGTATGTTACAAGAAGCTGTTGATGCGTTGATTGATAATGGTCGTCGTGGTCGTCCGGTTGCTGGTCCAGGTAATCGTCCATTGAAATCACTTTCACACATGTTGAAGGGTAAGCAAGGTCGTTTCCGTCAGAACTTACTTGGTAAGCGTGTTGATTATTCTGGTCGTTCGGTTATTGATGTTGGACCTTTCTTGAAAATGAACCAAATGGGATTGCCTGTACCAATGGCTATTGAACTATTCCGTCCATTTATCATGAAAGAATTAACAACACGTAAGTTGGCTGGCAATGTCAAGTCTGCTAAACGCAAGATTGATAAAGCTGACGGCGACGTGATGGATGTCTTGGAAGATGTTATCAAGGAACACCCTGTTCTTTTGAACCGAGCACCTACATTGCACCGTCTTGGAATTCAAGCGTTTGAGCCAGTGTTAGTTTCAGGTAAAGCAATGCGTTTGCACCCATTGGTTACTGAAGCCTATAACGCCGATTTCGATGGTGATCAGATGGCCATCCACGTACCATTATCTGATGAAGCACAAGCTGAAGCGCGTTTGTTAATGCTTGCTGCTGGGCATATTTTGGCACCTAAAGATGGAAAGCCAATTGTTGCGCCATCACAGGATATGGTTATTGGAAACTACTATTTGACTACTGAAGAAGCTGGTCGTGAAGGCGAAGGAATGATCTTCTCTAGCGTTGATGAAGCACGAATTGCTTTTGCAAGCAAGGTTGTTCATTATCATACACGAGTAGGTATTCAGACTTCTTCATTCCCAAGCGAAAAGCCATTTACTGACGAGCAACGTTCAAAGATTATGATCACTTCGGTAGGTAAGTTATTCTTTAACGAAATTTTGCCTTCAGATTTCCCATATATCAACGAACCATCAGAAGATAACTTTAAGCGAGTTGATGATAGTTTCTTTATTGATGCTGGTGAAAATATACATGATTATTTGGCTGATACATCGATCGTTAATCCTTTCAAGAAGGGCTTCTTGTCAGATATTATCGCTGAAGTATATAAGCGTTATAAGGTGACAGAAACTTCATTATTGTTGGATCGTATGAAAGATTTGGGTTACGACAAGTCTACTGAATCTGGTTTAACAGTGTCAATGACGGATGTATTGGAATTAGAGGAAAAACCTGCTATTCTTGAAGACGCTCATAGTCAAGTTGCCACAGTAACAAAGCAGTTCCGTCGTGGTTTGATAACTGATTCGGAACGTTATCAACGTGTAACCGAAATTTGGACAAAAGCCAAGGATATTATTCAAGACAAGTTGATTGAATCGTTTGAACCAACGAACCCTATCTTTATGATGCAAGATTCTGGGGCTCGAGGTAACATTTCGAACTTCGTTCAATTAGCTGGTATGCGTGGATTGATGGCTGGACCTGGTGGTAAGATTATTGAATTGCCAGTTACAGCTAACTTCCGTGAAGGTTTGACAGTGATGGAAATGTTTATTTCTACTCACGGAGCTCGTAAGGGAATGTCAGATACGGCCTTGAAGACAGCTAACTCAGGTTACTTGACACGTCGACTAGTTGATGTGGCTCAAGATGTTATTGTACGTGAGTTTGACAATGATTCAGATCGTGGTGTTGCTGTTCAAGCAATTATGGATGGCACATCTGTGGTTGAACCATTGTACGATCGTATTCTCGGTCGTTATGCAATGAAGTCTGTATTTGACCCTGAAACAGATGAAAAGATTGTTTCACGTAATGAAATGATTGATGAAGATGTTGCCAAGAAGATTGTGAATGCTGGTATTAAAGAAGTAACTATTCGTTCAGTCTTTACATCAACAACGGAACACGGTGTTTCAGTGCTTGACTATGGTCGAAACTTAGCATCTGGTGAAGAAGTTGAAGTTGGTGAAGCCGTTGGAACTGTTGCTGCACAATCAATCGGTGAGCCAGGTACGCAATTGACAATGCGTAACTTCCACACGGGTGGAGTTGCCGGTGGTAATGATATTACGCAAGGTTTGCCTCGTGTTCAAGAAATTGTTGAGGCGCGTATTCCTAAGGGACGTGCAGAAATTTCTGAAGTTACGGGTACAATTACTGTGATTGAAGAAAATCCTGCAGACCGCACAAAGTCAGTTACAATTGAAGGCGAAACTGATACAAGAACTTATACATTACCTTTGACAACACGTATGCGTTTTGGTGAAGGTGACGAAATTAAGCGTGGTGAGGCTATCAACGAAGGACCAATTGATCCTAAAGAGTTGTTAGCTGTTACAGACACTTTGACAACAGAATCATATATGCTAACTGAAATTCAAAAGGTTTACCGTTTGCAAGGTATTGAAGTTTCTGACAAACATATTGAAGTAATGATTCGTCAAATGTTACGTAAAATCCGTGTCATGGATCCAGGTCAAACAGACTTGTTGCCAGGAACATTAATGGATATCGCTGATTTCAAGCGCGCTAACGAACCAGCTTTGTTTGAAGGCTTAGTACCAGCGACTGCTCGTCCAGTTCTGTTGGGAATTACTAAGGCTGCGCTTGAGACAAATTCATTCTTATCTGCCGCATCCTTCCAAGAAACAACACGTGTTTTGACAGATGCTGCTATTCGTGGCAAAAACGATCCACTTGTTGGTTTGAAAGAGAACGTTATTATTGGTAAGATTATTCCTGCCGGAACTGGTATGGCTGAATATCGTAAGATCAAGAGTAAAGTTGTCGGGGATGTTATCGCTCAACCTGAGTCTGAAAGCGAAGAAGCTTCAGATATTCCTAAGTTAGACGATGTTGCAAAAACATTTGACAACTAAAAGCATAGTATTAAAAAACACTTATCATATATGATAAGTGTTTTTTTAATTATAAAAAAAGTATTTTTAAAACAAATGTGCATATTATGCCAAAAATGATACCGTTTATGCCAAAGAGCTTCTCATATTCATTAAAAATAGGTAAACTTAAATAGTTCTGCAGAACATTTATTGAAATTTGTACGCAAGTCAATATAATTGCGTATAATTGAATTATGCATAATTTAAATTACAGACAAATGAACGGATTATCGCTGGCTTATATTGGCGATGCAATCTATGAACTAGAAGTACGACGGCACTTATTGTCTTTAGGCTTAACAAAAGTAAATGAACTACAAAAACGTAGTAAACATTATGTTTCCGCGAAAGCGCATGCTGCGTTATTTGAGCAAATGATGGTAAGCAATATCCTAACCGATGATGAATTAGATTATTTCAAACGTGGTCGTAATGCTAAGTCACATACAAAAGCAAAAAATACTGATGCCATTACGTATCGAATTTCAACAGGTGTTGAAGCATTATTTGGTTATTTGTATATGTCTGAACAACATGAGCGCATCTTAGAACTAATGACATGGATTTTTGAACAGGTGGAGACAGGGAGTACAAACAAATGAAACCAACAGAATCAACAGAATTCGTTTACGGGCATCATGCCAGTGTTGAATCGTTAAAAAGCACGCAAGAAATAAATAAGGTTTGGCTACAAACAGGATTACAAGACAAAATTCGTAACGAAATTACGCAATTGGCCAAGAAGAAGAAGTTGGTTATTCAGCAGGCACCAAAGTCAAAACTAGATGAGCTAACCGATGGTGGTAATCATCAAGGTGTTGTTTTAAGTGTGGCGGCCTTTGAGTACGCGTCAATTGATGATTTATTTGAACAGGCTGACAAAAAAGGCGAAGCACCATTTTTTGTCATTTTAGATGGCATTGAAGATCCACACAACTTAGGGTCTATTTTGCGTACTGCTGATGCAGCTGGAGTTCACGGTATTATTATTCCAAAACGTCGGGCAGTTCAACTGACGGCAACCGTTGCTAAGACATCTACTGGAGCCATTGAACATGTTCCTGTTGCTCGAGTGACGAACTTAGTAAATATAGTGGAAGAGCTTAAGAAGCGTAATGTTTGGGTTTTTGGAACAGACATGGCTGGTGATGATTATCGCCGTTGGGATGCAAATGGCGCGGTAGCGTTGATTATTGGTAATGAAGGGAGAGGCATTTCGCCATTATTAAAGAAAAAAGTTGATGGTATGGTCACGATTCCAATGGTGGGGCATGTTCAGAGTTTGAATGCTAGTGTTGCTGCTAGTTTGTTGATTTATCAAGGATATAATTCACGAAATCCGTTATAAGTAGTTGATTAAACTACTAATATGGCGGGAGTATATAATTGGGGACAGATAGATTAATTGGAGCAGTTATCGCGGCGCAAAGGGGGCACGAATTTGCGTATAATGTATTGATTAAACATTTGAAAGCGGCTATATTTGATGTGCATTCGCGAAAGATTAGCGGTCGAATGAAACAGGATGATTGGTATTCAGAGGGATTAGAAATCCTGATGAAGTGTGTACAAAAGTATGATTGTAATCGACCACGGGCTAAATTTTCGACTTATTTTATTACGGCGTTATCAAATAGGGCTACTGATTTAGTTCGTCATCACTACACTGAAAAAGCGCAATTTAACTATAAAATGCTGGCTATGGATGACGATTTAACGACTATTAATGTGGGAACTGACACATATAATCCAGAGCATATTTTTGCATTGCGTGAATCACTTTCAAAAATAAATATGGCTGAATCCGTTGCTTTCAAAGAAGCACTATTACAAATCATAGGGGTACTTAAATATGATATTGAAGATAGTGAAAAAAGACGATTTGAGCAAATGCAATATCGTTTAAAAAAGATCATACAAGAGATTGCTATAAAATAAAAGCAGCCCATCTGGGCTGCTTTTATTGTGGTTTTCGAAAGTTATTATTAGTGTTTTCCTTAAGTATATGTTCTTGTATTAATTTCACAACTTCTGTATTTTCTGGGAGACTTGAATGTTGCGCATCATCTCCAGAAACAGTAATTTGAGTATAGGATTTGACATGTTTTTGAAAAATATACTTTCCGGCTAAAACACTTTGAACTGGAACGATTCCGTCATCTGTATAATCTTCAGTACCAGCTATCGAATACATAACCAAATTAGAGGGTAATTTGGTATTTTTTTCAATAAAGTCTTTTAACATGACTGTGCGACGTTGTGATGAGGACTCAGAGAAGTTAAAGGGGGTACCTAGCGTCATTAAAGTTGCCATATTGAAACTATCAGAACTGTAGTAATTTTCTAAATATCTAGTCCAAATGAGCCCGCCGTTTGAGTGGCCAATTCCTTGGAAATTATGGAAATGATAACGATCTTGTAAATCAATAAGAGCAGTATTTAGCCACTTAGCCTGCTTTTTAATATTGTCGTAACCATCAGCATTGTTTTGAAAGCCAACGACAATAAATGGTTGCTCATCACTAGATCGAATTTTGCCACTGTATACCAATTTACCATCTTTAGTGACCCAAACTTTTAAAATATCGTGTCGCTGGCTCTTAGTGTTGAGCTTAGTTAATAGACTATCAAATCGATTGACTGAAGCACTTGAACCCGGAATTAGAATAATTGGTGACATATGTGATGTTTGTATTTTCGATTGTGTGGTACGAGTGTGGACAACCCAACTATGACTAAAAATACCAATTACTATTAATAATATGAAACTGGATAAGATGATTAGTTTATTTCTCATTTTGTACCTCAGCGTTATCAAGTTCGATAAATGGCTTGTAAATCAATACCGTCAACCCAAAGACTATTGCTACCACAATTAAGGAAGATAATTTACTGCTTCCTAAGAATGCAGTTAATAAATTAGGAGCATTATTTGGTATCACTAGGGAAGCCGGCTTTATCAAATGTGTGGCAATTGCTACATAGCCAACCAAGGTGCCTGCTACGCTAGACAAAATCATAGGAACCAACATTAGAGGTCTTAAGAATAATGGTAATCCAAAATAAAGCAATTGATTATTATTGAATAAGCTAGGGAATACGGATAACAGTCCTAAATTTTGCTTTCTTTTTGATGACATAAATAAAAGTAAAAAACTAATTGCTAGTGTATTGCCAATGCCACCAAGTAATGAAAACGTACCATACACACTATAGAGATTTTCAGGGTATGGCAATGTCGCGTGAGTATTTTTCAAAATAACATCTAAATTTTTGACGACAGCATTAATTGTTGTTTGATTGGAAGTTAGTTCGTTCGGCAATGCAATGCCTAACCAATACAAAACTGGTGCACATGCTCCTACTAGTAGGAGACCAACGAATGTTGTGAAGAAATTAGATGACAAAATACTACTGATTAGTAACTGTAACGTAGTTTGTTGAACATACGGTTGAACCAAAAAATAGAGGCCAAGGATAAAAGCGGACCAAACTAAAAATCTTGCCGAATAAGGTTGTAGGGTTTTACGAAAGAGTCTTTGGTATTGATAATAGGATTCACTACTGAGCAAAGTTAATACGGTGACCACTAAATATTGTGAAACATTATGTGAAAAATCCTGTGTATTGACAGTGAAAAGGAGGTAGGTGGCCAAAAAATTGGTTAATATTGGTAATATGTTATTTTTTATGCCGCGGTAGATTAGGTATTTATTTGTCAAGGCAGCGGCAAAAATCATGAGAATAACGACGTCCAAAATAGAAAGAATTATTTGCAGGCCTGTTATTTTTAAATTGATATTAAAAATGACAGGGAATAAAGCATTCGGTGCTAAAAATAATACGAACAACAGACGCAAGTAAACGTCGATTGCCAGAACGGGGAGTGTTTGTCGCATTGCTGAGAATATTGCTTGGAAAACATGGTTTTTTAATACAATATTGTCTAGTTTAACAATAAGCGAGAAACATTTTTTAATCATAGTAATCTATCGTTCCATTCTTTGATATATAAATTTAACATTCTGAAATATGTATGTTATAATAAGGTTCATTATATTATTGACGATACTTTAAAGTTAAAATAAATAGCTTTTAAAGAGACAATTTATACGGGGGTTACTGCGAATGTTAAAGCATTTTTTCCAACATCCAGTTATTAATTTTGTTGGGCGTACTGTTTTTTATTTCTTAATCATTTTATCACTTTTGTACTTATACGGCTATTCTGGCGTTGGGGAAGGACATTTTCTTTACAATGAATTTTAAATGGGGGAGCACACATGATTGATAATGTGTTAAAACAGGTTGATCTCATCGCGACAACGCAGCCTAAAAAAGTTGCGTATGATGAACTGGGGGAAAAGCATACTTATGAGCAACTGAAAAAAGCATCTGATAGTTTAGCTCATGCTTTAGATGAACTAAATTTGCCGGAAAAAGCGCCAGTTATGGTGTATGGTGGGCAGCAATTTGAAATGATTGCCAGTTTCTTAGGCAGTGCTAAATCAGGGCATGCCTACATTCCAGTTGATGTTAATTCAGCAGAGGAAAGATTGACAGATATTATTGAAATTGCTAAGCCTGCAGTGATCTTAGCTATTGATGAGTTACCAACATCAATTTCAGATATTTTAATGATTGATAAACAACATCTGGATCGTATATTTTCTACGAATGTACCTTATGAATTGACACATTCTGTTCAAGAAAATGATAATTTTTATATTATTTTCACTTCTGGGACAACAGGGCGTCCAAAGGGCGTTCAAATTTCACATCATAATTTACTAAGCTTTACTAATTGGATGATCGGCGACACATTTGACTGGCAAGAAGGCAGTAATGTGTTATCACAGCCACCATATTCTTTTGATTTATCAGTGATGGATTGGGTTCCCACAATTGTTACGGGTGGGACTTTGAAAGCATTACCCAAATCAGTAGCTGAGGACTTTAAACTATTATTTGCCACTTTACCAAAGTTAGATTTAACTACATGGGTGTCGACGCCATCATTTGCTGATGTTGCCCTTCTGGATCCAGAATTTAATCAAGCGAACAATCCAAATTTGAAGGTGTTTTTGTTTTGTGGCGAAGTACTAACACGTACGACAGCAGAGAAGTTACTAGCGCGCTTTCCAAAGGTGAAAATATACAATACGTATGGGCCGACAGAAGCCACAGTTGCTGTTTCAAGTATACGCATTACCAAGAAAATCATCGAAAACTACGATAAAATGCCAATTGGGTACGTAAAGAAAGATACGTTAATTAGTATTCAAGATAGCAATGACCAAGAAGTTTCTTCTGGGGAAAAAGGCGAAATTGTGATTTCTGGCCCTTCGGTTTCCAAAGGTTATTTGAACAACCCTGAAAAAACAAATGACGCTTTTACGAAATTTAACGGTGAACAGGCATATAAAACCGGTGATTTAGCAACAGTTGATGAAAATGGTTTGTTGCATTATAAAGGACGTAGTGATTTTCAAATCAAATTACATGGGTTCCGAATTGAATTGGAAGAAGTTGCGCAACAATTACAACAAAGTCAATGGATAGAACAAGTAGTCGCTGTTCCACGTTATGACGCTGATGGTAAAGTTAAGCAGCTGTTGGCCATTGTGGTGCCCAAAGAAAATGACTTTTCTAAACCTATGTTGTTAACAAATGCAATTAAAGATGGCATGAAAGACATTATGATGCCTTATATGATGCCGAGTCGATTTATATATCGCGAGTCAATGCCATTAACACCAAATGGTAAAATTGATTTAAAAGGGTTGATTGCTGAGGTGAATGGCAATGCTTAATCTACAACCCTATGCAGATCCGCAGTACTTCATTATTTTATTGTTGGCTCTAGTGCCTCTAGCCATTGGTTTATACTTTGGAAAGCGTATAGCTTGGTATGAAGTGCTGGTCTCACTTGTCTTTATTTTCTTGATGTTTGATGGTGAGAAATACCATGAAGGTATCGCATTAATTATCTACATGATTTGGCAATGGCTGCTTGTTTGGGCCTATACTTTGTATCGTAAAAAGTACAACCAAGCTTGGGTGTTTTATGTCACAACTATTTTAGCTATCTTGCCACTAGTATTAATTAAGGTTGCACCAGTTGCTAATTGGTTGCAAGTGACAACCTTACTCGGATTTATGGGTATTTCGTATTTGACATTCCGTTCAGTTGGTATGGTGATGGAAATACGTGATGGTTCGATTCAAGAATTTAATCCTTGGCTTTTCTTGCGGTTCATGCTGTTTATGCCAACAATTTCGTCAGGTCCTATTGATCGGTACCGTCGTTTCGTGAAAGATGTTGAGAAAGCACCGACACGCGATAAGTATCTAGAAATGCTTGGCAAAGCTGTCAAATACCTTTTCATTGGTTTTTTGTATAAATTCATCGTGTCTCATGCTTTGGGAACGGTATTAATGCCAAATGTTGAGCGTATGGCGATTATTTCTGCACACGCTCAAGGCGGATGGTCATGGTGGATAATAGCGTATATGTATATTTACGGTTTGAATTTATTTTTTGACTTTGCTGGATATTCAATGTTCGCTGTAGCAACTGGGTATGTGATGGGAATTGAAGTGCCAATGAACTTTAATTTACCATTTTTGTCCAGAAACTTAAAAGAGTTTTGGAATCGTTGGCATATGACTTTATCATTTTGGTTCCGTGACTTTGTCTTTATGAGACTCGTGTTTCTGATGATGAAGAAAAAATGGTTTAAAAGTCGAGTCACAACGTCAAACGTGGCTTATATCATTAATATGTTGATTATGGGATTTTGGCACGGATTGAAATGGTACTATATCGCTTATGGCTTGTTTCATGGTGTTGGTCTTGTTGTCAATGATATGTGGTTACGCTATAAGAAAAAGCATCACGTACCGCATAATAAATTTACGAATGTGTTAGCGATTGTGATAACATTCAACGTAGTAATGATTAGTTTCTTACTATTCAGTGGTTTGTTAGACAAAATCTGGTTCCAACGTTAGTGTAAAGAAAACTAATAGAAAATAATAGCTATTATATAAATGATAGTATTAGAAATCGAGGGAAAAAATAATGGACTTGAAAGAACAAATAGTAGAAATCTTAAACACAATTATTGGTGAAGACATTTCTGACCAAATGGACGATGATTTTTTTGAGAATGGGTTGCTAGATTCAATGGCAACGGTAGAATTATTGCTTGATTTAGAAAGTAAGTTCAATATTCAAGCACCTGTCTCTGAATTTAATCGTGATGAATGGAACACACCAAACAAGGTAGTTGCTAAAGTTGAATCATTGATTGGATAAAAAAATGCTGAAAAAACGGGGGCTATGGTGGATATTTGGTCCAGTAATCTTGGCATTCGTCATGGTTACTGCACTATTTTTGGCACCATTTTCATTAAATTATTTATCAAATAAAGATATTCAAAAAGCGTCTGTGTCATTTTCTAAAAATGTTTTTAAAGGCGAAAGCGTCAAAATGGCGGCCTTTAGTAATTCAAAGACAAATTATGTCCCTTTCTTTGGGTCAAGCGAACTCCTCCGTTTGGATACAATGCATCCAACGGTGTTGGCAGCAAAGTATAAGCGTAATTATCAGCCATTTTTGCTTGGTCAGGCTGGAACAGAATCTCTTTCGCATTACTTGGGGATGCAAGAAATGACACCGGCTTTGCATAAAAAGCAGGCAGTATTTATTATTTCGCAACAGTGGTTTACCAAACGTGATAGTAAGTGGGCATTTCCACAGTTTTACTCACCGTTGCAGACCGTTAACTGGTTACGAAACATTAAGACAATTAGTGCAACTGATCGATTTATTGCGAAACGATTATTGGAACAAAAACAAATTAGTGACAATAGCTTTTATGCTCGTCTCATTACAAAGATTAAAAATAATGAGCCTTTGTCAGAAACTGATCGGAGCTTGCTAATGTTACGAAATAGAATGTTATTGCGCGAAGACCAACTATTCTCAAATTTTGCAGTATCTAATAATTGGGATAAGCAAGTTGAACCAGCACTAAAGTCGTTACCAAAAACTGATAATGTATCGTTGTTAGAGCGGGAAGCGATGAGAGTTGCGAAGAAGCAAACTGGTAATAATAAATTTGGCATAAAAAACTCATTTTTCAGAATGCGAGTCAAACCAAGTTTGAAGAAGCTGGAAAACTCTCAAAGTCATTTTGATTACCGACAGTCTGATGAGTATTCCGACTTTCAGGCTGTATTACAAGAGTTTGCAAAAGAGCATACTGACGTTTTGTTCATTATTCAGCCTGTTAATAAAAGGTGGTCAAAGTATACTGGGCTGAGTACAAAAAGATATTATCAGAGTGTGGATAAAGTAAAAAAACAGTTAAAGTCACAAGGCTTTAACCAAATTGCTGACTTTTCTCATGATGGTGGACATAAGTACTTTATGCAGGACACCATCCATATGGGATGGCGAGGATGGGTAGCTGCTGATACGAAAATAAAGCCCTTTTTTGCACGAGGTTATCAAGAACCAACATATCATATCAATGATAATTATCTATCCAAAAAATGGCAAAATTTGATACCAACAGACAAAAATCTTAAAAACTTTAAATAATAGGGGTCAAAAGGGTTAAGTGTAGGCAAAAAAACTTTGTCAACACTTGACCTTTTGTTACAATAGAACCATGATTATAGGAATTGGAAATGACACAGAAGCGATCAGTCGAGTTGCAGAAATAGTCGAGCGTCAGAAGAGTTTTATAACACTCATTTTGACGCCGGCAGAACGTGCTGCAGCGGCCGAGCGAAAAGGTAAGCACCAAAACGAATATATTGCCGGACGTTTCTCTGCCAAAGAGGCTTTTTCAAAAGCCACCGGCTATGGAATCGGTGAGAAAGTTCAGTGGCAAGATATTGAAATTTTGAATGAGCCAAATGGTCGACCTGTAATGAAAGTGAAAAACTTCCCCTATCATACCTATGTTGCAATCACACATAGCGGTGATCAAGTGAATACGGTTGTTGTTATTGAACGTTTGACACTGCTGGAAAAAATGAGTATAAAGCTGTTTCCTAAACGAGGAGTATTATCATGACAGACAATGATATATTATGTTTACGGCCGACATGGCTAGATATTGATTTAAAGGCAATTCAGACCAATGCTAAATTAATTATGAGGCATGCGGGCGCACAAAGATTGATTGCTGTGGTTAAAGCCAATGCTTACGGACACGGTGCAAAACAAGTTGTGGGGGCTTTATTTGAGGTGGGTGTCTATGATTTTGCGGTAGCGACGATTGGTGAAGGTGTTGACCTGCGTAAATATTATCCCCAAGCAGAAATAAATATTTTTCTACTTGGTGTCCAAGATGTTACCCAAACAGAAGTTATGGTGGAAAATCGTTTATCACCAGCTGTTGGAACAACTGAATGGCTTGATGAGGCAGTAAATTACATCAAAGATGGGCAGAAACTAGATGTTCAATTAGCTGTTGATACTGGTATGGGTCGAATGGGTGCTCATTCAGCAAGTGCTGTTGAAGACATGTATCATCTGATTCAAGGTACTGAAAAGTTTCAATTGGCTGGTGTGTTTACTCATTTTGCCACAGCTGATGATAATAATCAAAACTATTATGATGAACAAGTCCAGCGTTTTTATCAGTGGGTACAATCAGCTGGTATTCCTAAACAGTACTGGCATTTAGCAAATTCAGGGTCTGCGATTTGGCATCATGATGAAATTTATACGGATACGATCCGGGTCGGTTCTGTGCTTTATGGGTATAATCCTGGTGCCCCTGAAAAAAAGATGCCCTTACCCTTGAAACCAGCCCTACAATTGAAATCAAAGTTGGGGTCAGTACATCAATTGACAACTGGCGAGTCAGTAAGTTATGGTGCAACATATACGGCAGAGAAACCACAATGGATAGCTACTTTGCCTATAGGTTACGCAGATGGCTATCTGCGTCGCATGAGTGGTATGAAGGTCTTGGTCGATGGACATATTGAACATGTAATTGGACGTGTCACAATGGACCAGATTGTGATAACATTAAAGCAGAAATACCCTGTTGGAAAAACTGTAACTTTGGTTGGCCTTGAAGGTGAGAATCAAATATCGGTAGAAGAGATTGCGGAATATGCTCAGACGATTCCGCATGAAATACTAACAAATTTTGGTGCTCGGTTGCCTAGAATTTATTAAAAAGCGTCTCACGACGCGTACATAGAAGTGAGAATATTATGACAGAAGAACATCAAGCAGTTATGCGTGGTGACGTATTTTACGCCGATCTAAAGCAAGGAATAGGCTCTGAGCAGGCTGGGGTGCGGCCCGTTTTGATTATTCAAAATGATGTAGGAAATGCCAATTCCCCTACAACTATTGTCGCTGCGATAACGTCCCAAATTTCTAAACCGAAGTTGCCAACACATGTATTATTACCTGAACATATGAGCGGTATGAAAAGAGATTCAGTCATTTTGGCAGAGCAAGTGCGAACAATAGATAAGCGCCGCTTACGTGACAAAATTGCACATATAAATGCTTCTTCAAATGAAATGCAACTTGTGGCACATGCTTTGCGGATTAGTGTGGGGTTGAAGTAAAGTTGTCACTATATTTAACTTATTTTTAACCTACGATTTGTATAATAAATGTAATAAAACAGGTAAACAGGAATATGAAAATGTCAAAAGCAATTAAAATACTATTAATCGAAGACGATGTCAATCTAGCAGATAATGTTGTTGGTTTTTTGCAGGACTTTGCAGATATCAATGCTGTTACAGATGGACTTGATGGTGAATTTGAGGCGCAAGAAGCACCGTATGACCTGATTATTTCTGACCTCATGCTACCTGGCGAAACTGGCTTAGAGTTGATCAAAAATTTGCGCGCAAATGATGTTGAAACGCCAGTTTTGATTTTAACAGCAAAAACTTCACTGGATGATAAAATAGAAGGTTTCAATGTTGGTGCTGATGATTATTTAACGAAGCCCTTTCATCGAGAGGAATTACTTGTTCGTGTAAAGGCACTTTTGCGCCGTTCAGGGGTCTATTCTGAGGATAATACGCTAGCGGTTGGGGATGTGATGATTAACCTAGAAAATCGCGGTGTGCAAGTGCATGGTCAACCGGTTAAATTAGTCGGTAAAGAATTTGATATCTTAACTTATCTTGCACAAAACAAAAATATTATTGTCACTCGTGATCAAATTTTTGATCGCGTATGGGGTATTGATTCAGATACGACAATTAACGTTGTTAATATTTATTTGAATAACTTACGTCGAAAATTAGAAGCCGTTGGACAAAATAATTTAATTAAGACCCTACGTAATATAGGGTTTATTCTAGAGGTAGAGGATGCCGAACGCAATCAATAAAAAGCAGCAAGTACGTGGATTTATCTGGTTACTCGCCAGCTTTTTTGTTATATTTTCAATTTTAGCTAGTGTCATTTTCGTATCATACACTCGAACGGTCTTTAACAGTGCGGATTCTGCAATCAATCAGACGCTTTCGATGTATGATAGTAATGGTTTACTTTCAACTTCTGACAAGGATGTCAAGAAGCCACAACCTTTGTATAATAATACCAGCACGCGAACAGAAACATGGTTATTTGACAAAAATGGTAAGTTGATAATTGATAGCAATACGGAGGATACACGTCAAGCAGCTTTGCAAAAAGCGCTACAACAAGCTATCAAATTTGATAAAGCAACAATGACGGTTAAACCCAATACCTATAAATTTTATGGTAATTATTACCGAATCATTGGTTTTCAGTTCAAGAAAAATGCTGCTAAGGGCTATAATCAAATTGCAGTCCATGGTATGGTAACGGTTAATGTTACAGACACCATGGATAACTTGAATAATTTTAAGAAAGTATTGTTCTGGTCCTTTGGTCTTTTTGGTATTTTGTTAGTGATAGTATCATATTTAATTGCTCGGCGAAATATGAAACCAATATTAAAATCCTGGCAACAACAACAAGACTTCGTTAATAATGCGGCTCATGAATTACGGACACCTATGGCCGTTATTCAAGGTAAGCTAGAGACAATGCTGACAAAACCGGAATCAACGGTTCGTGATCAGTCAAATGCTATTATTTTATCGCTTTCTGAAGTGCGACGGTTAAATTCTTTAACAAATAATATGTTAACGTTAGCAAAAACAGGGTCTAATATGACCACCATTGAAAAAGAATCAACGGATGTCAAGCAATTCTTAGAAAACATTATTACACCATATCAAGAAATGGCAGAGTTTGAAGAGAAAGCTGTGACACTTGAGGTTGATGTAAATCAAGCGATCTTTATAGATCAGAAACGAATTCATCAGTTACTAGTTTTGTTACTTGATAACGCATTGAAGTACTCAGATGCTGGTGCGACAATTGCTGTGAAAGCAGGTATTGAAAAGAAAAAGTTTGTCCTCACCATTGCTGATAGCGGTCGAGGAATTAGTGATGAGGCTAAAAAACATGTCTTCGATCGTTTCTATCGTGAAGACAAAACTGGTAATCGTCAAACTGGTGGTACCGGACTTGGATTATCGATTGCTGAATGGGTAGTTCATGCTCACGGTGGTAAAATAACAGTAGCAGATAATCAGCCGCAAGGTACTGTTTTTAAAGTCATTTTACCCCTTTAATGTTTAATTTACTTTATGTCATTATTATGGATATAATAGGGTGTGGATTTTGTCAGAAAAGCAATAATGTACACATATGAAAGGGCGAGTTATGAAAAAGCATTCTTTAATTATCGTTGCTATAGTTTCGGCATTGGTAGCAAGTTTTGTTGTCTATTCTGGATTGCAACCAGATTCTTGGTTCCAGCAACGTACAAATACAACAAAAACAAGCAACTCAGCTGGTACAACAACTATTGCCAAAACAGCTTACACAAGTAGTGATACGGCAACAACGGCTTATAACAAAGTGAAAAACGCTGTGGTTACCGTTCAGAATTTACAGAAAACATCGTCAAGCAGTAGTTGGTCATCATATTTCCAGCAAAATCAGCAAGATAGTAGTTCTGAATTGGAAACAGCATCAGAGGGTTCAGGTGTTGTTTATAAAATTTCTGGTGGCTATGCGTATATTATTACCAATAATCACGTGGTAGCTGATTCTGATGAATTACAATTAATTACCGCTAGCGGTAAAAAAATTCAAGCAACTATCGTTGGCACAGATTCAAGCAAAGATTTGGCTCTGTTAAAGGCAAAAACCACAGATATCAAAACATCAGCATCCTTTGGTAATGCCAAAAAACTGCAGTCTGGTCAACAGGTCTTAGCAATCGGCTCTCCTTTGGGTTCTGATTATGCTACTTCTTTGACTAGCGGTATTGTTTCAGCCCCACGCCGCACACTTTCTGCTGAAGAAACGGGTTCTTCAGCAACTACTGCTATTCAGACAGATGCCGCTATCAATCCTGGTAATTCTGGTGGACCATTGATTAACCTAAAAGGTCAAGTAGTTGGTATTAACTCGTCTAAAATAGCTTCTTCTACGGACGGTACGAGTGTTGAAGGCATGGGATTTGCTATTCCAGCAGATATTGTTCAGACATTTATTAAGAATACTGAAAAGTAGTAACTAACATATTAACGCAATATAGAAAGAGCCCATAATATCACAAGTTTAGTAATTTCTTGCGATATTTATGGGCTATTTTTGGCATTAAAACTAAAGTGTTGAATGATACCAATCTACGATTTCTTTTGGTGTTAGGCGTTCGCCGTGTCCGATGCGTGAAATTTCTTGTCCATTTTCAAACAAAACAAAAGATGGAATACCACGCATGTTGTGTTTTGTTGCGACATCAATATTTTCGTCTCTATCAGCATCAAACCATTCAGCAGTTTGTGTAATTTCATCTTTGATAGTTTGAATAAAAGGCTTTATGGCTTTACAATCACCACACCAATCTGCAGAAAGAAACATGACATGACGACCGGGCTTGTTTATATGTTCCTCAACAGCTTCATTTGAGTTATGTGTTGGTTCGTACATAATTTATTTACCTCACTAAATTCTAGTAGAATTGTACCATAAAGTAGTTTTTAATGCTGAATATAAAACCGAGATGAAAGAAGATATAAAAAAATACCATGAGAAATATTAAAAACTATTGACATATATCAAATTAAAAGTTATAGTAATAATCAATATAAACGTTGAAAAGATAAGTACATCTTTGAATCTTAGTTAGAGAGCTCGTGTTTGGTGAAAGCGGGTAAGATAATTAGTTGGAAAATGGTCTTGGAGTTTTTTACGGATACGAGCAAGCGAACACTCATATGTGTTACGCGGTAAGTTGAAATCGGGCGTCCCCGTTACTGGACAACGTATAAACCAAAGCTTTCACAGATGTTCTCGACGAAATTTTTTGGCGTACGTTTGGAGGTGTAAACTTGCAATGTTTACATAAATACCGGGTGGTAACACGTCAATTAACGTCCCGTAGTATCTTTAGATACTACGGGACGTTTTTTATTTTTTAAGAATTTGGAGGGAACGTATGAGTGTTATATTAAATAACGGTTTGTTGAAGCGTGAAAGCTTTGTAATCGGTCGTTTTGAAGTATTAGAACCGACTATCAATATACTCTTGGTCAACTTAATGCCTAATCGATTACAGACTGAAAAGCAGTTCACAAGATTGTTGAGTCATTTACCTATCAATGTGCGAGTAACATTTGCAGTACCAAGTGAGCATGAAATTCGCCACGACACGGATGCAATTATGACTAACTATGTCACACTCAACGATATTTGGCACAAAAAATTCGATGGCATGATCGTTACAGGTGCGCCAGTGGATCGCATGAAATTTGAACAAATCGACTATTGGGATGAATTTCGTCATTTACTAGAATGGCGAAAAACACATGTAACTGAAAGTCTATTTGCATGTTGGGCAGCGTATGGCGCTGGCTATGCAGAGAGAAACTTTCCTGTTAAAGCCTTGTCAGAAAAAATTTCGGGCGTCTTTCAAGCTAGCCAAATTTTTAAACGTCATTCATTATTAAAAGATTTGGAAAACATTAGTATGCCACAATCTCGTTACTTTACGGTACCAAATTTTGGTGTGGCTAGACGCTTGAAAGTTGCTGGTGACGATATTTTGGGCGCATTTATTTTGAGGGATGAACATGTAAACTCAACCTACATTACTGGACATTTCGAATACGACACTGAGACTTTAGAGAACGAATATCTTCGTGATATAGCAATTGACCCAAACACAATTAAGCCTAAGAACTATTTTTATAATAATAAACCAACCAATACATGGCAGACTTATGCTGAAAAATTTTTTGTAAATTGGGGGGAACTGTTGATGGAAAAGATGATTTCATCAAGATCAACAATACCAACATTAAATCAAGAGAGGAACAAGCTGGGTCTAGGGACCTCGCAATGTAAATACTTATGAGCATTAAAATTGATACATTATTAGCACAGGGCGGTAACGGCAGTGATGACATTAAAACAGGGGCAGTAGTTAGTCCATTGTATTTTTCAACGGCCTATCGACATCCCAATTTGGGTGAATCATCTGGCTTTGACTATGCACGTTTACAAACACCCACACGTCAAATATTGGAAGAGCAGTTAGCGGATTTGGAACAGGGCGTGCAGGCATTTGCTACCAGCTCTGGTATGGCAGCGATTGATCTTTTGTTTGCGTCATTGATTAAAAATGGTGACCATTTTGTTACCTCGGATGATCTATATGGCGGCACATATCGCTATTTCGATGCCATTGTTGAACAGAGTGGCGTGAGCTATGATGTTTGGAATGGGGTGGATGACATTTCGACCTTAATTAACGAAACCACGCGACTTGTTTGGTTGGAAACACCATCTAATCCAACGATGAAAGTAATCGATATTCAGAAGTTAAGTGCAAAAGTAAAAGGCATCAATCCTGATATTTTAATTGCTGTTGATAACACTTTCTTAACACCTATTTTTCAACAGCCATTGACACTTGGCGCGGATATTGTCGTTCATTCCGCCACAAAGTATCTTGGTGGACATAATGATATTTTGGCTGGAGCAGTAATTGTTAATAGTGATGATTTAGCTGAAAAATTAGAAATATCACTGACGACACGCGGACAGGTTTTAGATTCGTTTAGCTCTTGGTTATTGTTACGTAGCTTGAAAACGTTGCATCTTCGGATGCAACGCCACAATGAAAATGGTCAATATTTAGCCAAAAAATTACCGTGTATTCCCGGTATAGATAAAGTCTTATATGCTGGTGTTGGTGGAATGTTGAGTTTTTATTTGTCAAACGATTATGATGTAGATGCTTTTTTGAAAGGATTACAAATCGGGTCTTTTGCGGAAAGCTTGGGTGGTCCAGAAACGCTAATTACGATTCCTGCGGTGCAAACACATCACGATATGAGTCAAGAGCAGCGTGATCACTTGGGTATTACCAATCAATTGGTGCGTGTGAGTGCCGGATTAGAAGATAAAGAGGACCTATTGGCAGATTTAAGGCAAGCAGTTGAAGGAGCAAAGCGATGAGTGATTGGACAAATATTATTGATGCAGCAACAACAAATGATCCACTGTCAGGTGCAATTAATACACCGATTCAACTAAGTTCAACCTTTAGTCAAAAATCTTTTGATGAATTTGGAGAATATGACTACGCTCGCTCTGGAAATCCCACTCGTGACGCGGGTGAAAAAGCATTAGCGCAGCTTGAACATGGAAAGTACGGGTACCTTTTTAGTACTGGAATGGCAGCAATTAGTAGTGTGCTGTTTACCTTATCAGCTGGGGATCATATTGTTGTTAGTAAACATGTTTATGGCGGCACATTTCGAGTTTTAGAAGATGTTTTGCCACGCTGGGGTATCACACACGACTTTGTTGACTTTAGCGATTTGGCAGCAATCGAGCAGGCTATCAAACCAGAGACCAAAGCATTGTATATTGAAACACCCTCAAACCCAGTTTTGAACATTACTGATATTCGAGCGGTAGTTGGTATCGCAAAGAAACATCAGTTGTTTACAATTGCTGATAACACATTTTTATCACCATTCTTGCAGAAGCCTTTGGATCTAGGTGTTGACATTGTGGTTCATTCGGCAACAAAGTTTTTGGCAGGACATTCTGATATTCTTGCTGGTGCTGTCGTAGTTAATGATAAAAAATTAGCAGACCAAGTTTATTTTATTCAAAATGCGGTCGGGGCAACGCTTAGCGTTTTTGATACGTGGCTGTTATTGCGTGGCATAAAGACACTAGGTGTTCGTATGACGCATTCAAGTGAATCAGCGCATAAAATAGCTGAGCATTTAGAGGCTCATGAAAAAGTATCAAATGTCTTATACCCAGGGTTAAAAACACATAAAGGCTATGAAATTCATGCTTCACAAGCTAAAAATGGTGGGGCGGTGTTGAGCTTTGATGTAGGCAGTCAAGAAAATGCTAAGAAAGTAGTGGAGTCCTTACATATCCCAGTATTTTCGGTTAGTTTAGGAGCAGTGGAAACAATTATTAGTTACCCGCCAAAAATGAGCCACGCAGAGTTAAACGTGGATGAGTTGGCCAAATGCGGTATTACACCTGGTTTGCTACGCTTCTCGGTTGGATTAGAGGATGCAGATGATTTGATTGCAGATTTGGATAGTGCATTAGCCTTAATTTAGCTTGATAGATTACGTGTAGGTATTAAAATACCGGTGTTTAAGGAGAAGAACATGACAACTACAGAAACAAAAAAATTAAATTATCATTTTGATCAAGTAGGATCTTACTTACGTCCAGAAAACCTGAAAAAAGCGCGTGAACAATACGCACAAGGCGAAATTTCGCATGATGATTTACTAAAAGTTCAACATGATGAAATTAAAAATCTAGTTGATGAACAAGTCAAGGTTGGTCTATCAGCTGTCACTGATGGGGAATTCAATCGTTCATGGTGGCATTTAGACTTTTTAGGTCAACTAGGTGGATTTGAGTTTTATGATCAAAATGACTCGTACAAGTTTCACGGTCAAAAAACGCGATCAACTAATGTTCGTTTAAATGGGAAAGTTCATGCTAATTTAGACCACCCATTCTTTAAGGATTTTGAATATTTGAAGTCAGTGACACCTGAAGGGGTGGAGCCAAAACAAACAATCCCATCACCGAGTTTGATTATTAATCGCGATCACCGTTCTGATTTATGGTCAAAATATTATGATTCATGGTCAGACTTTTTAGACGATTTAGCTCAAGCTTATCATGATACACTGCAGAAGTTCTATGATCTAGGCGCGCGTTATGTACAAATTGATGATACAACTTGGGCATACTTGATAGCGCAGTTAAACGGTCATGCTGACAATCCCGAGGAGCGTGCAAAGTTTGAAAAAACAGCAGCCGATGATGTTTATGTAATTAATAAGGCATTGGCTGGCTTACCAGAGGACTTGAAATTAGCAACACACATTTGTCGTGGTAACTTTAAGTCGACTTATTTGTTTGAAGGCGGTTATGAGCCAATTGCAAAGTATCTAGGTCAACTAAACTACGATGCCTTTTTCTTAGAATATGATAATGATCGTTCGGGTGGATTTGAGCCTTTGAAAGAAATATACAATAATCGTCAAAATGTTGAAATTGTATTAGGATTGTTAACTTCTAAGTCAGCAGATTTGGAAGATGTTGATGAAGTCGTTGCCAGAATTGACGAGGCAGCAAACTATGTGCCTAAGTCTAACTTGGCTCTATCAACACAATGTGGATTTTCTTCAACGGAAGAGGGAAATATCTTAACGATTCCTGATCAATGGAAAAAATTAGCGTTGATCAAACATATTGCTGATGAGCAACTTGCTTGAGAATGAACACATGTGTTAACAATCACACCTGTAAAATGTTAATATAATAGTAACCGCGGCTAACAATAAAGATCATAAGACAGATAAAATGTTGGCAACGTTGTACCGCGCAAAAACGTTCCAACAGCATGTCACTAAGAAGTAGTATGGCACAAAGACGAAAGTCATTAAGCCATTATCTTATCTTGAAGGAGAAAAATAATGTCAGAAACAGTTGTTGAAAGTTTTACTTTGGATCATACAAAGGTTAAGGCACCGTATGTGCGTGTGATTGAAACACAAGCTGGTCCTAATGGCGGCAGCATTACTAATTATGATTTGCGGTTAACACAACCTAATGAAACATCGATTGAAACGGGTGGATTGCATACACTAGAACATTTATTTGCAGGCCTTGTTCGTGATGAAATTGATGGCATTATTGATATGTCACCATTTGGATGCCGTACTGGATTTCATGTTATCTCATGGGTAAATTACGATTCGGAAACATTAGCTAAAGTTTTCAAAAAAGTATTGGAAAAAATTGTTAGTGATGAAGTAACCGAAGTGCCCGCAGCAGAAATCGAAAGTTGTGGTAACTATAAAGATCATAGTCTACATTCAGCTAAGGAATGGGCAAAAATCATCTTGGCACAAGGTATTTCCAGTGATGCGTTTGAACGTAAAATTGTTTAACGTTTAATGAAAAAAGTATTGACAAATTATTATAATATAGTATGATTATTTTAACAAAGAAAAGATAAGTAGTGTTGTAGCGTTAAAAAGAGAGTTTACATTTGGTGAAAGTAGACAACGCGAACACATGAAAATGGTCTTGGAGTTACTGTTATTGCGAACGCACGCTGATTCATTTGTTGAAACGACGCAAGCAATGGCCGGGAGAGCCCGATATAGCGACATCAATTCTCAATATCATGTACAGATGTTCTCGAAGCATGATAAAGATGATTGATATTGAGGTGTGTAGGCTTTTTGTCGACACATAAACACCGGGTGGTAACACGACGAGTCGTCCCGCAGTCTAAATTAATTAGACTGCGGGACTTTTTTGTTGTTTTGTAACCACTACTAAAATTCAAAAAGTACAAGGGGAAAAATTATGACAACACAGACACTAAAGGCACTAGGATTTCAGCATGTTGGTTCATTTCTACGACCAGCTGAATTAAAACAAGCACGGCAAGATTTTGAAGCTGGTAAATTGACACAAGAAGAACTTGAAGGTGTTGAAAATTCAACGATTGCACATTTGGTTGATCAACAAGTGGCTGCTGGAATAGCAGTAGTAACAGATGGCGAATTCCGTCGTTCATATTGGCATCTGGATAATTTCTGGGGATTTGGTGGCGTTGAAAGATTAAGCTACGGCGAAGGCTACTTCTTCGCTCATGAGGAAACACGTGATGATTCAGCACGTTTGAATGGTAAATTGAGCTTTGACGCCAATGTACACCCATTTATTAAGCATTTTAAGTTTCTCAAAGCACTTGCTGATGAAGCGGGCGTAGAAGCCAAAATTACAATTCCGGCGCCATCTCAATTTTATGCAGAACTAGTTCGTGGTACAAATGCTGATGTTGTATCGAACTTCTATGATTCTGATGAAGAATTTTTTGCAGATATTAAGCGTGTTTACCATGAAGAGATTATTGCATTGTATGAAGCAGGTGCTAAAACAGTTCAATTAGATGACTGTACATGGGGCATGTTAGTAGATGCTGATTTCTGGGAAAAAATGGCTGGATCCGGCTTTGATGTTAAACAACTAAAGGCGCTGTATTTAGACTTGAACAATGGTGCAATTGCTAACTTACCAGAAGATTTAACCATTAACACACATATTTGTCGCGGAAACTATCATTCAGATTGGGCAGCTTCTGGTGGTTATGATGCGGTTGCTGATGAATTATTTGGTCAAGAAAATGTATCAAGTTACTTCCTAGAATATGATTCAGAACGAGCAGGTGGCTTTGAACCTTTGGCTAAAGTATCAGGGGATAAAAAAGTTGTTCTCGGCTTGATTACAACTAAAACGGGTGAGTTAGAAAAGAAGGAAGACATTATTAAGCGAATCCATGAAGCGGAAAAATATTTGCCATTGGATCGTTTATGGTTGTCAACACAATGCGGATTTGCTTCTACTGAAGAAGGTAATATTTTAACAGAAGAACAACAATGGGCTAAGTTAGCACTTGTTAAAGAAATCCTCGATGAAGTTTGGGGATAGATGAATACATCATATATGATGTGATATTTGTAAGGAGTAGAAAAATGCAAGCAACAACGCCTAATCGATTTTTTGAGACAACACGAGCATTAAGTACACTTCTTGGTTGTGGTTTAGTGCAAACACGAATGTGGTATCAGTAATAATTTTATTAAATGTTGCATAAAAATAACTTACATGAGGAAAATATTCTATGACTAATCCAGAAAAAAAATACGCATTTGAAACACTACAACTTCATGCTGGCCAAGAAGAGCCAGATTCAGCGACAGGTGCGCGTGCTGTACCAATTTATCAGACAACTTCTTTTGTCTTTAAGGATGCTAAACAAGCTGCTGGGCGATTTGCTTTAACAGATGCTGGCAATATTTATGGGCGGTTAACCAATCCAACAAATTCAGCTTTTGAAGCAAGAGTTGCAGCGCTCGAAGGTGGTACAGCGGCTATATCGTTAGCTTCTGGTGCAGCGGCAATTACCGCTGCAATATTGAATGTTGCTGGAGCTGGCGATCATATTGTTGCCGCATCAACGCTATATGGTGGCACGGTCGAGTTGTTTTCAGAAACATTGAAGAAATTATCTATTGATACAACATTTGTTGACCCAGATGATCCTGAAAATTTTGAAAAGGCCATTCAAGATAATACAAAAGTTATTTTCTTCGAAAGCTTAGGAAATCCAAAAATAAATATTATTGATTTTGAAGCCGTTGCAGCAATTGCGAAAAAACATGGTATTATTTCTATTGTGGATTCTACTTTTGCGACACCATTTTTGACTCGTCCGCTGGAATACGGCATTGATGTAGTTGTTCATTCAGCCACTAAGTTTATTGGTGGACATGGTACAACATTGGGTGGGGTAGTGATTGAAAAAGGAGATTTCGATTACGAGGCCTCAGGACGCTATCCTGATTTCACCACGCCAACACCATCGTACAACGGTATTGTTTGGTCTGATCTAAAAGGTGGCGCATTTGTAACTAAAATCCGTGCAGAACATTTACGTGATACAGGGGCAACATTATCACCACAATCAGCGTTTTATCTGTTGCAAGGATTAGAGACACTATCCTTGCGTGTTGAGCGCCATGTAGAAAACACACGTAAAATTGTTTCTTACTTGAATAATAATGACAAAGTGGCTTGGGTCAGTTATCCAGAATTAGATGATTCTCCATACAAGCCACTCGCTGACAAATACTTTAAGAACGGTGTTGGATCGATTTTCACATTTGGCTTAAAAGCTGGCGAAGCTGGTGCAGAAACATTGATAAATAACTTAGATATCTTCTCGTTATTGGCTAATGTTGGGGATGCTAAGTCTTTGATTATTCATCCAAAATCAACAACACACGCCCAGTTAAATGATGAGCAGCTGCAAGCAGCAGGTATTACACCGGATTTGATACGTATTTCAATTGGTATTGAAAATGTAGATGATTTAATTAACGCTTTAGATGAAGCGTTATCATATGTTAAATAAGTAGTGTTTACTACTATGGGAGAGATTTAACAGCATTTGATAGTGATTATTGCTTTTATTAAGTCATAGGCATGTTAAAATGACACTATTAATGTATTTGGGAGCGAGAGAATATGAATAAAAAAATAGTCATTGGTGCAGTAGCTGTTATCGCAGTTGCTGGCATTTATGCTGCAACACGTCCGTCAAAATCAGCGAAAGGTCATACGTTAAGAGTTGCTGTTCAAAACAACATCTCAACATTGGATCCAAATCTAGCTGATCAAGTTGGTGCGAATTGGGCAGAAGTGCAAACACTTGAGGGGCTTTATACAACATCTGCTAATGGCAAAATTATTCCGGGGGTCGCTCAAAAAATAGTTCAACCAACCCAAGGTAATAAGGTTTATACAATTAAGCTCAAGAAGAACCAAAAGTGGTCTGATGGCTCACAAGTAACGGCATCTGATTTTGTTAATTCAGTTAAACGTCAAGTAAATCCAGTTACAAAATCTACTCGTGCTAACCATTTTAAAGATATTGCTGGTTATGATGCTGTATATAATAATAAAGAAAACGTTAATAAGCTTGGTATTAGTGCACCAGACAAATACACGGTGAAAATCGAACTATCTCATCCAGTCCCTTATTTTAATTTTATATTGGCTAACCAACTGTATCCAATTAATTCAGATAAACTAAAAGAGTATGGTAGCAAGTATGGCCAAACAGCTAAGACGAGTGTCTCAAATGGTGCTTATACGATAAAAAAATGGAATCAATCATCGACGACTTGGGAATTTGTCAAAAATAAGTATTATGCTGACGCTAAAAATGTTCATTATGATACCATTAAGGCTACTCAAGTCACTGATGCAACGCTAGCTTCTAAACAATATCTAGCAAAGAAGGTCGACGAAGCAGAAATATCTGGTGGTATTTTAACGGATTTGAAGAAGAGCCATGCTACTGATATTAAATCAACACAAAAGGGACGTGTGGCGTTTATTGTTTGGAATGCTGATGATAAGACAGTCAGCAATACAAATCTCAAGCGAGCTTTGAGTTTAGCAATAAACCGCAAGGAGTTAACAAAATCAGCGTTGGCTGATGGTTCAACACCTGCCAAATCAATTGTGCCAAGTGGTGAAGTAAAAGTAGACGGTAAAGATTTCAATGCGAACTTGTCACTACCTTATAACAAGGCATTGGCTCAAAAGTATTTGAAACAAGCGCAATCAGAATTAAATCAACAAAAAATTACAATTACGCTTAATACAGCTGATACCGATGCTTATAAGGCATTAGGTGTTTACTTGAAACAGAGTATTGAAGCAACGTTGCCTGATGTTACAATTAACCTAAAGCAATTGCCATTAAATGCTGAAATTTCCGCCTTTGAGAGTCATGATTTTCAGGCTGGAACTTTAACATGGTCAACAGATTATAATGATCCCATTGATTTCTTGGATATAGCTTATTCGAAGGGGGCAATTAATTTTACAAATTGGACTAATTCGGAATATGAGAAGATTATCAACAAGGTTTCTGAGCAACATGAGGCCAATGACGCCCGTTATAAGTTGGAACAACAAGCAGCCAAGTTGAATAATGATTTAAATGGTGTTACGCCATTGTATCAAGTATCCAATGTTCATTTATTACGCTCATCGGTTAAAAACTTAGATTATCCTTTGATTGGTTATCAGAACTATAAGTATGCAAAGTGAGTGCAAAGATGAAAAAAGTAGGTATACCAAGTAATAATCTTGTTCATGCGAATGCTCATTTTGGCACCAATTATGTCGATTATATCCAAAAAAATTATATTGATGGTATTAGCGGTGCGAATGCGCTACCTATCGTGTTTCCAATTGGTGATACAAAGTTGGCTAAGGCATACATCGATTCAGTTGATGCTTTGTTATTAGCAGGCGGTCAAGATGTTTCACCAGTGTATTTTGGTGAAGATCCACATATTAATTTACATGAAACCGATGATCGACGTGATGCTTTTGAAGTGGCGCTGGTAATCGAAGCGCTTAAACAAGAAAAACCAATTCTAGGTATTTGTCGTGGATTGCAAATTATTAATGTTGCACTGGGTGGCACTTTGTACCAAGATTTAGGTAGTCAGTATGACGGCTTGTCAGTAAAGCATAATCAATATCCGACAAAATGGTATGTACCAACACACCATATAGTATTGCAACGTCAAAGTTGGCTGAGTGATATTTTTGATGAAAAATCACTTGTTAATTCTTTTCATCATCAAGCAGTGAAAAGATTGGCAGATGGGTTGAAGCTGGACGCCACGAGTTCAGATAACGTTGTAGAGGCATTTTCTGATGACTCACGACGTATTTATGCAGTACAGTGGCATCCAGAAATGTTACTGATGGACAATCCAGATGCTCAAGAATTGTTTGATTCATTTGTGGCAAAGATTGAATAGTTTTATACGAAGAAAAGATAAGTAGTGATTAATGCATTTATAGAGAGCCTGTGTTTGGTGAAAACAGGTAATGTCATATCATGAAGATGGTCTTGGAGTTTCGCTTTAGTGAGCGTGGTAAGATTTTTGAAATCAAAGCGACGTAAAATATGGCCGGGAAAGCCCGTTATAGCTGTTTTGATTTTCTAATCCTGTATTGGAAGACTGAAGTTAAGGTGTGCAACAAAGCATACGAATAACGGGTGGTAACACGAGGAATCGTCCCGCAATCTGAATTTTTTCGGATTGCGGGATTTTTTATGTTTTAAGAGTAGAGAGTTTGCTAAGGTGAGTTTAATTAGCAAGGAGAGAAGATTGTGCGCGTAAATAATCAAACAATTTATTATTTACACACTGATAAAATGACGACGGCAGTTTATTTAAATGGCAGTGGGGCCGTTGATGCGGTTATATTAACTCAATTTTCACTGATTTGGTAGTAAAAATTGAGAGGATATCTATGACTAGAATTACGGACATTTATAAAAAGAAGTCAGCTCCAGTGCTGTCTTTTGAAATATTTCCGCCAAAAACAGAAGATGGACTACACGCTTTGTATAAAACGTTACAAGAAGTAAATCCAAAAGAAACTGGCGTTGATTATATTAGTGTGACATACGGTGCAGGCGGCGGTAGTAATCATAAAAGGACCAAAGAGATTGCGGAATATATCGAAAGGAATTGCGGTATAACAGCTTTACACAACCTCACTGGTATTAACCAAACACCGAGTAGTTTAAAGGGAAATCTTGAAAAGATAAGCGTAGCGGGCGTTGAAAACATATTTGCACTTCGCGGTGACACACCGACAAAAGATTATGTGAATGAATATTATCCGTTTGCAAAAGATCTAATTAAAGAGATAAAAAAAGACGGACGGTTTGATATTGGTGCAGCAATTTATCCAGAAGGACATGTTGATAATCCAACGACAGGAATTAGTGTAACTGGGGTTAAAGAAAAAGTAATTAGTGGTACAGAATTTCTAATTTCTCAGCTATTTTTCGATAATGGCGTTTTCTATAACATGCAAGAGGCACTGAAGGAAAATTATATTAAGGTACCAGTTTCTGCTGGTATTTTACCTATCATTAGTCGTGCGCAAGTCGAACGTATCACTTATATGATTGGTTCATCTTTACCGGCACGCTTGGCAAAGATTGTTCATAAATATGAAGATCAACCAGAAGCCTTGCAACAGGCTGGAATTGAATATGCATTGGAGCAAATCCATGATTTGTTAGATCATGGGGTTGACGGTATTCATTTGTATGCGATGAATCAACCAAATGTTTTGAAGATAATGTTGCCAGAAATTAATAGGCACATTCAATCAAAAATATTAACGCTTTGATGCAATAAACGAAAGAAGAAGCTCATGAAAGTAACATGTCGAAAAGTCTATTACTTGCATGCTAATAAAATTCTAACGGCTGTTTTTCTTACCGGTAGTGGTTCTGTTGATAGGTTTAAATGAAGTTATTTGTCAATTACCAGCTTATTTAAAACGAGGAGAAAAACATGACAAATACAGTAAAATCATCAAACTTAGGTTATCCACGACTAGGCGAACACCGTGAGTGGAAAAAACTACTTGAATCTTATTGGCAAGGTAAAATAGATGAAGCGCAGTTTAATGAAACTGCTAAAAAACTACGTTTAATTAATTTAAAAAAACAAATTGAATTTGGTTTGGATATTGTTCCTGTCGCGGACAATTCAAACTACGACCATGTATTAGATACGATAGCTGCTTTTAACTTAATTCCCACTCGGTTTGGTAGTTATGATTGTCCCTTAACGTTAGATGAATATTTTGCAGTGGCTCGTGGGAACAAAGACAACGTGGCTGCAGATATGACAAAGTGGTTTAATATCAATTATCACTACACGGTTCCTGAATTTGATAATACAACCCCACGTTTGTTAGAAAATCGCTGGCTAAAGTATTGGCAGGAAGCTAAAGATGAATTAGATATCAATGGTAAGCCTGTCATTGTTGGTCCTGTGACATTGATCAAGCTTGGTAAGTTGAGAGGCGAATATGTATCTGCTTCATCTGACATTAATCAATTATTAGAACAAATTTTACCACTCTATGGACAAGTATTTAAGGAACTACAAGCAGCTGGTGTGACATGGATCCAACTAGACGAACCCACGCTAGTCAAAGTAGCGGATGAAGCTGACGTGGAACCATATCGACGTGCTACTGAGTATTTGAATGAGGTGGCACCGCAATTAAACATTGAATTGCAAACGTATTTTGATTCAATTGATCCTTATCAGGCAGTCACTAAATTACCCGTACAAGCAATCGGATTAGATTTCGTTCATGGTCACGGTGAAAATTTCGATAATATTCGCAAGTTTGGATTTCCAGAAGACAAAATATTGGCAGCAGGAATAATTGATGGGCACAACGTTTGGACGGCTAATCTGCAAGAAAAAGCTAATTTTGCTGAAGAACTACGTACGCTAGCACCAAAACTATGGTTACAGCCTTCCAATACGTTGCTTCATGTACCCATTACTAAAAAGTATGAAACTAAGGCAAGTCCTGAACTGTTTGGTGGGTTAGCATTTGCTGACGAGAAAGTGCAAGAGTTAGTTGCTTTAACTAAAAAGTTGAATGGCGATGACGTGACGGCAATATTTGAACAGAATGCCGCTGCTCTGGAGGCATTGAATAGTTCACAAGCTCGGAATAACAAAGTAGTGCAAGAAGCCATACAACATTTATCACAAGAACGGTTCGAGCGCGATTCAAAGTATGCAGAACGTTCTAAGAAGCAACAAGGTAGTTTGCACCTGCCATTGTTGCCAACAACTACAATTGGATCATTCCCGCAATCAGCCGATGTACGAGCTAAGCGTGCAGCCTGGCGTAAGGGTGAACTGTCTGATGAACAATACAATGATTTCATTGAATCAGAAACCAAGCGTTGGGTACAGCTACAAGAAGATATTGATCTAGATGTTCTAGTCCATGGCGAATTTGAGCGTACTGATATGGTGGAATACTTTGGACAAAAATTAGCTGGTTTCTTTGCCACACAAAATGGTTGGGTTCAATCTTATGGCTCACGTGGTGTTCGCCCACCAGTTATTTTTGGAGATGTTGATTATGTTGAGCCCATTACTGTGAAGGAGTCAGCTTTTGCACAAGCACAAACTAATAAACCCGTGAAGGGTATGTTAACTGCGCCATTAACAATCATTAATTGGTCATTTGTGCGTGATGATATCCCACGGGCTACAGTTCAGAATCAGATTGCCTTATCTTTGCGTCAAGAAGTTATTAATTTGGAAAAGGCTGGTATTAAGATTATTCAAGTAGATGAACCAGCTTTGCGTGAAGGGCTACCATTGAAACAACGTAATTGGCAAGATTATTTGGACGAAGCAATTTATTCATTTAAAATCACCACAACCGGTGTGCGTGATGAGACGCAGATTCACACACACATGTGCTATTCAGATTTTGAGGATATTATCAGCACTATTTCTGGATTAGACGCTGATGTGATTTCCATTGAAACTTCGCGTTCACATGGTGAAATTATTTCAGCTTTTGAAGATGCACATTATGATAAGCAAATTGGGTTAGGTGTTTATGACATTCATTCACCTCGTATTCCTTCAGTTGCAGAAATTGCGGACAATATCCGCCGTGGCTTGAAAGTTATTGATCATAATCAGTTCTGGGTCAATCCAGATTGCGGTTTGAAAACACGTAATGAAAAGCAAACCCTTGAAGCATTGCAAAATCTGGAAGATGCGCGTAACCTAGTCTTTTCTGAGATATCTAGTAATGAGTAGAATAAAAAAGATGAACCGCAAGGTTCATCTTTTTTTAATGATTGAATTTTTGTATTTGGAAAAAATCAAGTAAGAAAGTCAAAATGGGCAATCCAATAATTAGCCCCCAGACACCAAAAAAATGTTCCATGATAATTAAGTTTAATAAGATAATTAAAATTGGCATGTGTGTTTTCTGAGACATTAGGTGAGGATGTAGGAAGTAAGACTCGAACAGATGTATTAAAGCAACAGCAACTACAATGATGATCACGGTATCCCAATCACCAATAATAAAAGCAGTGATAGTCAAAGGTACCAATGAAATAACGACCCCAAATACAGGAATCAATCCCAACACGAAAATTAAAATAGTAAATCCTAATAAATAGGGGAAATGCAATGACAATAGCACTAAGAACATCAGTGCTGTATTGATGGTACAAATGATGAGTTGGATCTCAAACAATTTACCTAAAATAATAATAAAACGGTGGACGATAATATAAAACTCACCAAAAAATTTTTTGAATGGACTATGTAAAAAATTCATGCTCCATAAACGTAATTTTGGATAAGTCATACTAAATATAAAACTAAATAGTAAAGCTAACACTAATTGATAAATCACGTGTCCAATATGATTTAATTGTGATAAACTCTCAGAAATTAAATCTTTACTATTAAACATAGAAGTATATTGATTAACGTTTTTGTATACATCTTGCAACAGTGCATTGTCTTGCCAATTCCAATTCATGGCTAAAGTAATCATACTCTTGATTTGCTCAATTAGCGTAGCAGCACCGTGTTGGATGGCTAATGACACGACACTGATAAAAATAATGTAAACTAACGCAATTGATAGAGCCCGAGATATTTTCAAAAAATGAGCTAATGGCTTAGCAACACTCATAGCTAGGTAAGAAAATATAATTGTTAATAACAGTAAAGACATAAACTGTTTTAAAGCAAAAATCAGAAGAATAATCGCTAACAAAACACCATAACGATAAGGTATTCTTTTCTGAATAGTTTCTAGTAGATTCATGTAACTTCCCCCTAAGTAATTGTATTACCTATTATATCTAAAATTAGAGGAAATGGTTTACGTTTATAAAAATAAAACATTTTCTATAAATGTGTTTTAAATTAATTTAATTAGACTATTGACATTTTACATTTGTCATGTCATAATAATTTTATTAACTAAAAGGAAAAAACTCTTATGAAAAGTTTAAGTTCAACTAACTTCACACAAGTCATTAAGATCAACGTCGTCATTATTATTTGACTTCGAGGTTGGTCTACTTTTTGATGCCAGCCTTGAAGAAAGGCTGGCGTGGAGTTGTTGAATTTTTTCGACATACTTTAGGAAGCGCTAGTTTATCTAGCGCTTCCTTTTTTCTTATAGTTTTACCATAATTGTACAAATAATTATGGGGAGAGCAATTATTGTTGATAATACAGGAGGATAAGACCATGGATGCACCATTGTCTACAACACCGGCCAAAGAAGAGGCCAAAACAGTAAGTGATATGAAAGAACAACCACGTAAAGTAAGTGAAGTTGTCTTTGATGTTTCACAAGGAATTTCAAACGCCATTTTAGCTGTCCTTGGTATGGGACTCTTAATGGCATCAATAGGAAATATCTTTCATTACACACCGCTAATCCAGGCTGGGTTGATGGGCCAAAAAATGTTGGCACCAGCTCTAGGCGTCGGTATTGCTATGATGATGCGTGCAAATATCCTGACAACAGGTGCTGCATTAATCGCTGCAACAGTTGGATCAAACGCTGTTTACTTTACATCAGCTGTTTCACCAGCAACACATACTGCTACTGGCTGGGTTGCTGATCAAGCTGCGGGTTCACTAGTGATGACATCTGGTCAACCAGTTTCTGCTGTTCTTGCAGCGCTATTGGCCGTACTTGTTGGTAACTGGTTAACAGGTAAAACACCATTAGATATGATGTTAGTACCATTGGGTGCCGTATTAGCGGGAACGTTCTTTGGCTTAGCAACAGCGTCTGTCACGACACCATTCTTAAACTGGGTATCTGAAGAATTAGCTTCGACGATGAAGATTAATCCATTCTTAGGGGCATTCGTGGTTGCTGTTGTGTGGTTCCTATTCTTGATGACACCGGCCTCATCAGCGGCCTTGGCCATTGCGGTTATGTTAGATCCCTTATCAGGTGGTGCCGCATTAGTTGGTACAACGGCAGGATTTGTAATGTACACAGCAATGGGTTGGAAGCAAAACGATTTGGGTGCTAACCTGGCGCAAATCATCGTTACGCCCAAAGTGCAATTCCCTAATCTATTAAAAAGTCCCTTATTGTTATTTGGACCAGCATTAATTGCAGGTGTCTCAGCCATATTTGCCGTTGGAATCTTCAACTTCAAGGTCCCTTATGCAATCGCCGGGTTGGGCTTGAATGGTTTCATCGCCCCAATTGCTTTGGCAACATCAGATCCACGTGGTTTTGTCCTAATGATCGTCTTCGGAGCTGTTGTACCAACTGTTGCAGGACTAGTATTCTACTATGTCTTGAAAAAGCTTGGCAAAACCAAGAAGAACGATTTGCATCTTGATGTGGTATAAATATAACTAAAGTTTAGAAACAGACAATCAATGCAAATGTCATCGAGTCGTCACATAGACGGCTTTTTTTACTACACAAAATAGCGTAGAATATGTTGAGTAATAAATAATTGTATTGAGAGAAATGATATGTTTGAAAATATTAAGCGAACATTGATTGGGAAACCGTTGAAGACACTTGATGAGGGTGGTCAATCATTATCTAAAACCAAAGCACTGGCACTTTTATCATCTGACGCTTTGTCATCAGTAGCCTATGGTACTGAGTCAATTACAACTGCTTTATTGGCTGCCGGTGCAGTGGCATTATGGTTACAAATTCCAATTGCATTGCTTGTTTTAGTATTATTAGCTGCTATTGTCATGAGTTATCGGCAGATTATCCATGCTTATCCGTCAGGTGGTGGCGCTTATGCAGTAGCCAGTGAGAATTGGGGCGCAAAAGCGGGGTTAATTGCTGGTGGCTCATTGCTTGTTGATTATATGTTGACTGTTGCTGTTTCCGCCTCAGCTGCTGCCGATGCGATCACAGCCGCTTTTCCGGCTACGCTACCTTTTACGGTGCCATTGTCAATTATTATTGTTTTATTGCTAACTGGTATGAATTTACGTGGGTTACGTGAAAGCGCTAATTTTTTGATGGTACCGGTTTATTTCTTCATTGTAGTGATGGTAAGTATGATTGCTTGGGGTGTGTTCCAGGCGTTGACTGGGCAATTGCCATATCATGCAGCCGCAAAAATTGGCACAAGTTTTAGTGGTTTATCGTTGGTTTTGTTCATGCGTGCATTTTCAAGCGGATCATCATCTTTGACAGGTGTTGAGGCAATTTCTAACGCTGTACCTAATTTTAAGAAACCAAAAGAAAAGCATGCGGCCGCAACATTAGCAACAATGGCTGTTATTTTGGCGACTTTCTTTGGTGGTATCACATTTTTGAGTTACTGGTTAGGTATTACGCCAAATAGTAAGTCGACCGTATTATCACAGATTGCTGCGATAACATTTGGTGGTTATCACGTTGGTTTTTATATTGTACAATTTGCAACAGCAATGATTTTAGCTGTTGCTGCCAACACCGGCTTTTCTGCCTTTCCAATGCTTGCATTAAATTTAGCTCGTGATAAATATCTCCCACATCTTTATATGGATAGGGGTGATCGGTTGGGATATTCTAATGGTATTCTATCGTTGGCCTTTGGTGCAATTGTGCTTATCATGATTTTTCATGGGTCAACAGATGCTTTGATTCCACTATATGCTGTTGGTGTCTTCGTACCGTTTACATTATCGCAATCTGGTATGATTATTCACTGGTGGCGTAGTAAACCACAAAATTGGGTGGTTAAGGCGATTATCAATTTTATTGGTGCCTTTATTTCTGCCGTTTTAGTTATCACACTTTTTGCAACGAGAATTGAACATGTTTGGCCATACCTTTTCATTATGCCAATGATTTTGTTTATGTTCTTGAAAATTAAACATCATTATATGAGTATTGGTAAACAATTACGTTTACAATATCTTAAAAATGATAATGCTGAGCGTCACCATTACGACGGCGCAACAGTTATTGTTTTAGTTTCAAATATTACGAAGGTAACTATGGAGGCCGTTGATTACGCGCAATCTGTTGGTGATTACGTAGTGGCTATGCATGTTAGTTTTGATGTTAACCCCAAAAAAGAGTTGAAAACATCAACCCAATTTAAATTAGATTTTCCTGATGTGCGTTATGTTGATATCCATTCTTCTTATCGATCGATTGTTAAGCCCTCTTTGAGCTTTGTGGATGCTGTAGTTAAACAAGCAAAAAAGCGCAATCATTCAGTAACAGTATTAATTCCACAATTTGTACCAAAACAACCATGGCAAAATATTTTGCATAACCAAAATTCACTTCGTTTACGCGCTGCTTTCGCTGCTCGTGAGGATATTTCGGTATCAACGTATTATTACCATTTATCAGAATAAACTAATGCAGCCTAGTGGCTGTGTACATATAGCAATTTGAAAGGAAAAATGCAGGTTGTATGGTAATCTGTGTTAGTTATAATAATGTCACAAGACACAAAATTAATTCTATTTTTTATTTGGGTAGTCATTGCCATGTTGATTTCAACAGTAGGTCTGGTCATGATTATGCGTTGGTACCATAGAGAAGTTACTAAGGTTAAGAAGCAACAAGCCGAAGAACATCAGAAACTAAATAATCAGGACAAAAATATTTAAAAAGCAACAACTGTTCGGACAGCTGTTGCTTTTTTATGGTTATTAAAATGTCTCTGTTTCAATCACATTTAACTTTGCTTGCCAATCAATAGTCGGATACTTTTTATTTAAGACTGTTGTTAAGACACGCTTAGCTAAATTACCGTTGCGTGTGAAAATCGGTCCATGGAAATATGAGCCGTAGACGTTGCGGTAAATAACACCTTCGGTGTTATCCATACCATTATTACCATTACCGGAAACAACAGTACCTAATGAACGTTCGCTTTCACCTAGGAAAGTACGTCCTTGGTGATTCTCAAATCCATGGTAGGTTTCACCAGTTTCGTTGTTTTTGATCACAATATTACCGGTTAATCGCTCGTCTTTTAGCGTTGTCAATTTTTCATCATGCATATTGGTGGTGTAGTGATCCATTACACCGATACCATCGACTTTTGTTCCATCAGCCATGAGCATATATTTACCTAACAATTGAAAACCACCACAGACGGCTAACAATGCACCATCATTTTCAATATAATCTTGGATTGGTTGCGCTTTAGATTTCAAATCATGGGCGACAATAGTCTCTTCATAATCTTGTCCTCCACCAAATAAGACAAAATCATATGCGGTAGCATTAAATTCATCCCCAAGAGATACCAAATGGTAATCAACGGCAACACCAATTTGCTTAGCATAATAGGTTAAGGCGATTATGTTACCATAATCACCATAGGTGTTCATTAGGTTGCCATATAAATGAGCCACAGAAATATCATAATCAGCCATTAGAAACCTCCTTTGATGTAGCCCTTAGCGCTTAATTGTTCGCGCAATTGCAGCATTGCCGTATAAGTAGCAGCAATATAAACTTTTTTTGTTGGCAGTGACTTGATAGCCGTCACGACTTCTGAGAGATCTTCATAAACGGCTTGGTCTGTAAAACCAGCCATCTTTAAACGCACGCGTAAATCTTTATAACGTTCGCCACCAGTGGCTACGGCTTGTATTTTTGTATCATGTAATTTCTCAAATTCAGCATCCCAAATCCAACTAGTATCAATGCCATCTGCGTAATTTGCATTTAACAGCGCCAAAAGAGAGAATTCATCTTTTTCGGTGAGCATCATGTCGATTACTGAATTAGTACCGACGGGGTTCTTAATCAAAACGATGATCACATCTTTACCGTCAACATCAATGGTTTCTTGACGCCCAAAAATTTGAGCATTTGATTCAAATGCCTTTTTGATTTGTTCAGGAGTCACACCAAATTCTCGTCCGACTGAGAAAGCTGCTAGGGCGTTGTAGATATTATATAAGCCACCAATTTCAATGCGCAATGGTGTGTTGTCAATGCTAAAAGTTGAGTATCGTGGTGTTAAATGATCCACACCAGTGATGCGATAATTTAACTTGGGGCGCGAAAACTTGTCTGTTGTACTAAAATATTTTCCCAAATTAGCATAAGTAATAAAATCATAGTGGAGTACAGAATTATCGGTTGGTGACAAAATACCATCAGTGTTAATTGGTGCAACATCAGGATTATAATCTGCTGGCACAACGTGATCAAAACCAAAATAACGACGCGTGTTGGTGAAATTACCGCGAGTAAATATAGGTGAATCGCCATTGGCTAGGACAAGCGCTTCAGGTGCATTCTTAATTCCAGTAACAATTTTTTCGTAAGTTGTGTAAATTTCACCATAGCGATCCATCTGATCACGGAAAATATTGGTTAGTACAAACATTTTTGGTTGGATTGCTGCCGTGATTTTTTCAACATTGGCTTCATCAACTTCGAGTACGGCTAGTGGCTTTTTACCGTTAGGTGATTTTTTTACTTTGGTTGTCACTAAAGTTCCGGTAATACCTTGAATCATGTTTGACCCAGAAGGGTTGGTGATGACTTGATAGCCACCAGCTTGTAAGACACGAGTAATCAAGGCGGTCGTGAGTGTTTTTCCGTTGGTTCCAGTGACAATGATCAAATCAAAATCTTGTTGAATTGTTTTTAAAATGTCAGGATCAATCGAAACAGCTAGTTTACCGGGTAAACTGGTTCCACCACGATGTAAAATATTTCGTAAAAACCAGTACGAAGTTTTTGCTGTGACGCGTGCAATTGAACTTTTAACTGTCATAATATCCCCACTTTCATGATTCTAATTTTACCATGAACAAGTGCGCGGTGGGGAATTTCATACAATGTTTGCATAGATACTTGTAAAGTTTAATTTTGAAGGATGTTTTACAGTAGGGTACCAGCCTAACTAAAACGTTCTTCCCTAGTCATGGTAAAATGAAAACGAGATAACAGACGGAAAATCAGCCATAATCTGCTGACTACAATAATATAGTAGCGTGGATTTATTTTGGAAAGGTGTCATAATGAAAAAAATAGTAATCGCATCTAACAATTCAGCTAAAACACGGGAGATTCAACAAGTATTTGCTGAGTTTGGCGTCCAAGTGATCAATTATCGCTCGATAATGAGTGAAAAAACTTTTCCAGAAGAAACTACTGATGATCAATATGAAAATGCTTTAGCTAAGGCACGTTTTATTAAGCAATTTTTGCCAAAAGAATGGATTTTAGCTGATGATACAGGTGCGTATTTTGCTGCTTTCCCAGCCAGATTTGGATTAACTATTGCTCGCGAATTTAAAAGTTTGGGACTTAAATCTATCCAGGAAGAAGATGAATATTTATTAGGGTTGTATGCATCAGAGATGGATCGAAGTGCTTATTTAGAGGCTTTATTTGTCTTATTAACACCGGATGATCAAGTGAAGCGCGCAATCGGACGAGGCGGAACTAAGTTAGCTTTGGCAGAACGAGGTCAGTTTTCGGTAGGATTTGATACCTTGTTTGAAGCTGAAAATGGTCAGACTTTTGCGGAAATGCCAATCGACGTTCGCGTATCTTATTCACATCGTGGGCGTGCTGCAAAAAAGTTATTGGCACAATTAAAACCTAGTGAATTGTCAAGTTTGGTTCATAAGTAATCAGTAACTTTCTAGGATTCAAAAATTATTTAATCTTATTATAAGATCCGTTTGTTAAACTGAAGACGAAGTTTAAGCTGCTTATTTATGAAGGAAACTAAGATAAATGAAATCAAGAAAGAAAGTATCAAGATCAAAATCAAAAAAGCATGCACGGCGTAAGCATTGGTGGACTGTGGCAGTACCTATTGTCATTATTAGTTTAGCCGGAACGTATGCGGTCAGAACAAACGTTATCAACCTACCGGATAATATAAAAGCATTACCACAAAAAGTGTTGAAAGCAACGCCATTGAAGAGCACATCACAAAAATTCACAACAATTAGTGGTGAAAAAGTTACTTTAAAGACGACTACCTTAGGGAAAACATTTTTGATTTCAGATACAACTAAAAAGAAGTTGACTGGACTACAAACCATCGGTAAAAAAGAATACTACTTTTCACCTCAAACTGGTGAAATGGTGTATGGTTTGAAAAAAATTGATGGCTATTATTATTATTTTGATAAAAATGGCGTGAATAATTCTGTCACAGCATACAAAAAAATTGCCGCGTCTGTTAAAAGTGACAATGAAACCATTGAAAAAGTTATTTCAGGCGGTATGACTTTAGTTGGCAAAAGCCCCTATTCTTATGGTGGCGGTCGTACTGATAGTTCTGTAGCTAAAAACGAATTTGATTGTTCTTCCTTCATTGCTTGGTTTTATCGAAAGGCTGGTTTGCCGTTAGTTGTGCAATCAGCAGCGTCAACAACTTTATTAGCACAAACTGGTACAGAAGTTGAATGGTCTAATATGCAGCGTGGTGATGTGCTGGTGACGCCAAATACCTATACTGAAGACCGTCTCCATGCTGCAATTTACCTTGGTAATGGTTTTATTCTGCATGATTCATCGCCCACTAATGGTGTAGCCATTAGCCGTTTAAATGAGTTGGTCAATTATAAAACGTCTAAAACACTGACATGGGCCGATTTGTTGAAGCCAGGAACGGTTCGTCGTGAAACAAGCGAATGATTTTTATCAATAATAGCTTTGTCTGCTCAAGTCACATAATCGTGGCTTTTTTGTTGTCGTAAATATTGCTATAATATTATTAGTATTGTCTACATTTTCGTTTAGACAAATAATGTTGATTATAAATATTATCATTTTTATGATATACACGGACTTTTTTAAGTTAATCAAAAGGAGAATCGTGTTTTCGATTGCTCGTAAGCACAGTAAAAATATGGCACAATTATTCTTTGAATATGGCGCAATGAGTTCCGGAAAGTCTATTGAAATTCTTAAGGTTGCGCATAATTATGAATCACAAGGGCGCAAGGTGTTGCTGATGACACCAATTATGGATACAAGAGCTGGTGTTGGCGTCGTTGCTAGTCGCATCGGTCTTTCTAGAGAGGCTGTGGCAGTCCAACCAGAAGATGATCTATACCATTTGATCAAGGGCATGAAAGATGATCATTTAGCAGTAGTTTTGATTGATGAAGCACAGTTTCTCGCTGCTAAACAAGTTGATCAGCTAGCTTATGTGGTTGACCACTTGAACATTCCGGTAATGACTTTTGGGTTGAAGCAAGATGCCTTCAATCATTTATTCGAAGGATCAAAACGTTTAATAGAGCTGGCTGACAAGTTAGAGGAAATGAAAACCATTTGCTCATTTTGCGGTAAAAAAGCGACAACGCAATTGCGTATTGTTGATGGGAAGCCACAACGGGAAGGTGCGCAAGTTTTTATTGGCGGGGATGAAGCCTATATTCCTACATGTCGTCATCATTGGTTTAAGCCTGATTTAGATAAAATAACTGAGATGTTTCCGGTTAAATAATTCAATTCATCAAAAGACCTTTGGTCTTGTACATAAGAAACAAGATGTTTTGGGCTGAATACCACTAAAAACAATTATTGGAGAGTAAAATGGATCCTATATTTCAATCACTACAAACCGTTATAGATCACTATGATGAGCTCAATGAACAACTGGCTGATCCGGAAGTCATGAATAATGGTCAACATTACATGAAGCTTTCAAAGGAAGCGGGCGAAATACGTCAAACTGTTGAAGTTTACACACGCTATAAACAAGTTATTCAAGATATTCAGGATGCAGAGGAACTGCTGGGCGATGCTGAAATGGCGCCTTTGGCTAAGGAAGACCTCAGTGCCTTGAAACCTGAAAAAGAACAACTGGAAGAACAGTTAAAAATATTGATGCTACCTAAGGATCCAAATGATGATAAAAACATTATTATGGAAATACGTGGGGCAGCTGGTGGAGATGAGTCATCACTGTTTGCTGCGGACTTGTTGGATATGTATCGACGTTATGCTGAACGTCAAAATTGGTCAATGAGCATTATTGATGAAAGCACTACCGAGGTGGGGGGCTACAAAGAAGTAGCTGTCATGATTACTGGGAACAATGTTTATTCTAAACTCAAATTCGAGTCTGGTGCTCATCGTGTGCAACGCGTTCCGGCTACCGAAACGCAAGGGCGTGTCCATACATCAACAGCTACAGTGGGTGTCATGCCAGAGTTTGAAGAAATTGATTTTGAACTAAATGAATCAGATTTGGAAGAGGAATTTTTCCGTTCAGGTGGTGCTGGCGGACAAAACGTCAATAAGGTGTCAACAGCGGTTCGTTTAATTCACAAGCCAACTGGTATTATGGTTAAGATGCAAGAAGAGCGAACGCAAATTAAAAACCGTGATAAAGCACGTAAGCTGTTAGCCAGTCGTGTTTATGATTTTTATGCACAACAAAATGAATCTGAATATGCAGCACAGCGGAAATCAGCGGTTGGAACTGGTGATCGTTCGGAACGAATCAGAACCTACAACTATCCGCAAAATCGTGTAACAGATCACCGTATTGGTCTAACACTTAATAAGTTGGATCGTATTATGAACGGTGAACTTGGCGAAGTTATTGATGCATTGGTTATTGCTGATCAAACAGCAAAGTTGGCGGAACTAAACAAATGACTGGGAAACATTTTGAAACGCCAGATCAGTTTAAAAAATCCAAACCAGATCCAAAAGTACTTTCGAGCAAATTAAATACACCAAAATGGTTTGAATGGGACGACATCAAAAAGCCAGTTAATCCAGCCACAGTGAAAATTTCATTGCTTGAGGCCAAAAAATGGGCCATCTCAGAGCTAACCAGTGTTGGTATGCCAGCAGACGATGCTAAGAATAATATTGATTTTCTTCTCAGTGGGGCACTGAATGTTAATTATGGTATGCTGCGAGCAAATATGTCACGACAAATGCCGGCAGCTTTAGCCGCACTTTGGCCTAGTTGGGTATCAGAATTAGTTAAAAATAAGCCGCCACAATATATTTTAGGTCATGCACCATTTTATGGACGTGAATTTATGGTAGATGAACGTGTGTTGATTCCACGGCCAGAAACCGAGCAACTGGTTGAATGGATTTTGAAAGATGCTGGTAATACTAAACATCCGGTTTCTGTGTTAGATATTGGTACTGGTAGTGGGGCTATTATCGAAACATTAATGCTTGAGAACGACCGAGTAAAAGGGTTTGCGGCAGATATTTCTCAAGATGCTTTGACGGTAGCTGAGATGAATGCGCAACGTTTTAATTTATCACATCTACATTTCGTTGAAAGCGATGTTTTTAGCGCATTAAGCGGATTGAAATTTGATCTTATTGTTAGTAATCCACCATATATTTCTAATAGTGATGAGAATGAGATGGATGACAGTGTGTTAACATTCGAACCGCATACAGCCTTATTTGCTGAAAACGATGGGTTAGCAATTTACGAAAAAATTGCGCGTGGATTAGATGCACATTTAACTGAACATGGCCGTGCGTATTTTGAAATTGGTTATAAGCAAGGAAAGGCAGTACAGCAATTATTACAAGCGGCATTGCCTAAAGCTAAGATAACTTTGCGACAAGATTTTTCAGGTCTTGATCGCATGATTCGAGTAGAAAAATGAAAACAAAAATTTTTGAAACCACAAAAAATGATATTGAAGAAGCTAGCCGACTTATCCAAAACGGCGAAGTAGTTGCTTTTCCAACAGAAACAGTTTACGGACTGGGAGCCGATGCAACGAATGAATCAGCAATTAAAAAGGTATTTGTCGCTAAGGGACGACCTGCTGACAATCCTTTGATTATGACCGTAGCAGACGCTGCACAATTGGATGAATTTGTAACTATTTCTGACCAAGCTAGGGGATTGATGGACCATTTTTGGCCGGGTTCGTTAACTATTATCCTACCTATCAAACCAGGAAAGGTGTCCATGTTGGTGACCGGTGGATTACAGACGGTTGCTTTTCGCTTACCTGCTAACGACGCGGCACGTACGTTAATTCGTGCTGCTGGTGTACCAATTGTGGGACCAAGTGCAAATACATCAGGAAAGCCATCCCCAACAACAGCACAGCATGTGTGGCATGATATGCAAAATAAAATTGCCGGAATTGTTGATGATGGACCAACACAAGTAGGTGTTGAGTCAACGGTTGTCGATATGTCAATATCGACACCGATTATTTTACGACCAGGCGCAGTGACCCAACCACAACTTGAAGAAGTCTTACAAATGAAGGTCATTGATGCAACTAGTACAGAATCTGTTGCGAGTAATGTAACACCTAAGGCACCGGGCATGAAATATCGCCACTATGCCCCAGACAAAAATGTCGTAATGTTTGACGAATTAGATGCCTTAGAATTAAAGCAAGTACTTGCACCAAATGATGTTGTAATGGCCAAAGATGATATGATTAAAAAAATGGCATTAACGAATCATCAGGCGTGGTCATTAGGAAATACCTTAGAAACGGCTACTGAACAGTTATTTGCTGGGTTACGTTTTTACGATGATGATAGTCAGATAACCACGATTTACGTTCAAAAGATGCCGCCGATTGGTATTGGTAAAGCCTTTAATAATCGTTTAGGTAAAGCAGCGGGAAATCAGGAATTTCAAAACTAAAAATAAAAGGAACTAAATCTGCTAATAGGTCTAGTTTCTTTTTTATTTTTAATTAAGACAGTTTTCTAAATAATGATCAATGATGACACATTTCTTCAAATGAAATGATAAAATGATTATTAACTAAAAATATTCTAATAGGAGCTATGTATGACGACACAACATGATTTATTTGATTCAGTTAAAGAGCAGACTATTTTGACACAAATAGCTGCACTTTCAGGTTGGGATGCTTTGACGGGGATGCCAAAGGATGCGGGACATTTTCGTGCAGAGATGGACGCATATTTAGCTGAAAAGTTATTTCAAGTTTCAACTGGAAGTGCTCGAAAAAAGATATTAGAAGATTTGGAAGCTGACGATTCATCATTAGATAGTCTAGGTCATCTTGTGCTTCAAAAGGCACGTAAAGATTTTGATATGACAGGCAATATTCCTGAAAAAGATTTTATTGCTTTTCAGAAAACACTTTCGGAAGCACAAGATTTTTGGGCAAGAGCGCGTGAGGCTAATGATTATAAAGTTTATCAGCCATATTTGGAACGAATTATTAGCTATTTGAAGCAATTCATTCCGCTATGGCAAAAAAATGAAAAAACACCATACGATGTTTTATTAAATCAATATGAACCAGGATTAACTGTCGAAAAATTGGATGCAGTATTCGACCAAGTTAAGAATGGTATCACAACATTGCGTCACAAATTGTCAGCCAATGATTCGATACCTAACGATGAATTTTTAAGTCGTAAGGTCACTAAGGTACAACAAAGTAAGTATGCTATGGCGGCTGCACAAAGATTGGGTTACAACCTAAATAAGGGCCGGCTAGACGATACTATCCATCCATTTATGGAAGCTCTGAATCGTGATGATGCTCGTATCACCACACGCTGGGACGAAAATAATTTTCAAATGGCAGTTCTAGGCATTCTCCACGAGGCAGGCCATGGACTCTTTGAACAAAATGTTGATTCTAAGTATGATGATGTACGTTCAGTTTTGCCAATCAGCATGAGTATTCATGAATCACAATCGTTGTTTAATGAAGTTATGGTTGGAAGATCAAAAGAATTTTGGGCAGTTGAATATCCAAAGTTACAAGCAATTGTGGCACCAACATTTGATGATATTAATTTTGATCAATTTTATCAAGCGTGGTTAAAAACTGAAGCCACACTGATTCGTACTGAAGCGGACCCGCTAACTTATCCACTGCACATCATTATTCGTTATGAAATTGAAAAAGCAATTTTTAACGATAACGTTGATATAAGTGATTTGCCAGCACTCTGGAATAAGAAATATAAAGAATATCTTGGTTTAGAAGTGCCAGATGATTTGACTGGTATTTTACAGGACATTCACTGGGCGGGCGGATCATTTGGGTACTTTCCAAGTTATGCACTCGGTCATTTATATGCAGCTCAATTTAGAGCAACCATGACAAAGACGTTAGATTTTAAAGCTATCTTTGAATCGGGAGATTATTCACCAATTTTTGAATGGCGTAAGGAGCATGTTTGGCAATATGGTGGAGCTGTAGACCCTAATAAAGTATTGGAAGATGCTACGGGAGAACCTCTAAATCCACAGTACTGGCTAGACTTTGTTAATGGCCTGTATGAAAATTTTAAGTGAGAAAAAAGCGTTGAACTGATGATGTTTAACGCTTTTTTATTGTGGATATAAGTTGTTTCAAGTATGAACAATCTATTTTTCAGAAAAGAGGACGCAAAATCAATGTAAACGTTTTCATTGAAAAAGCCGGTAAATAGGCATTTCTAGCTTTAGTGCTTGATATAACAATGATTTGTGCAATATTCTACTTGATATTTTGTAAGCGCTTTGATAAACTATATTCAGAAGCTGATTAACAGCACAAAGGAGAATTTTAAACATGGCACAATCAAAAGACTTTCATATCATCGCAGAAACAGGTATTCACGCACGTCCAGCAACTTTGTTAGTACAAGCAGCTTCAAAGTTTGCTTCAGATGTTACTTTGTCATATCAAGGTAAGGATGTTAACTTGAAGTCAATCATGGGTGTAATGTCATTGGGTGTTGGTCAAGGAGCCGATGTTACTATTAAGACTGAGGGTGCTGATGAAGAAGCAGCAATGACAACAATTGCTGAAGCAATGGCTACAGAAGGACTAGCAGAATAAAATGACGAAAAACTTCAAAGGAATCGCGGCAAGTAACGGCGTAGCAATTGCTAAAGCCTACTTGTTAGTTGATCCGGATTTGTCTTTTGAGAAGACAACAGTAACAAATGTGGCGGCTGAACAAGCACGTGTCGACGATGCTTTGAAGGCTTCTAGTGATGATGTTAAATTGATAAAGGCAAAGGCAACCGAAAGTTTAGGTGCTGCAGAGGCTGAAGTATTCGAAGCACACCTAATGGTTTTGGCTGATCCAGAAATGTCTGGTGCAATTAAACAAAAAATAGAAGATGACAAAGTTAACGCTGAACAAGCTGTCAAAGAAGTCACAGATATGTACATCAGTATGTTTGATGCGATGACGGATAATGAATATATGCAAGAACGTGCAGCAGATATTCGCGACGTAACGAAGCGCATTTTGTCACATTTATTGAACATTTCTTTGCCTAATCCAGCACTAATTGATGAAGAAGTAGTTCTTGTATCAAAGGATTTAACTCCTTCCGATACAGCGCAACTAGATCGTCAGTTCGTAAAAGGTATTCTAACTGACCTTGGTGGTCGAACAGCTCACGCATCAATTATGGCACGTACGTTGGAAATTCCAGCGGTGGTTGGTTCTGAAAAAGCAACAGTTGAGGTTTCTAGTGGTGATTTGGTCATTGTTGATGGCTTGACAGGTGATGTAATTGTTAATCCTGATGCCGATACACTTGCTACTTATCAAAAAAAGGCAGCCGATTATTTCGCACAACGTGCGGAATGGGCTAAGTTAAAAGATGAGAAATCAGTGTCTGCTGATGGTAAAGAATTTATCGTTGGTGCTAACATTGGCGCACCAAAAGATATGCAAGCTGTTTTAGACAATGGTTCTGAAGGCGTTGGTTTGTATCGAACAGAATTCTTGTATATGGAATCTGATCATTTACCAACCGAAGATGAACAGTTTGAGGCTTACAAATCTGTTGTCGAACAAATGGGTGACAAGCCCGTTACAGTTCGTACGATGGATATTGGTGGCGACAAGCATCTTGATTATTGGAAATTACCTGAAGAAGAGAATCCGTTCTTAGGTTATCGTGCCATTCGTATTTCATTGGATCAGACTGATATTTTTCGCACGCAATTACGTGCATTGATACGGGCATCTGCGTTTGGCAACTTATGGATTATGTTCCCAATGATTGCAACATTAAGCGAATTCCGTGCTGCTAAAAAAATTTACCTTGAAGAACGTGAAAAGCTTGAAAAAGCGGGTGTGGCTACGGGTGAAGTTAAGTTGGGCATTATGATAGAAATTCCAGCTGCAGCAATTTTAGCCGATAAATTTGCCAAAGAAGTTGATTTCTTCTCCATTGGTACGAATGATTTGATTGCCTATACAATGGCTGCGGATCGTGGAAATGATCGTGTGGCGTATTTGTATCAACCATATAATCCGTCTATCTTACGATTAATTAATACTGTGATTTCAGCTGCACACAAAGAAGGCAAGTTTGTCGCAATGTGTGGTGAGATGGCTGGTGATCCTGTGGCAGTACCACTATTAGTGGGTATGGGATTAGATGAGTTTTCAATGAGTGCACCATCTGTTTTGCAAACTCGTTCCTTGATGAAAAAGCTCAATACAGCTGACATGAAAGTGTTGGCTGAAAAAGCATTGGACGTTGAAACGAATGACGAAGTGATTGAGTTAGTTAAGGAAGCAACAAAGTAATATTTAGAAAAAGCGCCATTGGCGTTTTTTTTGTGTGCTCTATAACGGTTTTTATGATTACTAATAAATATAACAATTCTCATTCAAGTTTTATTATTTGTGATAAAATTAAACTTATGAAGATTTTAGCATTTGATACAAGTAACCAACCACTAACAGTGAGTTTGGCAGAACATAATAGCGTAAAAAACGTTTTCACTACCAATGTAGCACGTAACCATTCCATTCAGTTGCTACCAGCCATTCGAGATATTGTGGCTGCTGAAAATTGGACACTACAAGATATTGATCGTGTTGTTGTGGCTCAAGGGCCAGGATCGTTTACGGGATTAAGAATTGGTGTCACAGTGGCAAAAGTTTTAGCCGATACCTTGGGTGCTGAATTATGTGGTGTATCTAGCTTAGCAATTTTAGCGGAACAAGTTAAAGCTGACGGGCTAGTGGTACCATTATTTAACGCCCGCAATAGAAACGTTTTTGCTGGTGTATATCAAAATGGTGTGAGTATATTTACTGAATCTCATCAGCCAATTACAAATTTATTTGCTTTTTTGGAAGCAAAGGACGAACCAATTACTTTTCTGGGTGACACCTCAGAATTTAGCGATGAAATGCAAACGCTTTTTGGTGAGCGCGCAAAAATTTTGTCACCAGAAGAGAGTTTACCGGATGGGGTGGGTATTGTAACACTTGGATTGCAAGAAACACCTACAGAGAATATTCAGGATTTTAATCCAAATTATCTACGCAAAACGCAAGCAGAGCTGAACTGGATTGCTGCTCATCCTGGTGAGGATAAACCAGAAAACTATGTTTTTGAAATTTAGAAAATCAAAGCATTTATTAAATAGTTTGCCAAAATATACCGAAAAAGTCGTTGATGTCCAAGGGACAACATTTTTATTAAGGCGAGCTACGATGTCAGACATCGATATGCTAATAAAAATTGAAGAAGCAGTTTATAATGGTTCAGCACCATGGCTTTTACGTGATTTTGTGAGTGAACTGTCACGTCCGCATGTCCGACTGTATTTAGTCATTGAACGGCGTGGTCAAATTGTTGGTTTTGCTGGTGCTGCTTTGCGCACTGACATTCATGACATGCACATTACTAATATAGCTGTCCTACCGGTATGGCAAAATAGCGGCTTGGGCACGATACTCATGCAAGAGTTAAAATTGTTTACTAAAAAAACAGGTATGTCATCAATGACTCTGGAGGCCAGAGTGTCCAACCTGGGCGCACTGGCATTGTACGAACGACTGGGCTATAAGCAAACAGGTATTAAGAAAGGATATTACCTCGATAATCGCGAAGATGCGGTATCGATGGCATTACACTTTGATGATTCGACGAGCAACAACTGAAGATATTGACTTGATATGGCATATAGCCGATGCTGCTTTTGGATCATCCCCTTGGCCCAAAAGCGTTTTTGAACATGATTTAGCTAGTCCCAGGACAGCTTATTTTATCGGGGATGGTGGCTTTGTTGGTGTCACGACAATACTTGATGAAGCTGAAATTGTTAGTGTTGCAGTACATCCTGATTATCAAAAACAAGGTGTGGCACAGAACATTTTTAAACATATTTTTAATATGAAGCAAGTTACTCGATTTTTGCTTGAAGTATCTGCACAAAATGGTGGCGCCCAAGCATTATATAGAAAGCTGGGATTTACAGAGTATTATCGTCGTGAAAAATATTATAGAAATGGTGATGATGCAATTATGATGGAGAAAAAAATTGACTAAAATAATTTCCTTTGAATCAAGTGCGGATGAAACAAGTGTCGCCATTGTTGAAGACGGTCACATTGTGCTAAGCAACAGTGTGGCTACCCAAATTAATTCACATCAACGCTTTGGTGGTATTGTTCCTGAAGTGGCCAGTAGACATCATATTGAATGGATTACTCGGGTACTAAATGATGCTTTAAACACGGCTCATGTAGAACCCAAAGCGCTTGATGCGGTTGCTGTGACATATGGGCCGGGACTAGTCGGCTCTTTATTAGTTGGTTTAATGGGGGCGAAAACATTTGCTCTGGCGCATGGTTTGCCAGTTATTCCAGTTAATCACTTAGCAGGTCATATTGCGGCGGCAAATTTTAACAAGCCAATTAAATATCCAGCGATGGCATTAATGGTTTCTGGTGGACATACTGAACTTGTATTGATGCGTGAAGAAAACCAATTTGAAGTCATTGGCGAAACACGTGATGATGCAGCTGGAGAAAGCTTTGATAAAGTTGGGCGGCTATTAAATTTGCCGTATCCTGCTGGGAAGACAATTGATGAGATGGCTCATAGAGGCCAACCAACCATTAAATTTCCAACTGCCATGGCACATGAAGATAACTATGATTTTAGTTTTTCTGGTTTGAAGAGTGCGGTAATTAATTATGTGCATCACGCCAATCAAAAAGAGGAAACAATCAATCAGAATGATTTGGCGACTAGCTTTCAAAATGCTGTTGTTGATGCATTAATTGGTCGGACAAAACGAGCATTAGAAAATTTTCCTGTTAAAAGTTTTGTATTAGCTGGTGGTGTCGCCGCAAATTCTCAATTACGTGAAGAATTGACTATGCTATTAAACGATTTTCCAAAGACAGAATTTATCCCTGTTCCGATGCAGTATACAGGGGATAATGCAGCAATGATTGGTGCTGCGGGTTATTGGAATTACAAGAAAAATATTTTTGCTGATTTAGATTTAAACACGGATCCGGGATTGGATTTTGAATTGTTACAATCCTGACATCATTGTGAAAACATCACTATCTTTTGGTAAAACCTTTTTATATATGGTATACTAGTTATGCAAAAGTTCACAAGTTTAATTAATGGAGATAATTATGACTCAACAACCTAAAATACCGCGTGCAACTGCTAAGCGGCTACCTATATATTTTCGTTATCTAACATTTTTACATGATGCTGGCAAGGAACGGATTTCTTCCTCAGAGTTGAGTGAAGCTATTAAGTTCGATGCGGCAACAATTCGTCGAGATTTTTCATATTTTGGTGCGCTAGGTAAGCGTGGCTACGGTTATGATGTCAAAGCGCTTTTAGATTTTTTCGCCAATGTATTGGACCAAGACAGCTTAATTAATGTGGCTTTAATTGGTGCTGGTAATCTTGGACAAGCTTTATTAAACTTTAATTTCCATCAATCATCAAATATGCGTATTGCAGCAGCATTTGATGCAGACGAAAAGCGTACAGGCACAATTCTGTCAGGTGTACCAATTTATTCAATGGAAGAGTTACAAGAGCAAATAACAGCACAACGTATCAATATTGCCATTCTAACGGTTCCACAAGGTGTTGCACAAGAAATTACCAACCAGTTAGTCGAAACGGGTGTCAAAGGTATTTTGAACTTTACACCAGTACGTGTGACTGTTCCAACTGGTGTTCGTGTGCAAAACGTTGACTTAACAAATGAATTACAGACGTTAGTTTATTTCATCGAAAACTACGGCTCAATTACGACAGGACTATAATTTCACATGACTATTTTAAATTTAGATGATTCCAAAAAAGTAACTGATTATCAGCAATTCGTTCGTGAAAATCCCCGTGGACAAGTAACACAAGATCCATTGTGGGGAGAGTTGAAATCTAACTGGGGACACATTTATGTTTACCACGAAACTGACGGAAAAATTGATGCCGCTATGTCTGTTTTAACCGTCGAAGCAGTACCAGGAAAACTATTAGCTTATGTTGGCCGAGGGCCAGTAGCTGATGTTGAGGACATTGACTTGATTAAGTCAATGATTAATGAAGCATTGACGGCTTTGCCAGATAATGTATTTTTGGTACGTATGGATCCTGAGGTGTCATATTCTGATGCATTAAATCAAAAGTATCTTGATGCTGGATTTAAAACAAGAAATAAACAAGTTAAGCATATGCATGGGAACATTCAACCACGTAAGAATGTTGTTTTGTACTATGATGGTCGCGGTGAAGGGGCTAAGCCCATTACAAATGAAGATGAGTTAATGCTTCATTTTAAGCCGAAAGTCAGAAATGATATTCGTCGTGCTTTTCGTGACGGGGTTACTGTTACAAGTGGTGATAGTGAAGAAGACATTCGCGCATTGTTTGATACATATGTGTCGATGGCGAAGAGCCATGGCATTACCCATCGACCAATTGACTATTTCTTACGAATGCAAAAATTATGGGCTGGTACGGGATTATTCCGTGTTTATCTAGCGCATTATGAAGATCAAGTTATTGCCAGTGGCCTTGGATTCTCTTATGGCGATGAGATTTGGTACATGTACGCTGGTTCATACCGTGAATTTGGAAAGCATAATGCGCCTGCTGCTATCCAATACGAAATGCTCAAATGGGGACTTGAATTAGGCAAAGTTGAGTACGATTTTGGTGGCATTGGTGAATTTGATAATTCAGATGGATTGTACAAATTTAAGCATGAATTTGCTTACCATGATCCCCATGCTGAGTACATTGGTGAACTAGATTGGGTAATTGATGAATCTGGTTATCAAGAATATCTTAAACAATTTGAATGAAATTAGCGCTTAACGGCGCTTTTTTGGTACAATTGAAAGATAGTATTTACGAGTAGGAGACAAGTAATGTCAATTAAATTAATTGCGTCAGACATGGATGGCACGTTTTTAACGGCAAATGATGAATATAGTCAAGCTAGATTTGAACGCGTTTTATCAGTTATGGAGAGACGCGATATGCGTTTTGTTGCGGCTTCAGGGCGTCAAGTTAAAAATCTACAACAATTGTTTGCCCCAACAATTAATAATGGCTTTGAAATGGATTTTGTTGGTTCCAATGGTGCAGTTGTATCAACATTTGAACAACAATTGTATTCAGTACATTTGTCAGCTAATCAATTAGAAAAGGTCATTGACTGGAATGCTAAAAATCCGGAGTCAGCGGAAAACATTATTATCATGACAGGTGATAAAGGAACATATGTGTCTAACCATGCGACAGGTCAAGTCGCGGAAATGGTTTTTCAATTTTATCCCAACGTCAAGCAAGTTGAAAAATTAATGCAAGTTGATGATCACATTTTGGGTATTACTTTTGTGTGGCCAAATAATGAAGTGCATCAACATGTGTCTGCGCTGAGAAATATTTTTGGCAACGAATTGCATGCAACTGGGTCAGGATTTGGCTCTGTTGATGTTTTAGGAAAAGGTGTGGATAAGGCAGCCGGACTACAAGTTTTGCAAGATTACTACAATGTTTTAGATAGTGAAGTAATGGTGTTTGGCGATAATGGCAATGATTTAGAGATGCTGACTAAATACGAAAATGGGTTCGTGATGCCTAATGCGGAGCCGTTTATGCAACAAAGAGTAACTAAAAAAGCCGTCGATGTGAACACAAACGATGGCGTTTTGAAGACAATTGAGCAATATTTAGGTATTTAAAAAAGCGGCTCACGTCGCTTTTTTTGGTGACCAGAATCGGTTAATCGCGATTGCTATGACCACGCCGATGAAAGTATCAATGATACGATCAATGACATAAACTATGGTTGCACCAGCTGGAATGTTTAATGAAATCATTAATAAGGCAGCCATGGCCCCAATAACACCACTATTGTAGTTGAAGCCATCTAATAAAACAATTACAACAATAACAAGTAGAGGTAAAAGAATCATGGAAACCCAGGCAGCTTGATGTGTTTGTTGGTGAACAATGAAATAAAATAGCGCAAAAGCACCACCGACTGTGTTAGAAATCAACCGTACTTTGGCAAAGTTGAGCGTTTTATCCCAACTTTCTCGCAGTGCAAAAACTGCCGCTAAACACGCAACAAAAGGCGGACGATTAAAAAAATAAAATGACGTGATGATTAGCATAACGGCTAGAGCAGTCTTTAATGTACGTAATCCTAATCGAAACTTCCCGAATTGCATAAATTTCTCCAATTAATATTTTATTATTTTATCATAATTTTATGGTACTATCTAGTTATGAATATTATTTGGTTTCATGAAAGGATTTTACTATGTCTAACCCAACCTTAGATGTGCTTAATCAACATATGTCCATACGTTCCTTTACAGATGAAATGGTCTCTGATCAACAGGTTTCAGAAATTATTCGTGCGGCAACTGCTGGGCCTAATATGAATAATTACCAACCAGTAACTTTTATAGAAATTACATCACAAGATATAAAAGCTGATATTACCACTAAGGTAGGCATGAAATATATTGAAACTGCGGCAAGATACTTTGTTGTAACAGTTGACTACAATAAAGATTTAATAGGCTTAAACAATGAGCAGCGCCGCCAGGCAGAAGAGAACATACAGAGCTATGCATTACTTGAAGGTGGTATTGTGAGTGCCGGCATTGCTCTTGGACGGGCTCAAGTCGCTGCTGAATCGCTGGGATTAGGTAGTGTGACCATGGCTGGTGCATTAGGGGCCTTTGAAATTTACGAAGAGCATCTCAACTTGCCACGCTATGTGAAAGCAGTGATGGGCTTTTCAATTGGTCATCCGGCGGATAATCCTGGTATTAAGCCAAAACTTGGTGAAAGCGGATTTTTGATGAAAGATCGCTATAATCAAGTACAGCTAGAAGAGGCAGTTTCCGCGTATAATAAAGTGATGGTTGAATATTATGCGAATCGAGGTATTGAACGTTCTTGGACAGAAAACAATGCCCGAATGTTAACTCGTGAACGAAAAACAACACCATTATTGACGCAGTATGCTAAAGATAAAGGATTTAACCTAAAATAAAATTTTTTTGAATAAAAATGAAAGCGATTACATTATGACAATATTACATTTACAAGCAGAGTTACATGAAAAGATGTGGGGTGGAAGCGCCTTGGAAGACTTTAATTATAAAATCCCGAGTGATCACACTGGGGAGGCTTGGACAATTGCTGCCCATGGCAATGGACAATCTACTGTAATTAACGGGAAATTAGCAGGTCAAGGATTGAGTCGAGTTTGGCAAGATCATCCAGAATTGTTTGGTGGTCATGGACGTGATGAAGCATTTCCACTATTAGTGAAAATTTTGGATGCCCATGAAAATCTATCAATTCAGGTTCATCCGAATGATAAACAGTCTCACGAAAAATTTGGCAAAACAGAAAGTTGGTATATTTTAGATGCAAAGCCAGGTTCTAAAATATATTATGGTCATCATGCGAAAACACGAGATGAACTTAAAAAGATGGTTGATCAAAAAGAATGGGAAAAGTTATTACGCACAATTCCAGTGCAGAAGGGAGATTTCTTTTATGTTGCTTCTGGTACATTTCACGCTTTAGGGGCTGGTATTATTGCTCTTGAGATACAACAGAGTTCTGACACAACTTATCGATTCTACGACTTTGATCGAATTGATGCCGCCACAAAAGAAAAGCGTCCGCTTCAAATTGAAGAGGCCTTAGCAGTCACTACTGTACCTCATGTAGATCCTACCTTAATTCAAGATACCACGATTGTTGACCAAACTGTCATTGAACGTTTGGTAGTAGCAACAAAATTTACCATAGATAAGTTGTTGGTTCGCGGCCCATCATTGTTTGAACTAACTCACCATTATGAACTGTTTACGGTGATCGAAGGGTCCGGTTTTATTGATGCCGATCAAATCAAAAAAGGTGATAGTTTTATAGTATTGAGTGATGCAAAAAACTATCGATTAAATGGTGATATGACGCTCATACGCAGTTTTGTCACACCTACAACAACAAATAAAGACGTATTTGTGAGATGAATTTAGAAGATGTCGCTAGATTGTAAGTTATTATTTCATTAGTTTTCATCACAATTTACCTTTTGAAAAACTATTTTATGAAAAGAAAATACAAGGTATGTAAGAAAAAGTGAAAGCTTGTACTTTTTGGTAAACTAGGATTATAATTAAATATGTAAACGGTAACAAAAAACTTACTTGAAAGCGTTTACAAAACTGTTTTGTTCCGTTATAATCATATAGTAAGTATTTTAATGAGAAGGAGATAACCGGATGGTTAATCTAATTATTGCCAGTCATGGAGACTTTGCTAAAGGCATACTGATGTCAGGTTCAATGATTTTCGGTGAACAAGAAAATGTTGAAGTTGTTACATTTTTGCCTAACGAAGGGCCAGACGATTTAGATAAGCATTACCAGGAGGCATTGGCGAAGTTTAATAATGATGATCAAATCCTATTTTTAGTTGATTTGTGGGGAGGATCACCATTTAACCGCGCTAGTTTAATTCAGAAGCAAAATCCAGAAAAAATGGCTATCATTGCAGGGTTGAATTTACCAATGTTAATTGAAGCCTATGCTGGCCGTTTGAGCCAAGATACAGCCGCTGGATTGGCTACGTATTTGGTTCCTGTTGCTAAGGATGGTGTGAAGTCAGTTCCAGAAGCCAAAGAAGAAACGGAAGCTAAAACCTCCGAAAAAATTGTTGGCTTAAAAGAAGGACACATCAATATTAAGCTAGCCCGTTTGGACACACGTTTACTTCATGGGCAAGTGGCCACGGCTTGGACACCTGATTCAAAAGCAAATCGTATTATTGTTGTTTCAGATGCGGTGGCCAAGGATGAGCTGCGTAAGAGCTTGATCCAACAAGCTGCGCCTAACAATGTGCGCGCAAATATTGTACCAATCAGTAAAATGATTGAGGTGGCTAAGGACGATCGCTTTGGTGGTGTTGACGCATTCCTGCTGTTTGAAACGGTTGAAGATGTGTTAACTGCTGTAGAAGGTGGCGTACCGATTAAGTCATTGAATGTTGGTTCAATGGCACATTCAGAAGGAAAAACAATGGTCAACAAAGTTTTGTCTATGGATAAAAATGATGTTGCCACTTTTGAAAAGTTACGCGACTTAGGCGTTGAATTTGATGTTCGAAAAGTGCCTAATGATAGTAAGGCTAACTTGTTTGATTTAATCAAGAAAGCAAATGTTAAATAATTTGACATGTAAAATGTTTAATTAAGAAAGGTGTCTAATATGTCTGTTATTGCGATAGTTTTAGTCGTAATCATTGCCTTCTTTGCAGGTATGGAAGGTATTCTGGATGAATTTCAAATTCATCAACCGCTAGTTTCAGCCACGCTAATTGGTTTAGTAACTGGTCATCTGACAGCGGGTATAATTTTAGGTGGTACATTGCAAATGATCGCCTTAGGTTGGGCTAATATTGGTGCGGCTGTTGCCCCTGATGTGGCCTTGGCCTCAGTAGCTTCCTCAATCATTATGGTTAAAGGTGGCGATTTCTCTAGTACAGGAATCTCAGTGGCCGTAGCTTCAGCTATTCCTTTGGCTGTTGCTGGTTTGTTCCTGACAATGCTTGTTCGTACTGTTGCGGTTGGATTGACTCACGGAGCTGATGCTGCTGCTAAAGAAGGAAAAATTGGTACTATTGAACGCTTGCATCTATTTGCACTTGTACTACAAGGTCTACGTATAGCTGTACCTGCTGCTATTTTAATTGCTGTACCTGCTGCGGCAGTGAGAGCAGCTTTGACATCTATGCCAGAATGGTTAACTGGTGGCATGGCTATAGGTGGTGGAATGGTTGTCGCCGTTGGTTATGCATTAGTTATTAACATGATGGCAACTCGTGAAGTATGGCCATTCTTCGCTATTGGTTTTGCGTTAGCAGCTGTTAGTGAACTAACGTTGATCGCGTTAGGAGCAATTGGTGTTGCACTTGCTTTGATCTACATCAACTTGTCAAAAATGGGTGGTAACAGTAACGGTTCAAATGGCGGCGGTGGTAGTGATCCAGTCGGCGACATTTTGAACAAGTACTAGAAAGGGGCAAGATGATGGCTGAAAGAAAAATTGAATTAACTAAAAGAGATCGTATGTCAGTTGCATGGCGTTCACAATTCCTCCAAGGTTCTTGGAACTATGAACGTATGCAAAACGTTGGATGGGCTTATTCCATGATTCCTGCGATCAAAAAATTGTATAAGTCAAAAGAAGATCGTGCGCTAGCCTTGCAGCGCCATTTGGAATTCTTCAATACGCATCCTTATGTTGCTTCACCTATTCTTGGTGTGACATTAGCTTTGGAAGAAGAACGTGCCAATGGTGCGCCAATTGATGATACTGCTATTCAGGGTGTTAAGATTGGTATGATGGGTCCTTTGGCAGGTATTGGTGATCCGGTCTTTTGGTTCACAATCCGACCAATTCTGGGTGCACTGGGCGCATCATTGGCAATTAGTGGTAATATTCTGGGACCAATTTTATTCTTTGTTCTTTGGAACATTATTCGTATGGCATTCTTGTGGTATACACAAGAATTTGGTTATAAAGCTGGAAGTGCCATTACGCAAGATTTGTCTGGTGGGTTATTGAAGGACATTACAAAGGGTGCTTCAATACTTGGTATGTTCATCTTGGCTGTCTTGGTTGAGCGCTGGGTATCGATCAAATTTATTCTTGAACTGCCAGCAAAGAAGTTGGCAAAGGGTGCCTACATTAATTTCCCAAATGGGAATGTTACCGGCGCACAGTTGCAGAAGATCTTAGGTGAGCAAGCTTCCGGATTATCATTGACAAAGTTAGCCCCTAATACGTTACAGAGTAACTTAGACAGTTTGATTCCTGGGTTGATGGGACTCTTACTGACATTCTTGGCAATGTGGTTGTTGAAGAAAAAAGTATCACCAATCGTTATGATTATTGGTATCTTTATCTTTGGTATCGTAATGCATGCCTTAAACATAATGTAATAGCATTCATGTTAAAAGTGCTTGTCAATCTGGCAAGCACTTTTAATGGTACATAGAAAATAATAGGGGAACATATTCATGGTACAGTCTTTAAACGCAAAAGCAGAATATACAACGCAAGGCATTTCTTATCTAGGTATTGGGGCGAAGTATGGTAAGATTCTAGTAGGAGATCAGGCGTTCGAGTTCTTTAATGATAATAATGTTGAAGATTATATTCAAATTCCTTGGGAAAACATAAGCGCTGTCTACGTACACGTCACAGGGAATCGAGTTAGTCGCCGATTTAAAATTAAAACAGATAAAATTGATTTAGATTTTTCTGCTAAGTCGTCGGGCAGTTTACTTAAAGTGATGCGTGAGCATCTAGGAAACGACAAAATATTACGAACTGCATCCTTATGGGATACTATTCGGTCACGATTCAAACGCAAATAAATGAATGCCACAAACAATGAGGATATTAAATGAAAATACTTAAAAACTATCAAGCACTACGTTATATTGTTATTGTAATGGCACTCGAAATCGTAGCAATCAGCATTAACTTTTTTTATGCACCGGCAAAAGTTGCTGCTGGTGGCGCAACTGGATTGGCTATTTTAATTAACGAATTGGTGGGTTTTGATCGAGCAGCTACTGTGTTGATCGTCAATTTGATTATGATTGTTTTGGCAGCTGTTTTTTTGGATCGTGGTACCACAGCGCGAATTGCTTTTGGCAGTATTGTTTTGCCGGTGTTATTGAAAGTTACACCAAGTTTTCAAGTTTTACAAGATCGAACCTTTGCGGTGCTTGTTGGTGGTAGTATTTTTGCTGTTGGTGTAGCATTACTTTATCGAATTGATGCTTCTAGTGGTGGAACTGCAGTGCCTCCGATGATTTTTAAGAAGTATTTTCGCATTTCACCAGCTTTATCTCTGCTGGCAATTGATACAGTTGTTTCGTTAGGGAACTTGGTAACGCAAGGGTTAGAAGCACTGATTTTGGCGCTTTTTTCATTAGTTATTACTGCGGTTGTGATGAACTATATCGAAACTGGTTTGGATCGTCGTAAAATGGTCTACATTACAACAAATGATCGCATTGATGATTTGAAAAAATATTTGCTCGATGGTGACAAGGGCTTCACAATTATGGATGTTCGTGGCGGTTATATGGGTGATGGACGTGAAATGTTGATGGTGGTCCTTGATAATCATGAGTATAATCATTTTTTGCGTGGCATTCATCAAGTTGATCCGGAGGCTTTTACGATCGCTTATGATATTTCTGAGGCGCATGGAGGGACTTTTCTTTGATGACGTGACAACTAGATCACGTCTTTTTTGTTGACATTTTTGATGATAGTGTTATACTTAAAATTGTAATTAGCACTCACGTTTAAAGAGTGCTAAAAAAGAAAATCTCGGAGGTATGAATCCATGTTGAAGCCATTGGGTGATCGTGTGATTATTGAAGTAACGGAAGCTGCAGAAGAAACTGTCGGTGGGATTGTTTTGGCAAGTAATGCCAAGGACAAGCCTGTTACTGGTAAAGTTGTAGCTGCGGGTACGGGTTATGTCTTAAATGATGGCACAGTCCGTGATTTGACAGTTAAAGTCGGTGATGAAGTCTTGTTTGATAAGTATGCAGGACAAGAAGTGTCATTTGAAGGGCAAGATTACTTAGCATTGCACGAAAAAGACATAGTTGCAGTTGTCGAATAATTATCAAATCAAAGGAGATATTTAAATCATGGCTAAAGAATTAAAGTTTTCAGAAGATGCACGTGCAAAGATGAAGGCCGGTGTTGACAAGTTAGCTGATACAGTTAAAACGACTATTGGACCAAAGGGTCGTAATGTTGTTTTGGAACAATCGTACGGTGCACCAACCATTACCAATGATGGTGTAACAATTGCTAAAGCAATTGAACTAGAAGACCATTTTGAAAATATGGGCGCTAAGCTTGTCGCTGAAGTCGCTTCAAAGACAAATGATATTGCCGGTGATGGTACAACAACCGCTACTGTTTTGACTCAAGCAATTGTCGGTGAAGGTTTGAAGAACGTGACTGCTGGTGCCAACCCAGTTGGGATTCGAACAGGCATTGAAAAAGCAACTGCAGCAGCCGTTGCAAAGCTTCATGAAATGTCACACACAGTTAATACTAAAGATGAAATTGCTCAAATTGCATCAATTTCAGCCGCCAATGAAGAAGTTGGTGAATTGATTGCTGAAGCAATGGATAAAGTTGGTAATGACGGTGTGATCACCATTGAAGAATCAAAGGGTATCGAAACAACACTTGATGTTGTTGAGGGTATGCAATTCGATCGTGGTTACATGTCACAATACATGGTGACTGACAATGACAAAATGGAAGCTAACCTAGATAATCCATACATCTTGATTACTGATAAGAAGATTGGTAACATTCAAGATATTTTGCCAGTATTGCAAAGTGTTGTTGAACAAGGACGTGCTTTGTTGATCATTGCTGATGATATTACCGGTGAAGCCTTGCCAACATTAGTTTTGAACAAGATGCGTGGTACATTCAATGTTGTTGCGGTTAAGGCACCAGGATTTGGTGATCGTCGTAAGGCACAATTGGAAGATATCGCTATCTTAACTGGCGGTACAGTAATTACTGAAGATCTTGGTTTGAATTTGAAGGATGTTACAATTGATCAACTTGGTCAAGCTTCAAAGATTAACATCACAAAGGATAACACAACAATTGTTGAAGGTTCAGGTGATAAGGGTGCTGTCGCATCTCGTGTTGACACAATCAAGCAACAAATTGCTGAAACAACTTCTGATTTTGATCGTGAAAAGTTGCAAGAACGTCTTGCAAAGTTGGCTGGTGGTGTCGCTGTTATTAACGTTGGTGCAGCCACAGAAACTGAATTGAAAGAACGTAAGTACCGCATTGAAGATGCTTTGAATGCAACGCGTGCTGCTGTCGAAGAAGGTTTCGTTGCCGGTGGTGGTACAGCCTTGGTAAATGTTATTGCTGCTGTTTCAGCTTTGTCAGAAGAAGGCGACGTTCAAACTGGTATCAATACTGTTATTAAAGCATTGGAATCACCTGTTCGTCAAATCGCTGAAAATGCTGGCTTAGAAGGATCAGTGATTGTTAACAAGTTGAAGGAACAAAAAGAAGGATTTGGTTACAACGCTGCTACTGATGAGTGGGTAGACATGATTGCCGCTGGTATTGTGGACCCTACTAAGGTAACACGTTCAGCATTGCAAAATGCCGCCTCTGTTTCAGCATTGTTGTTGACAACAGAAGCTGTCGTTGCTGAAGAGCCAAAAGATGATGCACCAGCCGCTATGCCACAAGGTGGTATGCCAGGTATGATGTAATATTATTAGTAAAATTAAAAGACCGATCTTGTAATAGATTGGTCTTTTTGTATTCCTTATTTTTTAAAGAATTTGGTTATATATATTTGAAACGCTGGTAATTTTGTTTAATTGTGCAATTGACTAACGAAACTAATTTATTCGAATCTGGGTACGCTATTAATAAATGTGCTTGTAACTTGATCATGAAAAGTGAAACATTACTATAAGCATTGAAGTTATCAACTTTGAGGTCATTAAGCAAAGTAATCCAATTATTAAGCTCATCATCGGATATTATATTTTTATTAATCAAATGCAGAACTGGAACGACCATTCGACCAGGTTCATCAGCTGTGAATAGAAATGAATTGTGTAAAATATTTTTGATGGCGTTAATGACAAGGATGCTGTCATTGTGTGTAAAAGTAGTGAAATCAACAACTTCATCGAGCAAATCTGCAATATGGGCAATGCCATGAGCCCAACCATCATTTGTTAGACCACGAAAATCATGTTCGTTCTGAATATAATCAATACTTTGTTCAATAATCTGACGTTGTTGACTTTGAGATAAAAATGAATGATTATTATGACGGTATGATAGTGAGGCTAGAAAAAGTGCTGTAAAGCTACGAGTAAAGATACTTAGTTTATCGTTTTTATTATCGATATTTTGTAATAGATAACTGTTATCAAGCAAGAAACTCGACACCTTTTGTTCTTGATTTACTGATAACTTCCCGGTTGTAGTCCAGTCAGAAAAGAGACTGTAGATGAGTGTGTCTCGTAATTCAGAATCTAACGAGCCAATGTTTTCAACCATTTCAAAAAGTAGTTTGTTAGAAATAATCGAAGGGCTATTTTGTTTAATCTGAAGAAGCTGTTCTTTTAGAGTCATATTTAAATTGACGCCTCATCTTTTTCTAAGCTAATGCACCCATTGGATCCCATGGAGACAACAATGTTGGCTTTGAATTATCATAAATATTGACTAGTTCTGAGCTTAGATATTCCTTCTTGACAACAATTTGATAAGCATATTCGCTCATCCAATCGTCTGACATTGTGAAGTAGCCTTTCTTACCAACTTTCTCGCCCCAAGAATTCTCGACTTTCCACTTTGTTGGTTGGTCATTTTCATCTAAATCTACACCTGTCAAGACCATTGCGTGTGTCATTAGACTTTCGCCGTAGTCAAGACGCTGTGCTTTGGTCATCGTTGAGTCAACGTTAAATAAATCATCGGAAGCAAAAATACCGCTGGCCATGAGACCACTCTCTCGATCAACTTGAGGACCCATATCTACACCAAACCAGACACTTTGACCATCTTTGAGTTGTGAAATGGCGAATGCTTTCATTTTGTTGATATCCACATTAAGGTGTTTGACGTCACGACCACCAACAACATTACCCAACATGTCAACATTATAAGTGGCATCAAATGGTTTGTCAGCAGTTGGTGCGTTAATGACAGAAATATACTCATCTAAGTCCCAACTAACAAATTTTTGGTAATAACCCTGTGGTGTTAATTGACGTTCAACGTGGAAGTTGTGCAGCTCATCTCGGTATTCAAAGTCGAATTGAACAGGTGGCTCACCCAAAGTTAGTGACAACAAGCGGTAGACGTTAGCTAACATTTCATTGCGTGCATTAGAGATCTTGTCTTTTGATGCTTGCTGGGCTACTAGCCCACGCAGGACAGTTGCATCGTGCCTTAGAAGCGTATTGAGCGTGTTGTTGAGTTCTGCAGTGGCAGAAGAAGCTTTTGATTCAGGATAAATGCTTTGTGGCACCAGACCGTATTTTTCAATGATAGAGACAATCATGTCCCACTGTCCACCGTCTTGTTGAGGCGTAGTCAATAAGAAGGCAACGCGACGTGAATCAAGAGGCTCAGTTGCCGTTTTGAGAACATTTTCATAAAAATAATTGGCTTTTTCAAACTTGTCCCAGAACAACGTGTAGCTTTGGGAAAGTTGAAATTCATCACTAATGTGAAACCTATCTTTAATATCATGGCGCATCGTGTTTAAGGCGGCAAACATCCAGCAACGCCCCGATTGCTTTTGGTTAGCAACTTTTCCAGTGTCTAGATCAATTGAGAATATTGGTGTGTTAATATTTGCAATCTCTTGGTCAAAACTCGCGCTGTGAATACCATTTTTGGTAACAGCTCGACGAATAATGTTGTTGTGTTTATCGTCTGTTGCTGTACGAAAATCTTTAATTTGTTGATTTGTAATTTCTGTTGACAAGATAGCAGCTCCTTTTATTTATATGAGTATAATATAAATAATATATCGCTTTTTGATAGTTGCTTCAAGCATTGTGAATTCGATTCAATGGCTTTTTAGAGATATGGTATGATAATTAACGAGGTATTTTGAGATGAATTTTTATTCCGTTGACTATTTAATAAAACAAACAAATATAAACGACACTATTGGTAAATATTTAATGGTTGTTGTTTTTGTTTTGATGGCAGTCGGTGCGGTGGCTTCAGTTAGAAATCGTTTGCAAACTCGCTATCGCGAATTAAGCATTATAGCGTTGTTGCTTTTTTTATTCCTAGCTGGTGCACGATATACAGATTATCAGCAAGCTAAATCGCAGGACGATCAGAAGACGCAAATGGCTGCTTTTGTAACTAAGTTTGCCAAAACGCAAGGTGTTTCTAAAGATAAATTATATTTTAATTCGACAACAGTGAGTGATGGTATGTTAGTAAAAATGGACAAAAAGTTCTATCGGCTCACAATTAGTGCTGATCAACAGTCTTATAGCCTGACACGTGCATACCTAATTAACTCGAAAGTGAAGGTGGTCAAATGAGTATTTATCTACCCATATTAACTAAGCTAGCAATTGGGTTGGTAGCTTTAATAATTCAGATTAATGTTATGGGAAAGGGCAACTTAGCACCGACAAACGCGTTAGATCAGGTTCAAAATTATGTTTTGGGTGGTATTATTGGCGCAGTTATTTACTCAGACACCATCACAGTTTTTCAATTTACGATTGTATTGATTATTTGGACAATGTTAGTAATGACATTCAAGTTTTTAAAAGAACATAATCGTTACGTTAAACTATTAATTGATGGTCAGCCTAAGGTTGTCATTGAACGAGGAAAAGTAAACATCAAAAACGTCCTGTCTTCTGGCTTATCAGCGAATGATTTAATGTTTAAATTGCGATCACAAAGTGTCTATGATTTGTCTCAAGTTAAAAGAGCTGTGCTTGAAATAAATGGACAGCTGACAGTAATCTTAGCCGGTGAGGAGAATATGAAATATCCTATTATATTTGATGGGCAAATCAACACAGATGTATTGGACATCATTGATCGTGATGAGTCATGGTTAACTGATATTGTACAAAATCAAGGTTATGACAGTATTAATGACATATTCGTTGGCGAGTACATCGATGGCAAAGTTCGCTTAACACCGTATGAAAGTAAGTGATAGTACACACTAATTCAAAAGTTTACATTTATTGTAACGACACGATGCGGTGTCGTTTTTTGTTTTCTGATACAATAAATGTCAGAGGATTTATAAAATGATGACATATAAGCAGTTTTTAGACTTGGTGGAGATTCGGGTTGTTGTACCGAGTATTGCACCACTATTGGTTGGTTTAGCATATAGCCAGTGGCAGTATGCTCGTGTTAATTGGGTGAATACACTATTGTTAATTATTGCGACGGTTGCGGTACATTTAGCCGTTAATACTTTCAATCGTTATGAGGATAATAAACGCCAAAAAGAGAACTCTTTTTTGAGGGAGTCTGATGATGTTGAAGCAATTACTGATAAACAAGTATTGCATGTTGCAGAAGGCCTGGCATTGATAGCAGTGCTTGCAGGAGTTATTGTCGCTTTACGAACGGATTATATAACTTGGATTATTGGAATTGTTAGTTTTTTAATTGGTTATTTTTATTCTGCCGGACCAAAACCGATCACAAATACACCATTTGGTGAAATTGTATCTGGAATAACAATGGGCTATTTTATTTTCGTGGCTCAAGTATATGTAAACACACGCATGGTGCCGACAGGGAATGTACTGTTTCAATGGTTTATTGTCAGTTTACCATTGACTATTTTTATTGCAGAGATTATGTTTGCTAATAACATTGCTGATTATGATGAGGATCAAGCAAATGATCGACATACGTTAGTTCACTACATAGGCATTAAAAATGCGAAAAAAATATATGTCTTTTGGGCAATTTTAGCTTTTGTTGAAATTATACTCGTGACACTAGTTGGCTGGTTGCCAACAACTTCTTATACTTTATTAATTTTACTGCCGATTATTATCAAAAATGCACGTGCATTCGTGAATCATCCTGTCAAAAAAGAGACATTCATTTTAGCCATTAAAAATTTAGTTGTCGTTTTTATGGGGATGCTGGTTACTTTATTAGTAGGCATATTGTTATAGTTAGTAGAAAGTGCTTTAATTAGTGATTAAAGTAAAGAAAATGGAATGGGTTACATTTGCTTAACGACTGTCATTTGTAAGGGGTGAAATTTTTTCTGAAATCTATGCATTATATGGGCTTAATCGCGTGCGTTAGCTCGTGAAATAGGGTACAATTATAGATGAAATAAAATTTTGGAGGATCTTATGAAGATTTTTGCTTACGGCATTCGTGATGATGAAAAGCCATCACTTGAAGAATGGAAAGCGGCTAACCCAGAGATTGAAGTGGACTACACACAAGAATTATTGACACCTGAAACAGCTAAGTTGGCTGAGGGATCAGATTCAGCTGTTGTTTATCAACAATTGGACTACACACGTGAAACATTGACAGCTTTAGCTAACGTTGGTGTTACTAACTTGTCATTGCGTAACGTTGGTACAGATAACATTGATTTTGATGCAGCACGTGAATTTAACTTTAACATTTCAAATGTTCCTGTTTATTCACCAAATGCTATTGCAGAACACTCAATGATTCAATTATCTCGTTTGCTACGTCGCACGAAAGCATTGGATGCCAAAATTGCTAAGCACGACTTGCGTTGGGCACCAACAATTGGACGTGAAATGCGTATGCAAACAGTTGGTGTTATTGGTACAGGTCATATTGGCCGTGTTGCTATTAACATTTTGAAAGGCTTTGGGGCCAAGGTTATTGCTTATGACAAGTACCCAAATGCTGAATTACAAGCAGAAGGTTTGTACGTTGACACATTAGACGAATTATATGCACAAGCTGATGCAATTTCATTGTATGTTCCTGGTGTACCTGAAAACCATCATCTAATCAATGCAGATGCTATTGCTAAGATGAAGGATGGTGTGGTTATCATGAACGCTGCGCGTGGTAATTTGATGGACATTGACGCTATTATTGATGGTTTGAATTCTGGTAAGATTTCAGACTTCGGTATGGACGTTTATGAAAATGAAGTTGGCTTGTTCAATGAAGATTGGTCTGGTAAAGAATTCCCAGATGCTAAGATTGCTGACTTGATTGCACGCGAAAATGTATTGGTTACGCCACACACGGCTTTCTATACAACTAAAGCTGTTCTAGAAATGGTTCACCAATCATTTGATGCAGCAGTTGCTTTCGCCAAGGGTGAGAAGCCAGCTATTGCTGTTGAATATTAATATGATGGAATTCCCAGATTCAGTGTTTGGGAATTTTTTATCCGAGGGGTTTGTGAAAGAATAATCAAACAATTTTGATTATAGTATCGTGGTTTTGGGAGAGAGTGTGGCGCAGTGAGGGATGTGTCACAAATATGAATTGAAAAGAGGAAATGATAGTATGTCTATCAAAGCAGAAGGCGAGAAGTGGTCTGCCAAAGAATCGCAGGATTTGCGTAATGAAGAATATGCACGTAAAGCGAAAGAAAATGCCCCCGTTGAGTTTAGTGGTCAAACTGATTTACGTTTGAAAGATTTCTTTTTTAAGGTTTTGTCAGGTTCAGCGCAAGGTATTTTAATTGGTGTTTTGCCATCAGCTGTTATGAAGTACATCATTCAGTATTCAGGTCTGGGTACTACAGCATTTGGCGCTAATTTGAGTGCTATTTTAACGTTATTCACATCATTGATTCCATTTTTGATTGGTATGGCGGTTGCTTTACAGTTCAAAATGAAGAGCTTAGATGTTGGTGTTGTTGCGATAGCGACAGCCGTAGCTTCTGGATCAATCAAGTGGGCCGTCGCACCCAAGGGGTGGCTTAATCCAGTGACTGGCCTCAACTCTGTAGCACCTGCTAACGTTTATATAGCATCTGGTGCTGGTGATGTGATCAATGCAATGATCGTTTCCGCTATTGCGGTTTTCGTTACTTGGCTTGTTGCCCGCTACCTAAAAGGATTTGGATCAGTTGCTATTATTTTAAGTCCTATCCTTGTTGGTGGTGGCGTTGGTTTGGTCGGTAAAATGATTGCGCCTTATGTCGGGGATGTTACTACTTGGATTGGTCAATTAGTTGAAACATTTACTAAATTAGCACCTATACCTATGGCAATGTTAATTGCAATGGCTTTTGCCATTATCATTATTACACCAGTTTCAACTGTTGGAATTGCTTTGGCAATTAGTCTATCAGGAATTGGATCTGGTGCGGCTGCCATGGGTGTTGTTGCTACAACCATTGTGCTATTGATTAATTCATGGAAAGTCAATAAGCCAGGTGTAACAGTTGCTATTGCATTAGGTGCCATGAAAGGCATGATGCCATCAGTCTTTGCAAAGCCGGTGACAATGCTATCATTCTTGTTAGCAGCCGCGATTTCTGGTATTCCAGTTGCGTTGTTTAATATCCAAGGAACACCAACAACAGCTGGATTTGGTTATATTGGATTGGTATCACCAATTCAATCAATGGTCAAAGATCCTACTGTACCTTCAACAGTTATGAATCACTTCATTAATCCAGCGATTGCAGTTCTGGCATGGTTGGTTATTCCCATCATTGCAGGATTCATTGCACAATTTGTGTTTAGTAAACTATTGAAACTTTATACACCAATGGATTTCCAACAAGAGCTATAATAATTAGTTAATAAAGGATACATCTAAGAGTTTAGCTTTTAGGTGTGTCTTTTTTAGTGTCTTCAAAAAAAGGACTTGGTGTTTGAGTAATTGTTAAAAACTTATCAAAATTTTTCAAAGTAATATTTTGATGTAGGTACGTAGCAATACTATAGGCGTGCCTAACTTTGTTATTATTATTCTCAAACACCCCAGTCCAAAATAGTAGCCACGTTTGAAACTTAAAGTCATCGGTGTTAAATTTATATTTTTTAATTTTATCTAATAGATATCTAGTAAAGTCATCTTTTTTTGTATAATACTTGTTTCCAAAGCGTTAATCAATATTTTGCTCGCAGTTTCAACGGATGCCGTTGGCATATTATTCGTAGCGTACTGTTTAAGTATGTCAAATATGTAAGGTGTGATTCTTTCAACATGTATCATGTTAACTACATTCGCCAGTAAACATAAGTCATAGAACTGCCAGTAACTAATATTAAAAAAGTAATCAATCAATTCATTCTGATCGTCGATTGATGCGACTAGGAAATCTAAGTGATACAAAGTAGACAGCGACATTAAATAATAATGACGCATGAATGGGTCGCTAGGATTCTTGATTGTATCATTTTGTAATAATTGCGTTAATTGATTCAATTTTTGACGATCATTGTCTTGATAATATTGACTTAAAACAGTTGTCAGGGTTTTTAAGTTGTTTTTTTTTTTCCAAAAGCAGCCGAAAAATATTCTTCAAATGAAATGTTTAGGGCGTCACACAGTAAAAGTATGGTGTGATCAGTTGGTTCTGTCTTATTGTTCTCTATTCTAGACACCATTGATTGTGATCCAATTAAAACACCCAACCGTTGTTGAGATATTCCTCGTATTTTCCTAATTTCTTTGATAACAGATCCTTTTTTATTATTCATATCCTCAGTAACCTATAATTATTTAATTTTTTATATTTTATTTAAAAGCAGTGACTTATTATATATTAAAATAACCTTAATATTTTCTAATTATTCAATTCTGCATAATTTATTTTAAATATTTGTTTCATTATATATTAAAATAGTTAGTTTTAATGATTAACGTTTGTAAAAAACATTTGTTGACAAAACATTCTTAGTCATAAATGTTTAGGATATCACAAGCACAAATAACCGTTTTGATTAGAGAACATAGTAGTTATTTGTGACAAAAAGGGAAAGAATGAAGGGAAGAAGTAAATGAGAAATAGAAATACAACAAGCGTTTTCCGGAAAAAGATGTATAAATCTGGGAAAATGTTAGTCATTGCAGGGAGTGTTTCAATAATTGGTGTTACCAGTTTTATTCAACAAGCACAAGCTGATGTTTCACAAAACAATGGGGTAGTAGTGGCCACGGCAGTCGATCAATCGAATTTGGATGCGACTACGTCTGACAAATCAATCACAACAGATGATAAAGCTGCAACAACAGCAGCTACATCAACAGATGATAAAGCTGCAACAACAGCAGCTACATCAACAGATGATAAAGCTGCAACAACAGCAGCTACATCAACAGATGATAAAGCTGCAACAACAGCAGCTACATCAACAGATGATAAAGCTGCAACAACAGCAGCTACATCAACAGATGATAAAGCTGCAACAACAGCAGCTACATCAACAGATGATAAGGCTACAACAACAGCAGCTACATCAACAGATGATAAAGCTACAACAACAGCAGCTACATCAACAGATGATAAAGCTGCAACAACAGCAGCTACATCAACAGATGATAAAGCTACAACAACAACAGATACATCAACGGATGATAAAGCTGCAACAACAGCAGATACATCAACGGATGATAAAACAGCAACAACAGTCGGCACATCTGATAATAACAATTCAACTACAGCGAGCGATAAAGATGTCAGTTCATCGGCACAAAAAAGTCAAACGATTGATAACAATTCGAAGACGGCCGATACTACTGCAGCATTAGAAGCTAGTTCAAAGAATCTGAAAACGATTGATGGCAAAACATATTATTACGACGATGATGATCAAGTAAAAAAGAACTTTGCTACCGTAATTGATGGTAAGGTACTTTATTTTGATAAAGAGACTGGCGCATTAGCTGATACAAATGACTATCAATTTTTAGAAGGATTGACTAGTGAAAATAATACTTATACGGAGCATAATGCCTCAGTTGGTACATCTTCTGATAGTTATACAAACGTTGACGGGTACCTAACAGCCGACAGTTGGTACAGGCCTAAGGACATATTAGTCAACGGTCAAAACTGGGAATCATCAAAGGATGACGATTTACGACCATTGTTAATGACTTGGTGGCCAGATAAGGCAACACAAGTAAACTATTTGAATGCGATGAAGTATTTAGATGCCACTGAAACGGAAACTGTTTATACTTCAGATGACAGTCAAGACGCTTTGAACAAAGCAGCACAGAACATTCAAGTGAAAATTGAAGAAAAAATTAGTCAAGAAGGCCAAACACAATGGCTAAAGGATGATATTTCAAAATTTGTTGATAGCCAATCAAATTGGAATATTGCTAGTGAATCAAAAGGAACTGATCATTTGCAAGGTGGTGCATTGTTGTATGTCAATAGTGATAAAACACCAGATGCCAATTCTGATTATCGATTACTTAATCGTACACCAACAAATCAAACAGGCACGCCTTTGTATACGACAGATCCAACTCAAGGTGGTTATGACTTCCTCTTGGCCAATGATGTGGATAATTCAAACCCAGTTGTTCAAGCAGAACAACTAAATTGGATGTATTACTTGTTAAACTTTGGAGCAATTACTAATAACGATGCAGATGCTAACTTTGATAGTATTCGAGTAGATGCTGTTGATAACGTTGATGCCGACTTATTGCAAATTGCAGCTGATTATTTCAAGGCAGCATATGGCGTCGATAAGAGTGATGCAATTTCGAATCAACATGTTTCCATTCTTGAAGACTGGAGTGACAATGATGCTGAATATGTGAAAGACAATGGCGACAATCAATTGTCAATGGATAATAAATTGCGTTTGTCATTAAAATACTCACTCACTATGCCAGCAGTCGATCAATATGGTAATAAAAGAAGTGGATTAGAACCATTTTTGACAAATAGTTTAGTTGATCGTACAAATGATTCGACAGATAATACCGCACAACCAAATTATTCTTTTGTTCGTGCACATGATATTGAAGTACAAACAGTTATTGCTGAAATTATTAAACAAAGAATTGATCCGGATTCTGATGGCTTATCACCAACGATGGATCAATTAACAGAAGCGTTTAAAATTTATAATGCTGATCAGTTGAAAACGGATAAAGAATTCACACAATATAACATTCCAAGTACTTACGCCACAATACTAACGAACAAAGATACAGTGCCACGTGTGTACTATGGTGATATGTATACAGATGATGGTCAATACATGGCAACAAAGTCACTTTATTACGATGCAATTGATACTTTGCTGAAGTCTCGTATCAAGTATGTTTCTGGCGGGCAAACAATGTCTATGAAATATATGCAAGGTGATAGTAGTATGGCTGCTGACAGTTATAGAGGCATTCTGACATCAGTTCGTTATGGTAATGGTGCCATGACTGCTACCGATGCAGGGACAAATGAAACACGTACGCAAGGTATTGCGGTAATTGAAAGTAATAACCCAGATTTGAAGTTGAGCAGTACAGATCAAGTAGTTGTAGATATGGGCATAGCGCACAAAAACCAGGCTTATCGTCCTGCTTTGTTAACAACTAAAGATGGCATAGATACTTATGTATCTGATAGTGATGTCTCACAAAGCTTAATAAAATATACAAATAGTAATGGGCAACTTATTTTCAATAGTTCAGATATTGTTGGTACAGCAAATCCACAAGTTTCTGGATACTTGGCGGTCTGGGTACCCGTTGGTGCTTCAGATACTCAAGATGCGCGAACTGAAAGTAGTACAGCAACAACTACTGATGGACAAACATTACATTCAAATGCCGCACTTGATTCTCAAGTTATTTATGAAAGTTTCTCTAACTTCCAATCTACACCAACAACAGAAGCTGAATATGCTAATGTGCAAATTGCAAACAATACTGATTTATACAAGAGTTGGGGAATTACGAACTTCGAGTTTCCACCACAATATCGTTCAAGTACGGATAGTAGTTTCTTAGATTCAATTATTCAAAATGGTTATGCATTTACTGATCGTTATGATCTTGGATTCAATACACCAACGAAGTATGGTACTGTAGATCAACTCCGTACAGCTATTAAAGCTTTGCATGCGACAGGTATCAAGGCAATGGCAGATAGGGTACCAGACCAGATTTATAATTTGACAGGTAAAGAAGTGGTTGCGGTACAACGTGTCAACAACTCAGGAATCTATAATCAAGATTCTGTAATTAATAAAACATTGTATGCTTCACAAACCGTTGGTGGCGGAGAATATCAGGCACTATATGGTGGAGAGTTCCTTGATGAAATCAAGAAATTGTACCCTTCTCTATTCGAAAAAAATCAAATTTCAACCGGCGTACCAATGGATGCTAGTGAAAAGATAAAAGAATGGTCCGCTAAGTACTTTAACGGTACTAACATTCAAGGTCGTGGTGCTTACTATGTCCTTAAGGACTGGGCTACAAATGAGTACTTCAAGGTAAGCACTTCAAGCAACAGCAGTGTATTTTTGCCAAAGCAGTTGACGAATGAAGAATCAAACACTGGATTTATTTCAACTGATGGTGGGATGACATATTATTCTACAAGTGGATACCAGGCAAAAGATACATTCATCCAAGATGACAAATCTAATTGGTATTACTTTGACAAGAATGGTTATATGACATATGGTTTCCAGACAGTCAATGATAATAATTATTACTTCTTGCCTAATGGTATTGAATTACAAGATGCTATCTTAGAAGATAGTAAAGGAAATGTTTATTATTTCAATCAATATGGCAAACAAGCTGTTGATGGATACTACATGTTGGCTAATAAAACTTGGCGTTACTTTGACAAAAATGGTGTTATGGCTAATGCTGGCTTAACAACCGTGACTGTTGATGGGCAGGAGCATATCCAATACTTTGATAAGAACGGTATTCAGGTCAAAGGGACTTCCGTGAAAGATGCAGACGGAAAGCTACGCTACTTTGACACTGATTCTGGTGATATGGTGACGAACCGCTTTGGTGAAAACACAGATGGTACATGGTCATACTTTGGTGCTGACGGTATCGCTGTAACTGGTGCACAGACAATTAGTGGGCAAAAATTGTTCTTTGATGCTGACGGACAACAGATTAAAGGTAAGGAAGCGACTGATAAAAAGGGCAAAGTGCGTTATTATGATGCTAATTCTGGTGAAATGATCACTAATCGTTTTGAAAAGTTATCAGATGGATCATGGGCGTACTTTAATAAAAAAGGTAACATCGTAACCGGCGCACAAGTCATTAATGGTCAACATTTGTTCTTTGAAAGCAACGGTAACCAAGTTAAGGGTCGTGAATACACGGCTACTGATGGGAAGATGCGCTACTACGATGCAGATTCTGGTGATATGGTGACGAATCGCTTTGAACGAATATCAGACGGATCATGGGCATATTTTGGTGCTAATGGTGTTGCTGTAACTGGGGAACAAAATATAAATGGACAACAACTGTATTTTGATGCCAATGGTCATCAAGTTAAGGGAGCCGCAGTAACACAAGCTGACGGTAGCCAAAAATATTATGACGCAAATTCTGGAGAGCTGATTAAAAGCTAACCGAATTTAGCTAATAACACAAAAAAGTGTCATCAATTAATTGGTGGCACTTTTTTTATGCTAATATTTTTTCAACAAGATGCGTTATTTGACCAAGACCAAACGCTTCAATAAAGTGAAACCGCCGTTCCCAACGTTCTTGTTTTAAGGGGATTTCTGAGAAATAAAAATCTACTAAAATTTGGATAGCATGTAAATTAGCTTCCGTTTCATCTGATAATTTTGAAAGAGGAGAAAACGCGTAAGTATCGTTGCTTCTTGTATAAATTAAATGAGATATTTCATGCGCAATTCGAAAATAGCGACTGAAATTTGTTTTGTAATTATTGTTGATGATGATAGCTCTTTTACGACCATTGGCCACATCTGGGTCAAGTTCTGTGCCATCAATGTGTATTAATGTCAAACCATTTTTTTGCACGATTTGTTCAAGATAGTTTGAAATTCTGTCATCTATGTACACTGAAAATTAATCCTCTTTTGTTTTTTCATCGACATCTGGCAAGGTGCGGAGTATGGACAAAATTGCTTCGCGATATTCTGGGGATAAAGGTTTTCCTTCAAAAGACAAGAGCAAATCATCATCGGCAAATTGTTTGCCAAGATCTACACTATTGGGGTGTTTAGGTGCAGTATGGGAAGTAATTCCGGCAATATGTAATATTTCATCTTTTGATATTCTCAGTCCTTTAGCAATGCGATAAAGTGTTTCGACTTTAGGAATATTTTTATTGCCATTTTCAATCTGAGATAAATAGGCGGATGAAAAATTACCTTGTAGGGCAGCTTGACGAACAGTATAATGCTTTTTTTCTCTAATATGTTTAATTTTTTGGCCGAACTGTTCTTTTGTTACCATATATGCAAGCCCTCCTGTTAGTTGTTTACTTTTATTATATACAAATGAAAAACAAACATAAACACAATAAGTTGCAAAACAGAATATAAAACGTTTGACAATGTGATACAACGCCTATATAATGACACTATGATAAAGAATGGGGAAGATAAATGTCACTAACACTACAATTTCGAGATGCTACTTCAGTCAGAAAGGAAATCGCAATACGTGGGGAAAGTATTGCGATTTTTTCCAAAAGAATAGGGGTCAATTATTCATTGATGACAGAATATTTAAATAATAAGAAGCATCCATCACCACCAACGGCTAAAAAAATTGCTAAAGGACTTGATAAAGAAATCAAGGATATTTTTTTCATTTAAATGTTTGCTAAAGTTATACAATTATTGTTTAACGTTTATCAAAATGATATAATGAACACTTACAATAATTACTCGGGGGAGCATATGGAAAATAGAAAAGATCAATATAAATTATATAAGTCAGGGAAATTATGGATAACTGCAACGGTTGCTGTGGTGTTGTTTAACGCATCTGTAACAGTTGTCAGTGCTGATGATGGAAAGACTACAGAGCAAAGCAGTTTAGTTCAAAATGATAAAGATGTCGCTCTCGTATCAGAGAATCCATCGGACAATCAGACATCTATGGCGGTAGATGATACGGAAATTGTCAGTGCTGTTGAATCGGCTGAAAGTGTGGGGGTTGTTGTTAAACAGGAACCCACCCGAAGTAATATAGTGAGTGATTCTGAGAATACGGAGGATATTGCTAAGGTTAAAAACGATATTGCAAGTGACTATGAACAACAAATTGCTGAACTACAGAATGCTGAAAAGACGCAACAGCAAAATAATCAACAATTTAATCAACATACTGAAGAATACGAATCAGCTTTACATAAGGGGAAACAGCAAAATAAGGATGGCAAAACACAGATTGCAACATCAGCTGCTAAACAAGCATTGGATTTTGATACTTCAAAACCGGCGGATGAGAGTAGTCCAACGTCGAATATAGAACCCAGCAAAATCTGCACGGGTATTGGTTCACATTCAAATCTCAGCGATAGTACGAAAGTATGGGAATATGTAGGGCCACAGGTATTGAATGCTACAATCGAAAAAACGTGGTCACGTTCAGGAAGTATCGAGGATGCTGATGGCAATAAGCGAAGTGTCGATTTTCACGAAATTTTCCATGATTTTCAATTACAAAATGGCAATTGGAATGACACTAACAACTATAAGGAGTCTGGCATTCCGCATTTAGCTATCAGTAGTAATGCCGTTGATAACATATGGGCAACGAATCTAAATTGGCAAACAACTTTCTGGTTTACCTATAGTGATAGTCATGAAGTTGTACCGATTTCTAAGGTTCCTGGTTCAAATGAGGAACCTAAAGTATATTTCTTGTCTGGATCCTTAAGTTCGACAAATTTTGCTGGTCCAGAGTGGGATAACTGGAACGGTAATCGCAAAGAGTATGTTCAAACGAATGACGCCAAAACAGCTATTATTAATGAGCAATCAACAATTGGCTTAGATTATATCAGCGCTGATGGCATTGCAGACAATGCCCCTGATGGACTTGCCTATGTAAACACAAGTGCTGATTTCCAATCCCCAAATTGGGATGAGGATACTAACCCACAACATTATGCTATTGAAGAAGGTGTATCTTTTACAGATTTTACAACGGATAAACCAACATTGTATATTGGTGCAGTTCCGATGAATAAAAATGCGCGTTGGTGGCATGAGAATCATAATATGAATTCTGATGAACTAGCATTTTTGAAAAAGCCGGAAAAGATTGATCCAGTTACGGTTACTTATCATTTAAATACTATAACGTACGAAAAAAACAATAATATTCAACCATTAGTAGCAGAAATTACTGATTCAGATCCCGAAGTTCATCAGGAAAATGAAGTATCAAATGATACAAGAACACCTGAAAATAATCAGAAGGGTTATGGTGCAGCAACTAGCCCAGCTTTGACAGAATCAAGCGTGAAAAATCAATCTGAAGTCACAGTCCACTATGTTCTTAAGAGGATAAATGGCAAAGAATTACAGTCGACGCAAACTATTAAGGGAACTAGTGGTCAATCTTATTACGATGAAGTAGGTAATTTCATTGGCAATAATTCAGACGAAGATGTAACCACATATGAGATTCCAGAAACATTTAATCAAGAAGTGGCAGGCATTACCAATTCTAATGATGGATTACTACATTATACTTATACAGCAGATGGTAATGGCGGTGTATTTACTGAGCAAAAAAATATTTCTAATCCAAAACAGAATGTTTGGGTGATTTATACTTATTCTGTTGATGGCAAGAACGGCCAAGACGGAAAAGATGGCGTAAACGGCATCGATGGTCAGAACGGTGTCGATGGCAAAAACGGCGTAAACGGTATAGACGGTCAGAACGGTGTTGATGGAAAAGACGGCGTAAACGGTATAGATGGTCAGAACGGTGTCGACGGAAAAAATGGCGTAAACGGCAAAGATGGTCAAAATGGTGTCGATGGCAAAGATGGCGTAAACGGTATAGACGGTCAGAACGGTGTTGACGGCAAAGATGGCGTAAACGGTATTGATGGTCAAAATGGTGTCGATGGCAAAAATGGCGTAAACGGCAAAGATGGTCAAAATGGTGTCGATGGTAAAGATGGCGTAAACGGTATTGATGGTCAAAATGGTGTCGATGGCAAAGATGGCGTAAACGGTATAGACGGTCAGAACGGTGTAAACGGCAAAGATGGTCAAAATGGTGTCGATGGCAAAAATGGTGTAAACGGCATTGATGGTCAGAACGGTATAGACGGTCAGAACGGTGTAAACGGCAAAGATGGTCAAAATGGTGTCGATGGCAAAAATGGTGTAAACGGCATTGATGGTCAGAACGGTGTCGACGGCAAAAATGGCGTAAACGGTATAGACGGTCAGAACGGTGTTGACGGCAAAGATGGCGTAAACGGTATTGATGGTCAGAACGGTGTCGATGGCAAAAATGGCGTAAACGGCAAAGATGGTCAAAATGGTGTCGATGGCAAAGATGGCGTAAACGGTATAGATGGTCAGAACGGTGTCGATGGCAAAGATGGCGTAAACGGCATCGATGGTCAGAACGGTGTTGATGGCAAAAATGGCGTAAACGGTATAGACGGTCAGAATGGTGTCAATGGCAAAGATGGCGTAAACGGCATTGATGGTCAGAATGGTGTCGATGGCAAAAATGGCGTAAACGGCATCAATGGTCAAAATGGTGTCGATGGCAAAGATGGTGTAAACGGTATAGACGGTCAGAACGGTGTCGATGGCAAAAGTGGTGTAAACGGTCTTGATGGTCAAAACGGTGTCGATGGAAAAGACGGCATAAACGGTCTTGATGGTCAAAACGGTATCGATGGTAAAGATGGCGTGAACGGTATCGATGGTAAAGATGGCGTGAACGGTATCGATGGTAAAGATGGCGTAAACGGTATAGACGGTCAGAATGGTGTCAATGGCAAAGATGGCGTAAACGGCATTGATGGTCAGAATGGTGTCGATGGCAAGAACAGTTTAAATAATCAAGAGGCCTCAAATAGTATTGAGGACAAAGATGTTGCAGACAGCATTGATACTAAAAAAGGGCGAGACAATACGGAGAACTTTAAAAGTAATACCTTAAGTACATCCAAAACAAGCGGTGATGCCATAGAGGAAATGATAGTCAAAGAAGAGTGCTCACCTACTGAAAACAACAATCAAGTTCAAGAAAAGCAAGTTTCAGCTAACGATGCAGATAACGTACCTAATCAAGGGTTAGAGAGTTATTATCAAGCCGATCACAATTCTGATCAAAGCACTTTTTCAGCCGATCAATTAAAGAAAAATGATTTAGCTGCTATCATTGGGGAGACAAGTAGTTACCACAAAAGTGAGCAAAACCAGAATGAAGGAAAGACATTGCATACGGATAATTTAGAATCAAAAGATAACGCCAATGATGTAGTTTCTCAAAAAGATATTGAAAAACAGAAAATAAATCAATCCAAAAATAATGGGTTACAGCTCCCTAAAACAAATGGACACCGATATTTTGCATCGGCATTGGAAGCCGTTTTACTAGCGATGTTGCTTATAATTTCTAAAGTATACAAAAAGATTAGAATATGATGTAATAAATAACAATGATATTTATTTTTAATTACTTTATATTTATTATTACCAACACGATTTATTTATAAAAATACTAATTTTATTATTTCGTATATTTATTACGAGACATACTAGTCTTGTTAAATACCTCTTTTATATATTATGTGATTTTATTTTATTTTTTTATTATTTTATAATCAATAAAATTAATGACTAATTAATAATAATTAACATTGTTAACTTATCACTAGATAAGTTAACAATATTTTTTTATAAAAAAATTAATGTTTATAATATTAATATAATTCTCTGATTGACTGTTTTTACAATGTTTTTTAAAAATATGTCGATTGTGTATTGAAATTTTTACTGTTTTTACAAATAAATTAAGTTATAATTTTTCAATGTAATAGAAGAGAATATTATAAGGAGAAAATTTATGCCATTTACAGAAAAAGTAATGCGGAAAAAGCTTTATAAAGTTGGGAAAAGTTGGGTAGTTGGTGGGGTTTGTGCTTTTGCATTAACCGCCTCATTTGCTTTAGCAACACCAAGTGTTTTGGGAGACAGTAGTGTACCTGATGTGAGTGCGAATAACGTTCAATCTGCTTCAGATAATACAACGGATACGCAGCAGAACACTACGGTTACCGAAGAAAATGATAAAGTACAGTCTGCAGTTACTAATGATAATGTAACAACAGCTGCAAGCGACACAACGCAGTCTGCTGATAATAATGTGACAGAAAAACAGTCAGATGATCATGCACTTGATAATGAAAAAGTCGATAACAAACAAGATGAAGTCGCTCAAACCAATGTTACTAGCAAAGATGAGGAATCAGCAGTTGCTTCAACTGACACTGATCCTGCTGAAACGACAACTGACGAAACACAACAAGTTAGCGGCAAGTACGTTGAAAAAGACGGTAGTTGGTATTATTATTTTGATGATGGCAAAAATGCTAAAGGTTTATCAACGATAGACAACAATATTCAATATTTTGACGAGAGTGGTAAACAAGTCAAAGGACAGTATGTCACAATTGATAATCAAACATATTATTTTGATAAGGACTCAGGTGATGAGTTAACTGGTCTGCAAAGCATTGATGGGAACATAGTTGCTTTTAACGATGAAGGGCAACAAATTTTTAATCAATATTACCAATCTGAAAATGGTACAACATACTACTTTGATGATAAAGGACACGCTGCTACCGGTATTAAGAATATCGAGGGCAAAAATTATTATTTTGATAATCTTGGGCAACTAAAAAAAGGCTTCTCTGGTGTGATTGATGGTCAAATAATGACATTTGATCAGGAAACAGGGCAAGAAGTTTCTAACACAACTTCTGAAATAAAAGAAGGTTTGACGACACAAAACACGGATTATAGCGAACATAATGCAGCCCACGGTACGGATGCTGAGGACTTTGAAAATATTGACGGCTATTTAACAGCTAGTTCATGGTATCGTCCAACAGATATTTTACGTAACGGAACAGACTGGGAACCTTCTACAGATACAGATTTCAGACCAATATTGTCAGTGTGGTGGCCAGATAAGAACACCCAGGTCAATTATTTAAATTACATGGCTGATTTAGGGTTTATCAGTAATGCGGACAGTTTTGAAACTGGGGATAGCCAAAGCTTATTAAATGAAGCAAGTAACTATGTTCAAAAATCAATTGAAATGAAAATTAGTGCGCAACAAAGTACAGAGTGGTTAAAGGATGCGATGGCGGCTTTCATTGTCACGCAACCACAGTGGAATGAGACTAGTGAAGATATGAGCAATGACCATTTACAAAATGGCGCATTAACTTATGTCAACAGTCCACTGACACCTGACGCTAATTCAAACTTTAGACTACTTAATCGGACACCAACAAATCAGACTGGTGAACAAGCGTATAATTTAGATAATTCAAAAGGTGGTTTTGAATTATTGTTAGCTAATGACGTTGATAATTCAAACCCTGTAGTACAAGCTGAACAATTAAATTGGTTATATTATTTAATGAATTTTGGTACGATTACGGCCAACGACGCGGATGCTAATTTTGATGGTATTCGTGTAGATGCAGTCGACAATGTGGATGCTGATTTGTTACAAATTGCTGCCGATTATTTCAAACTAGCTTACGGTGTTGATCAAAATGATGCTACTGCTAATCAGCATCTTTCAATTTTGGAAGATTGGAGTCACAATGATCCTTTGTATGTAACAGATCAAGGAAGCAATCAATTAACCATGGATGATTATGTGCACACACAATTAATCTGGTCTCTAACAAAATCATCTGACATACGAGGTACAATGCAGCGCTTCGTGGATTATTATATGGTTGATCGATCTAATGATAGTACAGAAAACGAAGCAATTCCTAATTACAGCTTTGTACGTGCACACGACAGTGAAGTGCAAACGGTTATTGCCCAAATTGTTTCTGATTTGTATCCTGATGTTGAAAATAGTTTGGCACCAACAACAGAACAATTGGCAGCTGCTTTCAAAGTATACAATGAAGATGAAAAATTAGCAGACAAAAAGTACACACAATATAATATGGCTAGTGCTTATGCGATGTTGCTAACCAACAAGGATACTGTTCCTCGTGTCTATTATGGCGATTTATATACAGATGATGGTCAATATATGGCAACAAAGTCACCATACTATGATGCGATTAACACTTTGCTGAAGGCTAGAGTCCAATATGTTGCTGGTGGCCAATCGATGTCCGTTGATAGTAATGACGTGTTAACAAGTGTTCGCTATGGTAAAGATGCCATGACGGCTTCTGACACTGGAACATCTGAGACGCGTACTGAAGGTGTTGGGGTCATCGTCAGCAACAACGCGGAGCTACAATTAGAGGATGGGCATACAGTCACATTGCACATGGGGGCAGCTCATAAGAACCAAGCTTATCGTGCTTTGTTATCAACAACTGCAGATGGATTAGCTTATTATGATACTGATGAAAATGCACCTGTGGCGTACACAGATGCTAACGGCGATTTGATTTTTACGAATGAATCAATTTATGGTGTACAAAATCCACAAGTTTCTGGTTACTTGGCAGTTTGGGTTCCGGTAGGTGCGCAACAAGATCAAGATGCACGAACGGCCTCTGATACAACAACAAACACGAGTGATAAAGTGTTCCATTCAAACGCTGCTCTTGATTCTCAAGTCATCTACGAAGGTTTCTCAAACTTCCAAGCATTTGCTACAGACAGCAGTGAATATACAAACGTAGTCATCGCTCAGAATGCGGACCAATTTAAGCAATGGGGTGTGACAAGCTTCCAATTGGCACCACAATATCGTTCAAGTACAGATACAAGTTTCTTGGATTCAATTATTCAAAACGGGTATGCATTCACGGATCGTTATGACTTAGGTTATGGCACACCGACAAAATATGGAACTGCTGATCAGTTGCGCGATGCTATTAAAGCCTTACATGCTAGCGGTATTCAAGCCATTGCCGATTGGGTGCCGGACCAAATTTATAATTTGCCAGAGCAAGAATTAGCTACTGTCACAAGAACAAATTCATTTGGAGATGACGATACAGATTCTGATATTGACAATGCCTTATATGTTGTACAAAGTCGTGGGGGTGGTCAATATCAAGAGATGTATGGTGGTGCCTTCTTAGAAGAGTTACAGGCACTCTATCCATCCCTATTTAAAGTGAATCAAATCTCAACTGGCGTTCCAATTGATGGCAGTGTAAAGATTACTGAGTGGGCGGCTAAGTACTTCAATGGCTCTAACATCCAAGGTAAAGGTGCTGGATACGTATTGAAAGATATGGGTTCTAATAAGTACTTTAAGGTCGTTTCGAACACTGAGGATGGTGACTACTTACCAAAACAGTTAACTAATGATCTGTCAGAAACTGGCTTTACACACGATGATAAAGGAATCATCTATTATACATTAAGTGGTTATCGTGCCCAAAATGCATTTATTCAAGATGATGATAATAACTATTACTATTTTGATAAAACAGGTCATTTAGTAACAGGTTTGCAAAAGATTAATAACCATACCTACTTCTTCTTACCTAATGGTATCGAACTGGTCAAGAGCTTCTTACAAAACGAAGATGGTACAATTGTTTATTTCGATAAGAAAGGTCATCAAGTTTTTGACCAATATATAACTGATCAAAATGGAAATGCGTATTACTTTGATGATGCTGGTGTAATGCTTAAATCAGGGCTTGCAACGATTGATGGACATCAACAGTATTTTGATCAAAATGGTGTGCAGGTTAAGGATAAGTTTGTGATTGGCACTGATGGTTATAAGTATTACTTTGAACCAGGTAGTGGTAACTTAGCTATCCTACGTTATGTGCAAAACAGTAAGAATCAATGGTTCTATTTTGATGGTAATGGCCATGCTGTCACTGGTTTCCAAACAATTAATGGTAAAAAACAATATTTCTATAATGATGGTCATCAAAGTAAAGGTGAATTCATTGATGCAGACGGTGATACTTTCTATACGAGTGCCACTGATGGTCGCCTAGTAACTGGTGTTCAGAAGATTAATGGTATTACCTATGCTTTTGATAACACAGGAAATTTGATCACAAATCAGTATTATCAATTAGCAGATGGTAAATATATGTTGTTAGATGATAGTGGTCGTGCGAAAACAGGGTTTGTATTGCAAGATGGTGTACTAAGATACTTCGATCAAAACGGTGAGCAAGTGAAAGATGCTATCATTGTGGATCCAGATACTAACTTGAGTTATTATTTCAATGCAACACAAGGTGTCGCTGTAAAAAATGATTATTTCGAGTATCAAGGTAATTGGTATTTAACAGATGCTAATTATCAACTTATCAAAGGTTTTAAAGCAGTTGACGACAGCTTACAACATTTTGATGAAGTCACTGGTGTACAAACAAAAGATAGTGCTTTAATAAGTGCTCAGGGTAAGGTTTACCAATTTGATAATAATGGAAATGCTGTGTCAGCATAAGCTTTCTGTATATATAGTGAAAAGCCAAAGGTCCTTTTAACCTTTGGCTTTTTGATTTAATTGTCTATTTGAATTTCCTTGATGATATCGGCTAATTTAATTTTATTCATTTCTTTTTCGGCAGCTTCCTGTACTTGGTTATAGTATTTATCCAAAGTTGTCTGAATGTGACTACCAACATTACAATTTTGATTTGTTTTGGTGTCAATTTTGAGAAATGAGGTGTCTTCCTCCACAGCGCGATAAATATCTAATAAACTAATTGTGTCGGCTGGACGAGCTAATTTTGGATCTGCACGTCCATTACTAGATAATAAACAACCATCATTTTTGAGCTGTGACATAATCCGTCGAATAACCACGGGGTTAGAGTTAACACTCTTAGCAATTTGTGTGCTTGACAGGTCAGTGCCTTGATTAATGACGATATAAGTTAGAATATGTATAGCATCGCTTAACTTAGTAGAGTATTTCATGGTTATGTTCACTTTCTAGTATCTTTTCGATACTTTTTTCTTGACAAATTTTCATTATCCGTAGTATGATTTACCTGTAACAAATATTGTTACAGTCTATAATTAAAAGTATACTACAAAATGAAAGAGGTGTCACACATGGTTAATCAAGATTATATTGAAACAATTAAGAAAAGGCGATCGATTTATGCATTAGGCAAGAATGTAGCTGATAACAATGAGGACATTGCCCAATTAATTCAGTCAGCAATTAAAGAATCACCAAGCTCTTTTAACAACCAAACGGTCAGAGCTGCGATTTTATTTGGTGAATCATCTGATAAATTATGGGAAATAGTTGCCGAAAGATTAAAGTCAGAAGTTCCTGATGAAGAAAGTTACAAAGCAACTCGTCAAAAAGTTGATAGTTTCAAGGCGGGCGTTGGAACAATCCTGTTCTTCACGGATGATGATATTGTTCAGCAATATCAAGAACAGCTTTCTTTATATGCGGAAAACTTTCCAATTTGGGCTGATCAAGCAAATGGTATGGCCCAGATTAATGTTTGGCAAGCCTTGGCAGCAAATGACATTGGTGCCAGCCTGCAACACTATAATCCTTTGATAGATGACGACGTACATACAGCATTTGATATACCTGAATCATGGAACTTACGTGGTCAGATGCCATTTGGATCAATTGAAGCACCAGCGGGTACTAAAGAATACATGACGGATGATGCACGCTTTAAGATCTTTAAGTAATTAGTATTAAGAAAGAAGGCAAACATGGCAATTAAAATTGGTGTTATTGGCGCAACAGGTATGGCTGGCTCTGCAGTATATCAAGAAGCTTTCGATCAGGGATTTGATGTTACCGCGATTGTAAGATCTACTGTCAAAGCGCATAAAACACTTGGTCAGGACGCAAAAGTCTTGGAAAAAGATGCGTTTGCATTGACTAAAGAAGAATTGTTGCAGTTTGATGTAATTATTAATGCATTTGCTACAGCTCCTGCGCTGGCATATCGACATATTGATTTAGCAGCCTATCTTATTGGACTGTTCCGAGAAACAACTGTTCCACGTTTAATCTTTATTTTAGGTGCAGGCAGCTTGATGACTGGGGAAGACAATCATTTACTATTAGAGGATTTAAAAAAATTGCCAGATGCTGCTTCTTGGGTATCAATACCAGATAATCAGAAAAAGGAACTAGACTTTTTACGAAATATTGATAATGTCAATTGGACTGGTGTATCACCTGGTATTACTTTCCAAGCAGGCGAAGCAACCCAATATAAGTTAGGAACAGACTATCTGCTTTTTGGTGAAGATAACGAATCCGTTACAAACAGTGGTACGATGGCCAAAGCAATTGTGTCAGAAATTATTAAACCAAGTTCGGAAAAAAAGCGTTTTACAGTGGTTAATGCTTAATAGTTTGAACAAAAGAGCGACCTTCTTATGAGCGTTGCTCTTTTGTAATATAAAAATAACGTGTAGTATAAAAAGTGAAATATTTTAGTTGGTAAGGGAGAAATTTATGTTGAAATTTTTGTTAGCTGTCGTTGTAATTGGAACGATTGCAGGGGTTATTTCTGGAATGGTTAAAATCGGCTGGGAAGCGATTTTACCACCAAGAACACAAGAACGTGATGAAACTAATCCGCCACAGCGGTTGCTGCAACAAATGGGTATACCACGAAAATGGACGCACGCCTATTTTTATTATGCTACTGATCAAAAAGTGCACTATGTAGCGCTAATCATGCACTTTTCTTTTTCGATTGCCTTCGGTGTATTGTTAGTTTTGCTTGATCAATATTTCCCTATTGTTACGTTTGGACAAGGTAGCGTGTATGGTGTTGTGATTTGGATCATTTTCCATATTATTATTTTACCAGCTACGAAAACCATTCCATCCGCTTTAAAACAACCGTTTTCAGAACATTTCTCTGAATTTTTGGGTCACATTGTATGGGGTTGGTCAATGTATTTAATAATGATTGCACTGATTGTGGTAACTAATTGGTTACCACATTACTAAATATTACACATTTAGTTAAACGCTTATCAAAGTTTTGTATATTAAGTATTTTTAGACCACGTTTTTATCACCATTTGTAATATTTACGTAATATTTTGGCGGCACAATGGATTACATGATGAAGAGAATAATAATAATAAGTGCCCTATTAACTGGTTTATCTTTAGTTGTTTTGGGAACGCAACTTGAAACAGAAAACCAGCCTGCTGAAGCCGCCAGTATGAATCAAACCGTGAATGTCAAAGCAGTTAGTTCTGCCATTTCATCATTTACGGATGTTAAGCTTACTAAAGTTGAAGCAATACCTAAAAAAGTAGTAACTTCTAGTGAGAAAAATGAAGTTAAAGCGAATTTACAACCAAGTGAAGCACAAGAAAAAGCTGCAGATATAGCGCAAGTAACCAGTGTATCTTCTGCAACAACGACTGCCGAAGTGTCAAAAACAGCTGCTACAGTGAATGAGACGCAACCAACACAGGTCGTTGCAGAAAGTAATCAGTCAACACAGAATACAACCGTAACAGAAACACCGGTTGCATCATCAGACATACAATGGTTAATCCAACATGAAAGTGGCGGAAACGTCAATGCTCAAAACGGTGCATACTATGGTATTGGTCAGCTGTCTGAAAATTACTACGCGCAATATGTTCCAGGAAAAGATTATCATGGTAATTATGCAGTCCAGTTAGAAGCAATGCAGAAGTATATCTCTGCTCGCTATGGAACTGTTGCTAATGCTATTGCTCATTGGCAAGTTAATAATTGGTATTAGTCAAACACGTAACACGACATACGTGTTTTTTTGTTATAATGGGAAAAGAATAAAATAAACGGACGATGGGACATAATGCGCTTAGAACACTTTACACCAACATATATGGTTGAACGAATTTACGATTTAACTGTTGAAGATTTGAAAGCGCGTGGTATTAAAACCGTACTCGCGGATTTAGATAATACATTGTTAGCGTGGAACAACCCAGATGGAACGCCTGAATTAAAGCAGTGGTTACAAGATTTACGGGATGGTGGTATTGAATTAATTGTGGTTTCTAATAATACTACGAAACGCGTCGAAAAAGCAGTTAAACCACTTGATGTCAAATTTGTTTCATGGTCGTTAAAACCATTGCCGCGAGGTATCTTGCATGTATTGCGCACGCATCATTTAAAGCGACAAGAAGTCATTATGGTGGGAGACCAACTGTTGACTGATGTCTGGGCAGCGCATAGTGCTGGCGTACGTAGTGTACTTGTACAACGCTTAATTGAGTCAGACATGTGGCAAACATGGTTAAATCGTCGGATTGAGAAATATGTCAAAAAAATTGTGTTTCAAGCACATCCACACTTAAAATGGGAGAAAACGTTACGTGACAACTGAAATTACTGATGAATATGTTCAAGAACAATTAAATGAAGGATTGCGCTGCATTGGCTGTGGCGCTTTGATGCAAGTCGAAGATAAAGACAAAATAGGTTACTTGCCAATGAGCGCCCTCAAAAAATCCATTAGCAGTGAAGAATTATTTTGTCAACGTTGTTTTCGTTTACGTCACTATAACGAAATTCAGCCAGTAGAACTTACTGATGATGATTTTGCCAACTTGCTTCATCAAATTTCAGATACCAAGGCATTGATTGTTTATGTTATTGATGTGTTTGATGTAACTGGTTCTGCAATTTCTGGATTACCTCGCTTTGTTGGAAAAGATAATCCAATTTTAGTAGTAGCTAACAAGGTTGATTTATTACCTAAGCTATTAAATAAGAATCGTTTGAAAAATTGGCTGCGCACTGAATTGAAGGCACAAGGTATTCAACCCGTCGACGTCTTCTTGACGTCTGCAACCCGTCCCAAAAATTTAGACGACTTATTGGATACCATCGATAATTTCCGTGACGGACGTGATGTCTTCGTCGTTGGGGTTACCAACGTTGGTAAATCAACATTAATCAATCAAATTATCAAGTCTCGCACAGGTATTCAAAATTTGATTACTACATCGAGATTTCCAGGGACCACACTTGATCGCATTGAAATTCCATTGGAAGATGGTCAGCAACTAATTGACACACCAGGAATTATTAAGCGCGATCAGATGGCTCATGTGCTAACCGATAAGGACTTAAAGTTTGCACTACCAAAAAATGAAATTAAGCCACGGACGTATCAATTAAATCCAGAACAAACAATTTTCATTGGCGGTCTGGCACGTTTTGATTTTATCAGTGGTGCGCGTAGTGCCATAACGGCTTATTTTGAAAATAACTTGAACTTGCACCGTACGAAGCTTATCGGTGCGGATGATTTTTATGAACAGCATGCAGGTGGGCTGCTAGTACCAGCACCAAGTCAGCTACAAAATCTAATCAAACACGAATTCAGCATTACTGAAGACAGTGACATTGTCTTTTCAGGTTTAGGTTGGATTAGCGTACCGGCTGGTATAAAAGTAGCTGGTTGGGCACCAAAGGGCGTCAGCGTCCTCATTCGAAAGGCAATGATTTAATGCAATTAACAGGAAAACAAAAACGTTATTTACGTTCACAAGCAAACACGTTATCGCCAATTTTTTCAGTTGGGAAAAATGGATTGACTCAGAATTGGGTTGATGAAATTGTTCTGGCACTGGCTAAAAGAGAGCTAGTCAAAATTAGTTTGCAGCAAAGTGCTGACGAAACAGCAAAAGAAGTTGCTGATTTTATTGAAGCACATTCAGATATTACGGTTGCACAGACAATTGGTCGTACGGTTGTTTTGTATTTACCAGCAAAAGAAGACAAATATAAGAAGATTTCATTAGATCTAGCAAAAATCTGAGGAGATGGCTATGATTGGAACATCAACAACTGCACTAAAACATCAATTAGAACTAGAACCAAGTGAGACCAAACATCGTATTGGAATTTTTGGTGGTACCTTTAATCCACCGCACGTTGGGCAGTTGGTTTTAGCAGAATGTGTTGGGAAACAGCTTGGACTTGAAAAAGTTTATTGGATGCCTAATGCACAGCCGGTTGATGCTACTCATGCTAGCGCAATTGAACCGTCTTATCGAATGCAATTGGTTCACATGGCAATTTTGGATAATCCTTTTTTTGAACTTGAATTATTGGAAATCCGTAATGGCGGTGAATCTCATACTTACCAATCAATGAAAGAACTTGTGGATACGCATCCAGAAAATGAATATTATTTTATCATGGGTGCAAATACAGTGAGAAAGTTACCCACTTGGGATCATATTGATGAGTTAAGTCAAATTGTTACGTTTGCTGCAGGTGTCCATTCTGGACAAGAGACAACGTCCGATTATCCCGTGCTATGGTTTGATGTTCCAAACATTAGCGTCAGCGCTTCAGAAGTACGGACGCGAATTCGTATGAATCAGAGTATTAATTATTTGGTGCCAGAACGTGAAGCACTATTTATTCGAGAGTACGATTTGTATAGAGGCTTATATGACTAAGTATTTTAATGGTACAATTACTGATTTAGAAGCAAAAATTTCCGAAAAATTATCTGATTATCGTTACCAGCATGTTTTGCGTGTACGAGACTATGCAGTGAAATTGGCCAAGGCCAATGATGTTGATGTTGACAAGGCAGAAGTTGCTGCTTTGGTCCATGATTATGCCAAAGAGCGATCAGATAATGATTTTTTAAAGGTTATTGAAGCCCAGCATATGGATCCAGATTTGATTAACTGGGGAAATTATGTCTGGCATGGTATTGTCGGGGCGGAAATGATCCGTAACGAGCTAGGAATTGTTGATGAAGATATATTAACTGCTGTCCGTCAGCACACAACAGGTGCGGGCGCTAGTATGAATAAGTTGTCACAAGTTATATTTATGGCAGATTATTTAGAATTAGGTCGTGATTTCAAAGGGGTAGAGGAAGCCCGTACGATTACTGACCAAAGTTTAGCGCAAGGCATTAAATATCAAATCGTTCATACCTTAGCACGTTTGATTCACAAAGAAACACCAATTTATCCTAAATCACTTGAAACGTATAATTATTGGGTTAAGAAAGAAAAATAAAATATGACAACAACAGCATTAAATGTACAAGATACTTTAAATACTGCCGTGGAGGCAGTTGATAATAAGAAAGCAAATAATATTGTTGCACTTGATATGCGCAAAGTGAGCTTAATGGCAGATTACTTCGTCATTGCAGACGCTGCGTCTACACGACAGGTGCAAGCTATTGCTACGGAAGTTAAAGATAAAATACAAGAAGCGGGCGGATCGGTTCGCTTTATGGAAGGATTCCAAGCAGGGGAATGGGTTCTTATGGACTTAGGGGATGTTATCGTCCACATATTCTCGACAGAAGGTCGCGATTTTTACAACCTAGAACGTTTGTGGAATGATGCCCCCTATGTTAATCTTGATAATCTATTAACAGAAAATTAAGCAAAATCGAGGCCAATGTCTCGATTTTTTAGTTTGTAAGAACAATAATATAACCGTTCAGACCGACACCATGTTAAAATTAAAATTATGAATAATGAAATAAATAACAATTACTCTACATTTGCGGAAAAATATGACCAACTGTTTGATTCAGAATTATATCAAGAGTGGGTTGATTTCGTGACAAAAAATAGTAAAGCTACATCTATTATGGATTTAGGTGGGGGTGCTGGACGATTAGCAGTTTTATTAGCACAGCTTGGCTACACTGTTGATGTGCTAGACTTGGCACCTGAAATGCTGTCATTGGCACAAAAGCATGCTAATGATGCAAACGTTGACTTATCTTTGTTGCAAGCTGACATGCGTGACTTTTCTGATTGGAAAAAGGAATACCCTATCATTGTTAGTTTTGCAGATGCTTTAAATTATTTACCAAATTTATCTGATTTTAAATTAGCTATTCAACAAGTGTATGACCATTTAGCGGTTGGCGGACAATTTTTATTTGATGTGATAACACCTTACCAGGTTAACGTGCTGTACGATAATTATTACTACAATAATGATGACGACGATGAAAACATTTTTATGTGGACTAGTTATCCTGGTGAGCAAGAGAATAGTGTTGACCATGACTTAAAGTTTTTTGTGTATGATGAGGCAATTGACGCTTTTAAGATTATGCGCGAAATTCATCATGAGCAAACCTATGATTTAAAGACATATCAAGAAACCTTAAGAAGTGCTGGTTTTCATAATATTGAAGTTTTTGCGAACTTTGGACAAAATAATATTGATGAAAACACAGAACGTTGGTTTTTTAGGGCGGTGAAATAATGCAAGCAGTCGGAATAATAACGGAATATAATCCATTTCATAATGGGCATATTTATCATATTCAACAAGCCAAGAAATTAACTGGTGCGGATGTAGTTGTGGCCGTTATGTCTGGTAACTTTGTGCAACGTGGTGAACCAGCCTTATTTGACAAATGGCAAAGAACACAAATGGCTTTGGAAAATGGTGTGGATTTAGTCATTGAGTTACCCACTTTTTTTGCAGTGCAACCAAGTCATATTTTTGCTGATGGAGCGATTCAATTATTATCCGCTCTTGGTGTCGATAATATTGTATTTGGCAGTGAGCATCCAGAGGTTGATTTTCTATCCATAGCTAAACAAGCACCAACTATTGCAGAAGGACAAGAATTTAAGAATCATACGCAAACCTTTGCTAGTGCGTATGCTAAACAATTAGAGGCTGAAACTAGCTTTAAACTGGAAGAGCCTAATGATATTCTAGCGCTTGGTTATGCTAGTGCTATTCTAAACCAACAGGCTAACATTGGCATTATACCTATTCAACGCGCTGAAGCAAATTATCATGATGCCAACTTTACAGACGAACAATCGATTGCCTCAGCGTCATCTATTCGTTTAGCTTTACACAAGGGAAAAACTGAAAAAATCAAAAATGTGGTGCCTGAAGCGACCAAAGTAGCATTAGATACCGCTGCCAATACAATTGATTTCGAAAGTAAATTCTGGTCAATGCTGAAGTACCGGTTAACAACAGATACAGTTGGTCAACTAGGTCAAATTTATCAAATGGCCGAGGGGTTGGAGCATCGTTTTGCTAAAACAGCTCTAAATGATTCTGGTCCACAAAGCTATCAAAGCTTTATTAAATCGACCAAATCTAAACGTTATACGTTTACTCGAATACAGCGTACATTATTATATACTTTGCTTAATATTAAGGTAGACCAGATGCAAGCAGCTATGCAGGACCCATACTTGCGTATTCTAGGATTTACTTCAACGGGGCAGCAATACTTAAATGAAATTAAAAAACAAGTAACATTGCCCCTTATCAGTAAAGTTGATTCAAGTTTGGCTAAAAGTAATCTGCGCTTAGATTATAAAGCTGGTAAAGTGTGGCAATTACTGGCAAATGAAGGTGCGCCGACACAAGATGTGACACGAATGCCATTATATTGGGAGAAATAGTATGAAATATGCAAAAAATCAATTATTAAAATACCGTCAAAGTCCGTTAATTATCGAAGAAACTTTGAATTTGGAGGAACAAGCTAAAAGTCGTTTTTCAGAAACTGTCTTAGCGTTATCACCCCTTGAAGTTACGGGGAGCATTAACTATTTAGATAATGATGATATCACTTTAGACGTGAATGTTCTAGGAAATATCACAGTACCATCTTCACGGTCATTAGACCCCGTGGTTGTGCCAATTAATTTAGCATTTTCTGAATTATACATTGAAGATGAGAGCCGTCTCAAGGATTTTGAAGAAACCGAGGCTGTTTTTGTACTTGAGAATGATTCCTTAAATGTGGACGATGCTATTTTGGATAATGTTATAGCAACTTTGCCTTTACAGATTTTAACGCCTGAGGAAGAGACCGGCGATAATTTGCCCTCCGGAAAAGATTGGCATGTTATCAGTCAAGAAGCTTATGAAAATGAGAAAATGATAGAAGACGAACCCAAAATTGACCCTCGATTGTCAAAATTAGACGATTTTTTCAAAGAATGAGAAAACACTTGCAAGAGTTAAACAAATGCTCTAAAATAAAGGGAAGTAATACAAATAGACTCGGCTTCTGCCGATTTAAAACATTGAGGACAAAAAATGAGTAAAGTATTGATTGTTGAAGATGAAGAAAACTTGGCAAAGTTTGTTGGTCTTGAGCTTAAACATGAAGGATATGAAGCTGAAACGGTGAATGATGGTCGTTCTGGGCTAGATTTAGCATTAGAAAATGATTACGATGTTATTTTGCTCGATTTGATGTTGCCTGAACTAAACGGTTTAGAAGTTGCACGTCGATTGCGTGAAGTTAAAAAAACACCAATCATTATGATGACTGCTCGTGATTCAGTGATTGATCGTGTTTCTGGATTGGATTATGGCGCTGATGATTATTTGGTAAAGCCATTTGCAATTGAAGAATTATTGGCTCGTATTCGTTCGCTTTTGCGCCGTATTGCAATTGAGACTGAAACAAACGATAAGCATCGTTCAATTATTAACTTCAAAGACCTCCGTATTGAAAAGGAAAATCGTATTGCACGTCGCGATGATCAAATTATTAATTTGACAAAGCGTGAATACGACTTGCTATTAACATTAGTAGAAAATATTAATGTGGTTCAATCTCGTGAGCAATTATTGAAAGAAGTTTGGGGTTTTGATTCTGAAGTAGAAACGAATGTTGTTGATGTGTATATTCGTTACTTGCGTAATAAGATTGATGATCCTGAAAGTAAGGCATCATATATCCAAACAGTACGTGGTACTGGCTACGTGATGCGCAGCTAATTCTAATTAATTATGGACAATAATGAAAAAGAAACAACTAAAAAAGCTGTACGCCGATTCTCACTGCGCTGGCAGTTAGCACTTGGAATGGCGTCCGGCTTTTTTGTTATATTTATAGTATTTGCTTTATTGCTTTCTGGGTTGATAAAGCATCACTATGGTGCACTGCCGAATGAAGTTATTTTTTGGTTGTGGGTTATTATTGCTTTCGGTGGTTTGGCAATATTCATATTTGCACTTATCTTAACTAAAGTAATTTTACGACCAGTCCGATTAATTGAAACCACCATTGAAGCTTTTGAAGATGATCCGATGACAGAAGTACGTGCCAGTGAAGTTGGTGCAAATGATGAGTTTTCTGATTTAACACGTATTTTAAATCGCACAATTGACCGTCTACAAGCATTAATCAGTGCGCAACAGCAATTTGTTTCAGATGTTTCCCATGAACTCCGTACGCCGGTAACAATCGTGAAAGGCCACATGGAACTTCTGAATCGCTGGGGTAAAGATGATCCAGAGGTCTTGGAAGATTCAATCAAATCCTCTCTGGCAGAAGTACAACGAATGGAGACACTGATTAACGAAATGCTCAATTTAACACGTGCTGAGCAAATTCCAGTTGACAACGTGAAAGAAATTACTGATGTTGGCGGTACAATGCATCGTGTTTATGACAACTTTAAAATGATACATCCTGACTTTTCTTTTACCCTAGATGATGATTTATCAACGAAGGCAAGGGTTAAGATTCGTCAAGATCATATGGAACAAATTCTAATTATTCTAGCTGACAATGCTGTAAAGTATTCTCTAGATCGTCATGAAATTCATTTTGCCTTGTCACAGACCGCAAATCGTGTTGAAATTGGCGTACAAGACTTCGGTGAAGGGTTGAAACCGGAAGATGCAAAACGTGTCTTTGATCGTTTTTATCGCGTTGATAAGGCGAGATCACGAGCCAAAGGGGGAACTGGGCTGGGACTAAGTATTGCTCAACGTTTGGTAGAGGCTTATGGTGGTACAATTGCATTAGAAAGTGCAGAAGGCTCAGGGTCAATTTTCACAGTATATTTACCTTTGTACGTTGAGGAAAAAAATGAAAGCAATTGAAGTTGATGTTTTTGGTTTAGTACAAGGTGTTGGTTTTCGGTGGTTTGCACAACGAACTGCACAGCAACACAATATTGTTGGTTGGGTAAGTAACCAAACAGACGGTTCTGTTAAAATACAAGCTCAAGGTTCACAAAGTGATTTAATAGATTTTTTGTCGATGCTCGAGAAGGGGCCAGGCTGTTATAGTCGCGTTGACAAAGTTATCACAACAAATATTCCATTGTTTGAAACAAATGACTTTGCTATTCGTGGGTAATTCTTGCTATAATAGTATCTTGTAATTGTGCGCAACTTTTTTAACATGATTTTCAAGGAGAAACCCTGATTATGAAACAATTAAAACGCGTTCTGACGTTTGCGTTTGTTATTTTTGATATTATTTTGCTTACTGGTGGTTATAATCAACACAGTAGAATGTATCGTTGGATTGGTCAGCCATTGGCTGAATTAATGACTAATATCGCTCATTTTATCGGTGGTGTAAACGGTATTGGGTGGGCAATTATCGTTATAACTGCAATTTTCCGCTTGATTTTGTTACCATTTTTCTTGAATCAACAAGTTAATACAACTGTCAATCAAATTAAAATGCAGAAGTTGAAGCCGGAAATTGATAAATTACAAACTTTATCTCGTAAGGCAGCTACGACAGAAGAACAACAAAAAGCTAGTATGGCGATGATGTCATTATATCGAGAAAATGATGTCAGTGTTATTGGTGGCATTTCATTTTTGACAATGGCAATGCAATTGCCTATTTTCTCAGGATTATATTCTGCTATTTTGCATGCACCAGCTTTGCAGGGTGCATCCTTTTTAGGATTTGACCTTGGGAAACCACAATTAGTTTTTGCCATCGTTGCCGGTATTATTTATCTAATTCAGGCTTGGTTAATGATGCAACATATGCCTGAGGAACAACGTAAGACATCAGCTGCAATGATGTTTGTTAGTCCTGTAATGATTTTTGTTTTTGCTATGATTGCAAGTGGTGCTATTGGCCTATACTTCGTTATCGGCGGTATATTTGCTTTAATCCAGACATTAATTCAACACTATCAACGTCCTGGTTTAGAAAAACGCGTTACAGCTGAATTTAAAATTCAAAAGACTGCTGATGATTTAATGGCAGAGGATATTAAAGTACCAAATGCCAATGCAGGAAACACAAAAGTTACTGATGCGCCAAACGTTGTAAAAAATCAAAACAAAAAGAATCGCAATGCTGGGAAGCAACAGCGGTCGAAGTAAGTACGTCAATTTTTTGACGTACTTTTGTCAGTTCTTAGAAAGAACAGAAAGAAATACACATGGAAAGAATTATTTCAAATCAAAATGCACGTGTGAAAGCATGGGCAAAACTTGCAACAAAGAAAGGTCGTCAAGAGAATCATACTTATTTGCTCGATGGCTTGCATTTAGTTGAAGAGGCGGTTAAGGCTGGTGCAAAATTCCATGCAATAATGGCTACAGAAAAACAAATGGCTGACTATCTCCCAAATGTGCCTCATGGTGTTCCGGCTTTTGAAATCAGTGAAGAAGTTGCCAAACATATTGCTGGTACGAATACTCCACAAGGTATTTTTGCAGAGATTAGTTTACCTGAAAAGACATTTGATCCCAGCTATGTTCACGATGGTGCATGGTTGTTGTTAGATAAGATTCAAGACCCTGGAAATGTTGGCACATTAGTGCGAACAGCAGACGCAGCAGGTTTTAAAGGTGTTGTTTTAGGTGCTGGCACAGCTGATGCATTTGCTCCCAAAGTTGTACGTGCTATGCAAGGATCTCAATTCCATTTAGAAGTCTTGAATGGAGACTTAAGCGAGTGGGTTGCTGCCTTGGCAGCTAATAATCTTCCAGTTTATGGTTCACAATTAAATGAAAAAGCAAAATCATATCGCGATGTTGAACCAAGCACACAATTTGGTTTAATTGTTGGTAATGAGGGACAAGGCATGTCAGCTGAATTAGCAGAAAAAACAACAGCCAACTTATACATTCCTATTCAGGGACAGGCTGAAAGTTTGAATGTAGCTATTGCTGGTGGTATTCTAATGTTTAGTTTGGCATTGGGAAACTAATAACATTTTGCCAAAATTGGCGATTTAGCGTAAAATTTGCTATAATAAATGTTAACGATTTAATAGAGGATATAACTGTGGAAAAACTACTTACTATTGCTCTAATTGTTGTAGGCTTTTTGCTTATTATGACAGTTATGATGCAACCAAGTAAACAACAAGATGCATTATCAGCATTATCAGGTGGCGCAGGAGATTTGTTCGCAGAACGTAAGTCGCGTGGATTTGAAGCTGTTATGCGTCGTACAACAGCAGTGCTTGGGGCATTATGGTTTGTCATTGGATTTGCCTTAATGTACATTTCAGCACATTAAAAAAATCAGTTTACGCTTTTTTTCGTAAACTGATTTTTTTTATCTCAATTTATAGTAAATAACATACATACTACATGGTAGTAAATTAAACTAACAAGGAAAACATATGGAACTAGAACAATTAAAATCACAGCTTACTGGCTTCTTGAAAGCTAACCGTGAGCAAATATTTACCGCACAAAACTTAGCTGACGGCTTAAGAATGACAGATAGCCAAGAATACAAGCAGGTTGTCAATGCTTTAAACGCTAGTGTACGTGACGGGGATGCTATCGACATCAAAAATGGTTATCAATATAACAAAAATGCTGGCTATACAATTGGCGAGTATCGTGCTAATGATAAGGGCTTTGGGTTTGTTAAATACGATGACGAATTACCTGACTTTTTTATTAACCCAGAAAATACACTACAAGCAATGCAGGGCGATACGGTACGTGTTTCAACATTAAAACCATCACCAACACCAGATCGTGGACCAGAAGGTAAAGTAGAAGAGATTCTTGAACATGCTTACGAGCGTATAGTAGGTACCTTTTCATTAGGTTCAGAAGCTCGCAACATGATTGGTGAATTACACCTCAGCGACAAGAAAACAATGAATTTTAAAGTGTTAGTTAGCGGTGACGGATTAACACCTAATGATGGTCAGGTAGTCGTAGCGGAAGTTACTCGTTTTCCTGATAAAATCCATCCACGAGAAATAATTGCTACGGTAACCGAAACACTTGGATATAAAGATGAACCAGGAATGGACATCTTACAAATCGTCTACAGTAAGAAAGTTCCAAATGAATTCCCGCAAGAGGTGTTAGATGATGCACTCGAAATTCCAAGTGAAGTTTCCGAATCTGAATGGGCTGGCCGAGAGGACATCACAGAGCAAACATTAGTTACAATTGATGGTGCTGACACGAAAGATATTGACGATGCTGTAGTTGCTTGGAAGTTAGACAATGGCAACTACCATCTGGGTGTGCACATTGCAGATGTTTCACACTATGTGACGGAAGGTTCTAGTATTGATGCTGAGGCTTATAATCGCGGTACATCTGTCTATCTGACTGATCGTGTTATTCCAATGCTGCCTAGAAATATATCTAACGGTATTGCTTCATTAAATCCAAACGTTGTGCGTTTGGCAATGTCTGCAGAGATGGAAATTGATCCACAAGGAAATGTAGTGAATCATAGACTTCATACCTCAGTTATGAAATCTCATGCTCGTATGACTTACGATGCAGTCAATAAAATTTTAGAGGGTGATGTTTTCGTCCAAGATGAGTACGCAAAATTAGTACCCATGTTTAAAGTGATGGGTGAGCTACATGAAATTCTGTATAATATGCGTAAAAAGCGTGGCGCAATAGAATTTGATGCACCTGAGGCACAAATTATTGTTGATGAAGATGGTAAAGCCACTGATATTAAGTTGCGAGAACGCGGTACCGCTGAACGAATGATTGAATCCTTCATGCTAGCGGCCAATGAAACCGTTGCCGAGCATTTTGATAAACTTAAAGTACCATTCTTGTACCGTATTCACGAGACGCCTGATGCTGATCGTGCTAAGTCGTTTTTTGAATTTTCAAAGGCTTTAGGGCACCCAGTTGTTGGTGATCCAAGTAAAGTAACACCGATCATGTTACAAAAGTTAATGGAAGATGTTGCTGGTGATCCTGCTGAACAAATGATTTCTACGATGATGTTGCGCGCGATGAAGCAAGCGAAATATTCACCGGATCCAGTTGGACACTTTGGTTTAGGTGCGGAGTATTATACTCACTTTACTTCACCAATTCGACGTTACCCCGATTTGACAGTTCATCGGTTGATTAAATGGTATGAGAGACATGGTCATGGTGTTCAAGCACAAGAAAAGTATGCTAGTCATCTTGGTAAAATTGGTGAAGATACAAGCTCACGTGAGCGTCGAGCCATTGATACTGAACGTGATGTTGATGCTTTGAAGAAGGCTGAATACATGATGGATAAAGTTAACCTCGAGTTTGATGGAGTAGTCAATTCAGCGTTGAAGTTTGGCTTGTTCATTAGTCTTGAGAATACAGTTGAAGGACTGGTTCATATTTCGAACTTAACTGATGATCATTATGAGTATGATGAGTCTCATGCTGCATTAATTGGCCGTTCGAAGCATCGTATTTTCCAAATTGGGCAAAAAGTACGAGTCAAGGTTTTGCGTGTTAATAAAGATGAGCGCGTAGTTGATTTTGTATTGGTTAATCCAGAAGATGCGCCAACGACAGATATTCGTGTAGCTTCAAAGGCACATGGTAAGTTCGGTAAAGGTCGCAATCGTGATGAGAGGCGTAAAAACGAGCGCCGTGGTAAATCAGAAGGACCACGTCCAAAGAGAGCACCCTTAGATAGTAAACAGGGGCATAAACGGGATAGCAAACGTAACTTTTAAGGTGGTTTGTCATGGCAAAAAAGAAACAAAATACTGAAAATTATCTTGCTCAAAATCGTAAAGCGCGATTTAACTATGCCATTGCGGAAACTTTTGAAGCCGGTATCTCATTAACGGGAACGGAAATTAAGTCAGTTCGGGCGGGTCAAATTACCATAGGGGATGGATTTGTAACGGTACACAATGGTAATGCTTTACTAACCAATGTGCATATTTCCTCTTATGTGCAAGGGAATCAATTTAATGTTGATCCATTACGGACTAGACAATTATTGTTGCACAAACGAGAAATTCGAGTTCTTGAGAAAGCAACGCAGGAACAAGGTGTAACCATTGTCCCTTTGAAGGTTTATTTAAAACATGGCTTTGCTAAAGTTTTAATCGGTATAGGTCGTGGAAAGAAAAAATATGATAAACGAGAAGATATTAAAAAACGTGATCAAGAGCGAGAATTAAGCCGTCGATTTAAAAATTAGGAGCTAAAACGCTCTTTTTTATTTTTGTAAAACAACTCATCGGTCTCTGGAATACTCTATTGACCCGTCATGAATTAACATATATACTTAATATATGTGAAATCTAATATTCACAAGCTGAAAGGATATACTAACATGGTAGTTACAATCATTTCAGTGTTTTTCGCAATTGTGATTGGTCTTGGTATTGGATACTATGTGCGCAAGTCACAAGACGCGCATAAAGTTATTTCTGCCGAGCAAATGGCAACTAACATTCTTGAACAAGCAAATAATGAAGCTAAAAGTTTGAAACGTGCAGCAGAAGTTGATGCTAAAGATTTGGCACAAACTTATCGAAATCAAGTTAATGATTCGTATAATGATCGTCAAAAGCATCTGCAGCAACAAGAACAAAGGCTAGAAGATCGCATCAATAACCTCGATAAAAAAGATGCGGCCTTGAATCAACGTGATGCATCATTGATTCAAAAAGAAAATCAAGTACAGACACGCCTTGATGACGCAGATAAAAAAGAAGTATTAGCACAGAAGTTGTTGACTACACAACAAGACAAGTTGGAAGAAATTGCTCAACTGTCTCCTGATGAAGCTAAGAAACAAATTTTAAGTGAAACTAAAGCAAGTTTGACTCGTCAACGAGCAGCCTTGATTAAAGAAGCGGAAGAAGAAGCAACTAGCGAAGCTGAGAAGCGTGCTCGTAATATTATTGTGCAAGCTATTCAACGTTCCTCAGCTGATTCTGTTGCTGACGTGACTGTCTCTGTTGTCAATTTGCCAAGTGAAGATATGAAGGGAAGAATTATTGGTCGTGAAGGCCGTAATATTCGTACTTTAGAATCCCTAACTGGCATTGATTTAATTATTGATGATACACCAGAATCAGTCGTTTTGAGTGGATTTGATCCTGTTCGACGTGAAATCGCAAAAATGGCATTAGATGCCTTAGTTGCGGATGGTCGAATTAATCCGTCTCGTATTGAAGAAATGGTTGAAAAATCACGACGTCAAATGGATGAAACGATTCGTGAAAAGGGTGAACAAGCTGTCTTTGAACTAGGATTACGAGGCATGCACCCAGACTTAATTAAGATGATAGGGCGTATGAACTATCGAACTTCATACGGTCAAAATGTGCTCCAGCATTCAATCGAGGTCGCAAAACTTGCGGGAATGATGGCAGCAGAGCTTAAAATGGATGTTGCGCTTGCGAAACGCGCTGGATTAATACACGATATTGGAAAAGCAGTTGATGCTGAGGTCGAAGGTTCCCATGTGGAATTAGGCGTCAGATTAGCTGAGAAGTTTAATGAGAAGCCAATTGTAATCAATGCAATTGCTTCTCATCATGGTGATGTTGCAGCAATCTCGCCGATTGCTGAGTTAGTAGCTGCGGCTGATGCTATTAGCGCTGCTCGTCCGGGGGCTCGTAGCGAGTCACTAGAAAATTATGTGCAACGTTTAAAGGATCTTGAAGCGATTGCAAATAATTATCAGGAGGTTCACACAGCATATGCTATTCAAGCAGGTCGAGAAGTGCGCGTGATTGTTGAACCTACAAAGGTTACAGACTTGCAAGCTAAAGTATTGGCACACGACATTAAGTCGGATGTCGAAGAAAAACTGGAATATCCCGGACATATTAAAGTTACGGTTATTCGAGAAACACGTGCAATTGACTATGCACATTAAGCCATGATAAATAATACACTAATAAAAAAGTCGTTCGTAGAGCGTCTTTTTTTGTTATAATTAATACAAGTGAGAATGTTTTAAATTTTTCATAAAAAGTTAAACAAAGTATAATCATAACTATGATATTTAGCGGAGGATTTTATGGAACCAGGACAATTAGCATTAATTATATTTGCCGTAGCCTTTCTACTTTTGGTGATTTTTATTGGCATATTCTTGTTACGTCTAACACGTTCATTGGGTGTTATAACAATGGATGTCGATACGATCGCACGTTCAAGTAATGAGATTTTGGGAAATGCTAATGTATTGCTAAATGATATCAATGGCAAAGTTAAAACCCTTGATCCAACGGTACAGGCAATGGCTGATTTATCAGTAACTGTGTCAAAACTAAATAATTCAGCGCAAAATGTGACTCACAAGTTTTCAGGTGTTAAGGCCGGTGCAACTGGTGTGGCGGCTGCTATGACTAAAAACGCAACAAAAGCGGCTATGGGTAAGTTTAGAAATAAAAAGAAGACGGAGGTCTAATTATGTCAAAGACAAAAGTATTTATTGCAGGTGTTTTAGCAACTACGGCAGCATATGTTGCTTATAAAGCATTGCCTAAAGATAAGCAGGATGAATTGTCAGCCAAAGCACATAATACGGGGGCATTGCTACGTGATAAGGCTTATGATGCTGCTTACAATGCAGCGGATGTAGCGGCTGATGTGACAGAAAAAGCCAAAGAAAAAACCGCTGCCTTGAAGACGGATAGTCAAGAAAAATATGCTGACCAAATTGACGCTGCAACTGAAAAAATTAAGGATTTAACAGATCAAGCAGCGCCATATGTTGATAAAGCTAAAGATTTTGTTACTCCTTATATTGAAAAAACACAAGATGCACTTACTGATTTACGAGATAAATTCGCCAGTGAGGATATCGAATTAACACAAGATGATGTTGATTTGGAAGAAGCTTTGGCTGATTTGGCCGACGATGAAAATGTAAAAGATGCTGAAGCATCATCGATTAAAGATGACGATACTTCAGAAACAACAGCAAAACCAGAAGCATAAATAAAAAAGCAGAATGTCTATAATAGGCGTTCTGCTTTTTTAGTGTTGGCAAAATGTAGTTTAGCGTAGTGTTTCAAATCAATACCTCGTCGTAATAATTCCGCAGCAACAGTATCAACTTCACGTCCTGCACCAATAGGCAGCTTGATACCAGCTTCGACACTTAATTTAGACATGGCGTCTAATTCTACTACACGAGCTAAGATAGAAGCAGCGGCGACACTCAAATGATATTGCTCTCCTTTAGTAGTGAAGTATACATTTTCATGGATTATCCGTTGTTGCTTGGCATTCTTGAGATAATTAAAGTATGTGCTTTGTTGTGCAAATTGATCAATTAAAATGGCTTGGGGTGTGATTGGGAAAATTTTATCCAATACTTTACCTAAGGCAAAATTATGAGAAATTGCTTTCATCTGGTTCACATTATGCAATGGCTGCAGTTGATTATATTTTTCAGGCATTAAATTAACAACATGATGAGGTAGCTTAGCAATAATTTGGGGAGCAATTTTTTTCATTCTGTCATCTGTTAAGGTTTTGGAGTCAGCAATACCTAGTGCTCGCACCCACTCTAAGTTTTCTTGGGATACATAAACGGCGGCTGTTGTTAGTGGACCAAAATAGGCACCAGCACCTACCTCATCAGAACCTAGAACCGACCAGTTAGCGAAATCAGCTGGAAGAGTTGTGCTCATTTTTTTAGGCGTGTCAAGACTGTGAATTGAATTTGATTGCCACTTAGCAGCCTCAGCACTAGCAGTTTTGCCTTGAAACATGACTTTACCAGAGTAGTAGCCAGTTACAGTGGCAGATCCACTACTAATTGAGAACAAGGCTCCAGTAGGCACTTTCTTACTGGAAAATTGACTATAATAATGAGCCATTTGTTTTAATTTTTGATTATTGACTTGAATAACTTTTTGCATATTAGCAGTATAGCAGTTTTTGGCACTGTGTGTTTAGAAAAAAATTCATCTTATTATTATTGGTTTTCTACTTGTTAGTGATAACATTCTCAAAATCAGTTTGAGATATGTTAATATTATATAATCGCAGTATGGGTTATTGCTGTTGAATTATAGTCACATGGGGAGAAAATAAAGTATGTTAAAAACTAAGTCACTATTAATAGCCATAATAATAGTAGTAGTTTTTGGTGGGGTAGCTATTCTGTTGTGGGAGTTCACGACGGGGGCAGATTACACAGTGGTGAATAAAGATGATGAAAGGAAATTTTATCAGGTTCTTCATAAAACTGATGTGTCTGATAAAATCCTCCAATTTAAAATTAATGATAAAGTGATTAAAGGGGATTCAATACTTTTGAATTTGCCAGAAAACAATAATAAAAAGGTTAGCATTTTAGTTGATAATAATCATATTGATAGGATATTTAAAGTTGGAGATATAATTACGGTAAAACTTAATCGTAGTGTAAAAATTAGAGATAATTTCTATGTTGTGAGCGCCGATATTAAATAATTCATGAAATGAAAGGATAGTCTCCAGTTTCTCCAGTGCTCATTAACTAAACTAACGGTGTTGGTAGTTTTTCCGCGCAATTATGGGATTTATTGTATAATTAAAGTATGACAAAACAACAAAGAAGACAATACAAGGCAACTATTGCCGGTAAAACATATGTTATTTCTGGGGAAGCGAGTCTGACCCATTTTAAATCAACAGAGGAATTACTTAATAAACAGATTAAGCAAATTAAAGTTGTTGCTCCAAAGTTGTCACAATTGGATCAGGCGATTCTTTTGACATTCAATTCAATATCTGATCAGTTGTATAAACAAGCAGAAATTGATGAATTACGTGAAAAAATAGCTGAAATGGAAGCAGAAATTAATTTGCTACAATCGCAAAAAGAAAGGCTGAAGCCTAAAAAAAGTGCCGTTTCAAGTATTATCGCTACAGCTAAGCAAGAAAGCCGTACGCGCGCATCAAACAAAATATTTAAGGAAACTGACAAATGATTTTATTAGGATTGGCAATAATTTTTATTTTAATTACTATTAGAATGGGTTATCGCATGGGATTAGTCAATGCGGTGCTTCGTTTTATATTGTGGGTAATTGTTTGGTATATTGCCATTAAATTTTCTAAGCCGTTTGGACAGCTATTAACTGATTTTGTCTCGGGGCAATTTGTGCGAACGACAATACCACAGAGTGTTGTTGGTGACGGTTCACAATTTTTAGCATCAGGATTAGTATTTACAATAATATTCATCCTGGGTGGCATTGTTAGTCACTGGATATTAAAATCTTTTAGCGTTGTCCGACACATTCCATTATTGGGATGGTTTGACGCGATCCTCGGTGGTCTGCTGTATGGTATCATGGGCGCTGTTATAGCATTTTTTGCCCTAGAACTACTGTCTGTAATGCCTAACGTCTGGATCCAAGACCAATTCTTAAAAACGCCGCTATTAAACGATATATTAGACAATATGCCATTTTTTGCTAATCAAATATATAATTGGTGGCTATAGAATCTGACATAGAACAGAATCTAGTAACATTTTTGTTCTAGATATTTGGGAAGATAAAATGAATCAAAAAGTACTACAAACATTAGAATATGACAAAATCAAGTCACAACTGAGTGATTTTTTATCAACGCCCATTGGACGACAAGAAGCAGACGCGCTGCAGCCAATTACTGATGTACATATAATTAATTATTGGCTGCAAGAAACAGCAGATGCGATGATGATTGATCGTTTGAAAGGCGGCATCCCGCTAGCTAAATTAGCCGATATCACACCGCATTTGAAAAGACTAGATATTCAAGCAAGTTTAAGTGCTACTGAATTAGCTGAAATAGGAAATGTTTTACGTAATACAAGTGCTATTTCTAATTTTTTCATACAGATGAAAGATGAGTCAATTGGTGAATCTTTAGAAGTGCTTATTGAACAAGCTGAGCAATTAGAAACGTTGCCTGAGGTTACCAAATCAATTCAAACTGCTATTGACTCAACTGGTCGTATTAATGATGAAGCATCATATGAGTTAAAATCAGTTCGAGGCAAAATAGTCGGTCACGAAAATGCCATTAAAAATAAGATGCAGGAATTTACTAAAGGCAAAACTGCACAATATTTGAGTGATCCGATTGTTACTATTCGAAGTGATCGGTATGTTTTACCAGTAAAAGCAGAGTATAGAAGTCAATTTGGTGGTGTTGTTCATGATCAAAGTCAAACAGGATTGACACTTTATATTGAACCACAAGCTGTTGTTGAATTGAGTAACAAACTAAGCGAGCTTCGCGTGAAAGAAAATGCAGAAGAGCAGCGAGTGTTGCAAGAACTATCAGCAGAATTAGAGCCACATATAAATGAGATTCAACAAAATGTTCAAATTTTAGGGCACTTTGACTTTGTTAATGCCAAAGCGCGGTTAGCAGCCCGCTTAGATGCTATGCAACCAACTGTCAGCGTAGAGAACCACATTAGCTTGCGACAAGCTTGGCATCCACTGCTGGATAAAAAAATTGCAGTAGCTAACGATATAAGCCTTGGGGATAGCTACAAAACTATCATTATTACTGGTCCTAACACTGGTGGTAAAACGATCACGATTAAAACGCTTGGGCTATTACAATTAATGGCTCAATCTGGATTATTTATAACGACAAGGCAACCCTCTACGGTAGGTATTTTTGATGAAGTTTTTGCAGATATTGGTGATGAACAATCAATTGAACAAAACTTGTCTACCTTCAGCTCTCACATGGCCAACATTGTGTCAATGCTTGACCACATTGATAATAAAACATTAGTTATTTTCGATGAACTGGGCGCTGGAACTGACCCAGCAGAAGGGGCGGCACTAGCAATTGCCATATTAGACAAAGTTGCTAGCCTAGGGGCGTATACGATAGCTACGACACACTATCCTGAGTTGAAGTTATACGGTTATAATCGACCAGAAACTAAAAACGCTTCCATGGTGTTTGATGTGGAAACATTACAACCAACTTATCAATTCTTGATGGGTGTGCCAGGACAATCTAATGCTTTAGCAATTGCGAAGCGTTTAGGATTTGGTGAAGATGTCATTGGTGCAGCGATGGCTTTGACTGACGAATCGGATCAAGACTTGAATAATATGATTGCTGATTTGGTTGCACAGCGAGATGAAGTCAAAAAAAATAATGAAGAACTTAGATCACAACTAAAGGCGACGGAAGAAAAGTCAGAAGCCTTAAGCGAAGAACAAAGTAAGTTGGAAAAAGAGCGCGCGCATGTTATTTTAGACGCTAAAAATGAAGCTAATCATATTGTCGCAGCAACCAAAAAACAGGCAGAGCAATTGATTAGTGAAATTCGTAAAGAGCGTTTAAGAGCAGGACAGCGTGGTGAGTTAACTGAGCAAGAACTGCAAGCCAGAAAAGGAAAGCTAGATCAGTTACGGCAGAATGACTCTTTGGAAAAAAATAAAATTTTGCAAAAAGCAAAAAAGGTAAAAGAATTAGCCCCTGGGGATGAAATTACCGTCCGTTCTTACAGCCAGCAGGGTACTTTAGTCAAAAAGCACAAGAATGGTCAATGGGAAGTGGAGATGGGCATTTTAAAAATGCTTGTTGATGAAGACGATATTGTTAAAACTGAAGCAACTGTGAAGGCTCAAAAAGGTAAAGCTAAGAAGAAACAACAAAAAATTATTCGAAAAACAACAAGCAGTGGATCAACGCGGGCTTCTGTAAAATCGTCATTGGACTTGCGTGGTGTACGTTATGAAGCTGCTTTAACCGAGCTAGATCGATATTTAGATACGGCAGTATTAGCAAACATTAGTCCTGTTGAAATTATACATGGAAAAGGCACAGGTGCGTTGCGTCAAGGTGTTACCGAGTTTTTGAGATCTGATCGTCGCGTGAAGTCGTATCATTTTGCTAGTGCAAATGCAGGTGGTGACGGTGCAACGATTGTGGAATTGAAGTAATTTAACTATTGATTAAGAAGAAGGCTTTCTCGTCGAAAGCCTTCTTCTTTCGTAAGAACGGGTAATAAATTGGGATTAATACGACGAACATTGATTGTTCAATTTGATTGATTTTTTATAGTATACTTGTATTGAAACTATTTTAAGGAAAACACATGGCAAAAGAAAAATTTAACTCTCAAGAATTTTTATCATCATTATTTCATTATGCGCACGGATTTAACTTTAATCATATTATTTTTGATGCAAACAGATATAGGGTCTCAGTTAGTTTGATGCGCAGGTCAGCAACATACGGGAATGCAGAAATGTTTTATGTGTCTGCGGATCCAAAGGAATTTGCCCCAGTGATGTCAGCTATTAATAGTGCAATTGAAATTGCCGAATTAGAGGGCAAACAACAGGCAACCGTTGTCACACCTAATTTAGAGCGTAACGAGCAAGTATTTCAGTTCAAGTTACGCGAGTTTGGTAGTGGGAAGTACAATCTAGATTTGAGTATTTAAAAAGGAGGATGTGTTGAATGCAGATCACGAATTATAAGTGATTTAATTTGATACTTTTATGATATGAAACAAGGGAAATCAGCGCAAATAAAAAAAATGCGTCATATAAAATCAAAGCAGAAATTCACTTCAAAAAGTGTATTGCCAGAATTTAACTACAATGATTTTGCGGGCTTTTTGCGTGCACGATATTATTTGACATACAATACTAAATATTCTACAGAAACATTTGAAGTAGCTTCTTTTTTCTTGGATGACGTGATTGCTACGATTGTGCAACAAAATTTTACAAAATTTACTAGCAACGAACGGGCCACAGTTAATTTGAACGAGGTTATGCAAGCAGCATTAGTGAATAGCGATGATCGTGATTGGCGTTACTTTGTACTGTTGGTACCCGTCTTGTATGATATGCAACAATTCTTGGTAAAAGAAAGTAGTGTTAACAAGAGATTTATCGCTCACGCACCAAAATTTGATATTAATTTTTGGCGTATGATTATGCGCACGGTAATCGCGATTAATTTTTTCAAGTGGCAAGGTAAAGATGTTGCGGAAATGATGAAAACGTCAAACGCCATTGATGAACTGCAATTTAAGTTTTTGTCAGAAAGTGAAGATGATGATGACTTTAATCTTGAAATTATTAATGAAACATTCCGCGGACTATCACCTAAAATGAAGCCTTTGAAGAATACTGATGATGTGCAAAAATTGCAACCATCGTTGTCACCAGACGAAATGCAAACAGAAATTGAATTTGCTGATAAAAGTCTACAAAAGTTCCAAGAAGCTTCTGTTAAAGATGTTGTCAGTGATAATGTCATTAATATGCTTCATGCCTTTCACGAGGGAATGGCACGCGAGTTTAATGCAACTCACAAATTATGGCGAGCAAATTTGTTAAATGCATTTGCTGAAAAACATCTGTTAGATTATTGGACACCACAGTGGCGTGATTTAGATGGCATTGGTGGTGAGGTCAAATCTTATTTAACTTTTTTGAGTAGTAAAAAAGCCCTCACAGGATTAGGTGACCTTGTAGCAGGGACTCTTGATATTGATCGTTATATTGATGTAATTGCGATTAATTCTTTACTTGAAAAGTTAGATATGAAAGATATAGAGAAACTTAGTTAAAGCACAACTATGATTGTGCTTTTTTACGTACACATATGGTTGGTTGACAGTCAATTAAATGAAATGTGTCGAATCATTCCTGGTGTTATATTAGAGAACTTATGAGTCTTATAGGATTGCACAAAAAGCTGGCCATGATTATTTTGGTAAATGTATCCAGACAACTGCGTAATGCGCTCATTGAACAAAGAATCATTGAGCTGAACGGTTACAGGATCAGTTGTATTTAGCGCTAGTTCTAATCGTACAATGATTTCCTGTGCATTTAATTGGCGCTTTAAAGGCACTGCTTTTTTTGAAGCAACGTATTTAATAAGTTTTTGAAGTAAATGATGTAATGGTGCTTGAAATTGATGTTGGACAATATAATTTTGCATACCAGTCTTCTCCACTCGTTATTGTATAAATTTATTATACGAACAAATGTTCAAATAAGCAAATCATGGAAAGTTTCTTAAACGTTTCTTGAATATTATTATGATCATTATGTTGATAAATAGGCATATTCTGTTTATAAAGTCTATATTTGTCTATACGAACAAATATTCACTACAGTGGCTGTATTTATGTTAACATTGATATTGTGGCTGTACATTGCTATAATATTCTTATTAGTTTATAAAGAGGAATATTATGACTCAGCGTGGTTTATTAATCGTACTTTCAGGACCCTCAGGTGTCGGAAAAGGCACTGTACGTAAAGCAATTTTTGAAGAAGAAAGCATTGATTTTCAATATTCGATTTCCGCTACAACACGTCAGCCCCGTGCTGGAGAAGTAGACGGTGAAGATTATTTCTTTGTAACCCGTGAACAGTTTGAAGAAAAAATTAATAATGGTGACATGTTAGAGTATGCAAAATATGTCAGCAACTATTACGGAACACCTAAAAGCTTTATAGACGAGACGTTGACGAGCGGGCGTGATGTTTTTTTGGAAATAGACGTACAAGGTGCCTTGCAAGTTAAATCAAAAATGCCAGAAGGTATTTACATATTTTTGACACTTCCGGATTTGGCAAATCTACGCGACCGTTTGGTCGGCCGTGGTACAGATTCTGCTGATGTGATTGAAAAACGAGTTGCAGCGGCGCGTGACGAACTTAAAATGATGATTAATTACGATTATGCTGTTGAAAACGATGTGGTTTCAAACGCAGTTGAACGAATCAAATCAATCATTACAGCAGAACGCCTACGCGTAACGCGTGTATTTGATAAGATACAATAAGGAGAGAGACATGTTACTATATCCATCAGTTGATAAGCTATTAGAAAAAGTTGACTCACGCTATAAGCTAATTGCTTTAGGCGCAAAGCGTGCTCGTGAATTGGATGCTGGTTTACCAGCAACTCAAGAAACATTTGAATCGAATAAGTCTGTTGGGCAAGCGTTAGAAGAAATTGAAAATGGCGCTGTCATTATTGACCCCAAATTTGAAGACGAAGTATAAACGCCACTAGGCGTTTTTTATAATTTTAGGAGAAAATTCATGGTAGATTATCCACAATTAGACGCTGCTAATTATAGTGGCCCTGTTGCAATTTTTAAAACAAATAAGGGTGATATTAGAATTAAATTGTTTTCTGATATTGCGCCAAAAACTGTCGAAAATTTCATTACACATGCAAAAAATGGATATTACAACAATGGCATTTTTCATCGTGTGATCAGTGACTTTATGATTCAAGGTGGCGATCCTGAAGGAACCGGTATGGGCGGTGAAAGTATTTGGGGCGGCAGTTTTGAAGATGAGTTTAGCGATCGTTTGTTTAATACGTATGGGGCTCTTTCGATGGCTAACGCTGGTCCTAATACGAATGGATCGCAGTTCTTTATTGTACAGGCATCTAATTTTCCATCACAAATGGTTTCGGCATTGCGTGATTTACCGGCAGAGGTAGCTGATTTTTATCGACAAAAAGGTGGTACACCATGGCTTGATGGCAAACATACTGTGTTTGGTCAAGTGATTGAAGGATTAAATATTGTCGATGAAATAGCGAAAGTAAAAGTTGATATGGCGGATAAGCCACGTGTAGACGTAGTTATCAATACGATTGAGATAGCAGGTGCATAACCTGCTTTTTTTATTGTTCAAAAGAACGAACAACTAAGAGACCATGATATAATGAAACATAGAGGCAAAATAATGAAGTATTCTGTAGGTCAAAAACTAAAAGGACGCATAACAGGGATTCAACCATATGGGGCATTCGTATCATTAGACGATCACACACAAGGATTAATTCATATTTCGGAATGTAAATCTGGTATTGTCCGTGATTTGAATGGTGAATTAAAAGTGGGCAAAGAAGTCAATATCGTAATTATGGATATTGAACAGTATAATGGCAAAATAAGTTTATCATTGCGTCAAGATGAAATGATAAACACTAACAAAAAAATGATGGGCAAAAACCACAATTTTAAAAAACGTTTTTGGACAAACTATCATTTAGAATACGGCTTTACATCTATTGCTAATAAACAGAATGAATGGATTGAAGAGGCACTTGAGCGTCTCGGAAAGTGAGTAAATATGTCGTTGATAGCAGTTACAGCAATTGCAGTGAAAGATAATCTACCTTATTTTTTGGTACAAAAAAAAGAAAATGGCTACCAGTTCTTCACTACAAAGATGCATAAACACAATAATGATACATCCTTGGGAGCAGCACTACGCGGTTTAAAAGAGTTGGGGGCAGTAAATTTTGATGATTGGCGTCTTGGTGAATTGACTAGCGTGGAAGTTGAGGGTGAGTTGTTATCAATTTATTCTTTTGAGGTAAAAGATACTGAGAAGATTGAACAAGAATTAAATTTTAAACTTAAATTCATGCCGGCCAATAAGATTCATGAGCTCTTAAAAACCTTAAAAACCACATTATTTGTCAGTTTTGAAGAAAATTGAAAAAAAGGTTGACTTTTTTAATAAAGCGAGTATAGTTATAGGAGTTGTTTCTTACGAAGCAGCAACGTAAGGGCAGTGAGGTCGACGAAAACTTCTTAAAAGAAGTAGTTGACAAAGCGAAACGAGCGTGGTAAGATAATATAGTTGTCTCAGCGACAACGAGTAGCACATTGAAAACTGAACAAAACTTTGAACAAACGAATCTGTAGCTGTTACGTAAAGTAACAAAAACAAATTTGCGAAGTCAATTCGTAACAAACAATAAACGGATTACGTTATAGAGATATAGCGAAATATAGTCAGTTTAATCGAAGAGCAATCTTCAAATTTTCAAATTGAGAGTTTGATCCTGGCTCAGGATGAACGCTGGCGGCGTGCCTAATACATGCAAGTCGAACGCACAGCGAAAGGTGCTTGCACCTTTCAAGTGAGTGGCGAACGGGTGAGTAACACGTGGACAACCTGCCTCAAGGCTGGGGATAACATTTGGAAACAGATGCTAATACCGAATAAAACTTAGTGTCGCATGACACAAAGTTAAAAGGCGCTTCGGCGTCACCTAGAGATGGATCCGCGGTGCATTAGTTAGTTGGTGGGGTAAAGGCCTACCAAGACAATGATGCATAGCCGAGTTGAGAGACTGATCGGCCACATTGGGACTGAGACACGGCCCAAACTCCTACGGGAGGCTGCAGTAGGGAATCTTCCACAATGGGCGAAAGCCTGATGGAGCAACGCCGCGTGTGTGATGAAGGCTTTCGGGTCGTAAAGCACTGTTGTATGGGAAGAACAGCTAGAATAGGAAATGATTTTAGTTTGACGGTACCATACCAGAAAGGGACGGCTAAATACGTGCCAGCAGCCGCGGTAATACGTATGTCCCGAGCGTTATCCGGATTTATTGGGCGTAAAGCGAGCGCAGACGGTTTATTAAGTCTGATGTGAAAGCCCGGAGCTCAACTCCGGAATGGCATTGGAAACTGGTTAACTTGAGTGCAGTAGAGGTAAGTGGAACTCCATGTGTAGCGGTGGAATGCGTAGATATATGGAAGAACACCAGTGGCGAAGGCGGCTTACTGGACTGCAACTGACGTTGAGGCTCGAAAGTGTGGGTAGCAAACAGGATTAGATACCCTGGTAGTCCACACCGTAAACGATGAACACTAGGTGTTAGGAGGTTTCCGCCTCTTAGTGCCGAAGCTAACGCATTAAGTGTTCCGCCTGGGGAGTACGACCGCAAGGTTGAAACTCAAAGGAATTGACGGGGACCCGCACAAGCGGTGGAGCATGTGGTTTAATTCGAAGCAACGCGAAGAACCTTACCAGGTCTTGACATCCTTTGAAGCTTTTAGAGATAGAAGTGTTCTCTTCGGAGACAAAGTGACAGGTGGTGCATGGTCGTCGTCAGCTCGTGTCGTGAGATGTTGGGTTAAGTCCCGCAACGAGCGCAACCCTTATTGTTAGTTGCCAGCATTCAGATGGGCACTCTAGCGAGACTGCCGGTGACAAACCGGAGGAAGGCGGGGACGACGTCAGATCATCATGCCCCTTATGACCTGGGCTACACACGTGCTACAATGGCGTATACAACGAGTTGCCAACCCGCGAGGGTGAGCTAATCTCTTAAAGTACGTCTCAGTTCGGATTGTAGTCTGCAACTCGACTACATGAAGTCGGAATCGCTAGTAATCGCGGATCAGCACGCCGCGGTGAATACGTTCCCGGGTCTTGTACACACCGCCCGTCACACCATGGGAGTTTGTAATGCCCAAAGCCGGTGGCCTAACCTTTTAGGAAGGAGCCGTCTAAGGCAGGACAGATGACTGGGGTGAAGTCGTAACAAGGTAGCCGTAGGAGAACCTGCGGCTGGATCACCTCCTTTCTAAGGATAATCGGAAAGCGACAGGGACTTAAGTGTCAATTTGTTTGTTTCAAAGTTTTGTTTAGTTTTGAGTGTGATACTTTAATAGGTATCATGGTCTCAAAGTGATCCTATGGGGAATTAGCTCAGCTGGGAGAGCACCTGCTTTGCAAGCAGGGGGTCAGCGGTTCGATCCCGCTATTCTCCATAGCTAGTCGAAAGGCTAGCATGTTGTACATTGAAAACTGAATAGTAACAAATTCTTTTAAAAGCAATCGTAAGATTGCACTAAAATGAACCGAGAAACAACACAAAAAGTTCTTTAAAAAGAACGGTTTAATCGCAGGTCTGAAAAATGACCAACTCATAAACTTAAACCACAACTTCGGTTGTATAGGTTAAGTTAATAAGGGCGCGTGGTGAATGCCTTGGCACTAGGAGCCGATGAAGGACGTGACTAACTACGATAAGCTTTGGTGAGCGGTAAGTACGCTATGACCCAAAGATTTCCGAATGGGGAAACCCAACTCGTAAGAGTTGTCTGTATCTGAATACATAGGATATTTGACGGAATACGCTGTGAACTGAAACATCTCATTAGCAGCAGGAGCAGAAAGAAAAATCGATTCCCTAAGTAGCGGCGAGCGAACGGGGAAGAGCCCAAACCAACGTGCTTGCATGTTGGGGTTGTAGGACTGATATATAAGAGTTACAAAAGTGTT